>NC_011979.1:3992500-4304501 GCF_000022265.1 Geotalea daltonii FRC-32
GAGAGAACTTTCCGCGTTTCCGATTTTCCCGTCGGGTCACCTATCATGCCGGTAAAATCGCCGATGAGAAAGTATATTTCGTGCCCCAACTGCTGAAACTGACGCAGTTTATGGAGCAAAACGGTATGGCCCAGGTGAAGATCAGGGGCGGTGGGATCAAAACCAGCCTTGACTCTTAAAGGAACGCCGGTCGCAGATGATTTCTCCAGCTTCTCGACCAGCTCTTTTTCCAGCAGGATCTCCACTGCGCCACGCTTGATTATTTCCATCTGCTCTGCAACAGTCATAACGCCTCCAAAACTCGATTCAAGCCCGGTCAGCCACATGAAACGGAAATTCGCTCAATTGATATAGCCTTTCCCGATGTCTCATTAACCTCTATAACCACGGCGTTGAGCCGGATGTTCTTTTTCGCCACTTCAAATTTTGTCGGCAGCTGTGTGAGGAATCTCTCGATAGCCTCTTCCTTGCGCACACCAATTACGGAGTCAAAGGCCCCGCACATGCCGGCGTCGGTCATGTAGGCGGTGCCGCCTGGGAGAATACGCTCGTCCGACGTTTGCACATGGGTATGAGTGCCCACAACTGCACTGACGCGACCGTCCAGGTAAAAACCGAGAGCCGCCTTTTCCGATGTGGCCTCGGCATGAAAATCAACAAATATGATGGGAGTTTCGACATTCAGTCGCTCTATCTCCCGGTCTGCGACTCTGAACGGGCAGTCAAGGTTATTCATAAAGACCCGCCCTTCCAGGTTAAGCACCGCGACCTTGACACCGCCGGCGGTTCTGATGATTGCACTACCCTGCCCCGGCGTTCCTTCAGGGTAATTTGCCGGCCTGACCAGTTTTTCTTCCTTTTTAATGAAAGATAAGGCGTCTTTTTTGTCCCAGATGTGATTACCGCTAGTGAGCATGTGGATACCACAGCCAAAGAGGTCTTTGGCCGTTTCCTCGGTGATGCCGAAGCCGCCGGCAGCATTCTCTCCATTGGCTATGACAAGATCGACAAAATAGCGGTCAATCAGGCGATGCAGCTCATAAGAAAGAGCCTGGCGCCCCGGCTTTCCGACAACATCTCCCAGAAACAGCAGTTTAACGGGCATATTCGGTAGCTCTGGTCTCTCTGATGACATTTACCTTTATCTGTCCAGGATAAGTCATTTCAGTCTCGATTTTTTTGGCAATGTCTTTGGCTAGAATCAGGGAGCGTTCGTCGCTGACCTCTTCACTGGCCACCATGACCCTGATCTCGCGTCCGGCCTGAATAGCAAATGAGTTGGTCACGCCGCTGAATGATGAAGCAATCCTCTCCAGATCGTCAAGCCGCTTGACGTAGGTTTCCATCATCTCGCGACGGGCACCGGGACGGGCTCCGGATAGGGCATCGGCGGCCTGAACAAGCACGGCAAGCACAGTTGCCGGCTTTTCGTCCTCGTGATGGGCCATGATCGCATGGATTATTTTTGGAGATTCACCGTATTTTTTGGCCAGTTCGGCACCGATAACCGCATGTGAGCCTTCTACCTCATGGTCAACAGCCTTTCCCAAATCATGTAAAAGCCCGGCTCTCTTGGCCTGCTTCACGTTGATGCCAAGCTCGGAAGCCATGATTCCGCAGAGAAACGCCACTTCCAACGAATGCTGATACACATTTTGGCTGTATGATGTCCTGTATTTGAGACGACCAATCAATTTGAGTATCTCGGGATGAATTCCATGAACACCCAAGTCGAAGGCAGCTTGTTCGCCGGCTTCTTTCATCGCCTGCTCTATCTCTTCCTCAGCCTTGGCGACAACCTCTTCAATTCTTCCAGGATGAATCCTGCCGTCAGCAATGAGTTTCTCCAGGGAAAGTTTGGCTACCTCCCGGCGTACCGGATTGAAACCAGAAAGAATCACCGCTTCGGGTGTATCGTCAATAATGAGATCTATTCCGGTTGCTGCTTCCAAAGCCCTTATGTTGCGCCCCTCACGGCCAATGATACGCCCCTTCATTTCATCCGAGGGGAGTGCAACAACCGAAACAGTTCGTTCTGCAACATATTCTCCGGCGTACCGCTGAATGGCAAGGGCCATTATTTCCTTGGATTTTTTGTCTGCAGTTTCTTTCGCTTCTTCCTCAATGGCCTTGATGCGCTTGGCTGCATCGAGTTTGGCTTCGTTTTCCATTGTTTCCATGAGGATCTTCTTTGCTTCTACAGCCGTCATACCGGATATATTTTCAAGCCTTGTCCGCTCTTCGCTGATCAGCTGGTTCAACTTCTCTTCTTTTTGCGCAACTCCCTGTTCCTTGGTGACAAGGGTCTGCTCTCTTTTAATAAACTCGGCATCCCTCTGGTCGAGAAGGTTCACCTTCTTGTCCAGGTTTTCTTCCTTTTGCTGCAACCTCTTTTCTAGTGCCTGAAGATCCCGGCGCTTTTCCTTCGTCTCCCTTTCAAATTCTGCCTTGGCCTGATAAACAACATCCTTTGCCTGCAAGGTTGCTTCTTTGGTGATGGTTTCAGCCTGACGCTTTGATTCTTCCAACATCTTTGCAGCCAGTTCCTCAGCTGAGGCAACTATGGCATCGGAAGACTTCTTCCTTAACAGATTACCTATCAAAAAGCCCACGGCAGCAGTTATTACTGCTAAAACAATTGTTATCATATCTATTTTCAAACTATGTACCTCCCTTCTATATGTTTAAATCAAGGACGGATAATCCTTGTCTCGCTGAAAATCAGATCCATGGTTACATCATGTGGTTCACCGACAATTTCATCAACCAGTTGGAAATCATAGCAGAGTCCTACGAATTTGCCGCATCCCTCAAGGAGGTGAAGCGTCCGATCATAGAAGCCTTTTCCATAACCGATTCTGCGTCCGTTTATATCAAAAGCAACGCCGGGAATAACAAAAATGTCGATGGTTTCGGGCAAATGGATAATGTTTTTTTCTCCCGGCTCCTCAATACCGAAAGCACCGTTCTCCAAGTCGGAGGCAGCATGAATCTGCCTGAAAGTTAGCTTGTTGCCGTCCACAACAGGATAAAGGACCTTCTTCCCGAGAAAAAAAGAGCGGCGCTGTAAAGCGACAGTATCAACCTCATGATGGATCGGCGCATAAAGTGCCAGGCTTTCAGCCCGCAGAAACTCGGAAGAGCCCATGAAAGATTGCTGAATCCGGAGACTGTGTGCTTCAACTTCTAAAGGGGACAACGCTCTTCTTTTGGACAACATAAGCCGGCGAAGTGAATGCTTTGGCATGCGGCCTTTCTCGATGGTGCGAAGCAGACAGTTTTGGGGCAAGCCCATTAACAGGAGGGAACTCTGGAGGGAGAATGGAGGAGGAATGTCAGGTTAGGCGGGGACTGTCGGGTAAAGTCGCCAGTAATGTGCATCAGCCACTAAAGCAACCGTTAACCCCACTGGACATATTAACCATATGTATTACAGCCACCTATCAGCGAAACGAGGCAATAGGTGAAAACTAGAAAATCTGCCTCGAAAAACTATTACCGACCCTGCATCCAGAACCACTTATATGAAAAATCTCCCTTGAGAGACCCTGAAAAACTTATCTTACCGAATCCATTCGCTGAATCAAACCAGCAATCCTGAAATCTTCGTCTTTTCTGCTACTTTCCAATCTGTCAAGCACTGCCAGGTAATCCTCCGCCACATTCAAAAGGGTCAGGATAACTGCCACCTGGTTATCGACCGTATTTCCCGAGTTTAAAACCTGCTCCACCCTCTTATTGACGAATGATTCCACCTTACGGACTGTGCCTTCATCAGCAGTGCTTCTAACGCTGATCTCCCGACCCAACACCGTTATTCGGTGTGAAACGTTCAAAGATGATCAACCTCTTGGAGCTTTTCCAAAATTGCATCTATACGTGACTTGATGCCGTTCCTGTCAAATTGCAATTTGGCGTTCTCTGTTCTTAACAGCTCGTTTTCCTGCTTCAGTGTCATGTTAATCTGTAAAAGCCGTTCGACTTTCCGTTCAAGTTCATCGAATAAACTACTGTCCATGGATCCACCTTTTCGCCAGGAATATTAAGTAAATACCCGACAAAAGTCAAGGTGATTGTTAAATTAACTAAAAGATAGCATCGACAAATTCCTGCGGTTCAAACTCCCGGAGGTCTTCTACACCCTCACCGACACCTATATAACGAACAGGTAACGAGAACTCATGGCTCACCGCCACCACTATCCCCCCCTTGGCGGTTCCGTCAAGCTTAGTGAGAATGAGGCCGGTGACTTGTGCCGCCTCCTTAAAGAGGCTCGCTTGTGAAATGGCGTTCTGGCCTGTTGCTGCATCTAATACCAACAGGGTTTCATGGGGTGCACCCGGAATTTCACGTTCTATTACCCGGCGGATCTTTTTCATCTCTTCCATGAGATTGACCTTAGTATGCAGGCGCCCCGCTGTATCGATCAAAAGAACATCACAGCCTCTGGCTAGGGCTGCTTTGCATGCGTCAAAAGCTACGGCAGATGGATCAGCCCCCTCCTTGTGGCGCACGACTTCGGCGCCAACCCTTTCCCCCCAGATCTCCAGCTGTTCGGCAGCCGCTGCACGGAATGTATCCCCTGCAGCCAGCAAGACTTTTTTTCCGGCGAGCCTGTACTGGGCTGCCAGCTTGCCAATCGTCGTCGTTTTGCCCACACCATTGACACCGATAACCAGAATGACAAACGGCTTGGCGGCAATTATATCAAGACCCGATTCCACTTGCACCAGTCGATTGGTGATTTCCTGTTTAAGCGCTGCTTTCAATGCATTCCCGTCTTTGAGTTCGTTCCTCTTCAGACGCTGTTCAAGGGTTCTTATCAACTCAACGGTAGTTTTCACTCCTATATCGGCAGTAATGAGAATTTCTTCCAGTTCTTCCAGAACATCGGCATCAATCTGTTTTTGGCCTAAAAGGAGGCTGTCGATCCTGCCGACAATGCTTTCATGGGTTTTTGTAAGCCCCTGCTTCAGGCGATCAAAGAAACCTGTCTTTTCCTTGGGCTCCGCAATTTCAGCATTCACAGCCTTTTCCTCGGCCTCAGTGGCCGAAGTATCAGCAGTAAATTTATCCAGCAGGCCCTTAAAGAACCCTCTTTTTTCTTCGGCCATCAATAAATCTCCTTTATCAACAACTGAATAGTGCGTGCAAAACACCTTTCCGCCCGTGCCAGCAGTATATCATTGTCCATGGTCATCACCAGGGAATAGTCAGAGCCGACGACACCGACAATAAAAAGCTGATTCTCCGTCTTTATCGCCAGATGGGTCAACGCTCCAGCTGTTGGAAATCCGGCAAGAACCTCCTTCAACTGGCCGATGATTATTCCCTGATGGGCTGCTGTCACCTTAAGTTCGTATGTGTCGGCAAGACAATATTGCTCAACCGCTTCCCCCTCCCAATCTGCCAGAATGGCCCCGGTTGAGCCGGGTGAATTTTCCACCAGTTCCTTCAAAATGGCTTTAAAAGGCAATTCCAACTCCTAACCAGCTCCGCATGATGCGCCCGCTCAAAATATAATTAGTTGAGTTTTACTGAGACCAGCTTCGAAACGCCCGGCTCTTCCATGGTAACGCCGTATAATGTGTCGACAACTGCCATGGTTGTTTTATTGTGGGTGATTATGATGAACTGTGAAAATGCGCTCATCTCCCTTACCATCTCGTTGAAACGGCCGATATTGGCATCATCCAGCGGCGCATCAACTTCATCAAGAAGACAAAATGGCGTAGGTTTTATCAGGAACAGGGAGAATATCAAAGCTACCGCACTGAGGGCTTTCTCCCCCCCGGAGAGAAGAGTAACGTTCTGCAGCTTTTTGCCGGGAGGCTGAACAATGATTTCCAAGCCGCTTTCCAGCAGGTCGTCCTCGTTCGTCAGTTTCAATTCCGCTCTGCCTCCGCAGAAGAGGCGCGGAAACACCTCCTGGAACTTTTCGTTGACCAGGTGAAATGTTTCAAGAAAGCGCCTGCGGGTGGTCTTGTTGATCCGCTGGATTGCCTTTTGCAATGAACTGAGGGAATCCTCAAGGTCTTCCTTTTGTTCATCAAGGAATAAAAAGCGTTTTTCAAGCTCTTGAAATTCTTCTATGGCTGTCAGGTTCACATCGCCCATCTCGTCGACAACCTTCATCAGCTCATTTTGCCGGGAGCGCTTTTCGGCCTCATTATATTCAATGTTACCGTACTTTGGGAGTATATCTGCTATTCCGGTCCGAAACTTATCAAGTACCTGTGTTTCAAGCTGGCTTAGTTGCATGGAAAGCTGTGTTGCACTAAGAGTGTGATTTGAAATTGCTTCCTTTGAGGTTACTACCAATTCCCGCAGTTTTTTCTGCTTAGCCTCGTCTTCCCTGTGAGCGCTTATCTCAAACTCGTACTCTTCCTTCAGTTTGCTATAGGAAAGTTCAAAAGAGGCCTGCTTTTCCAACAGGGCCTTCAGTGACTCTTCACTCTGCTGGATCGAGAGAACCAGTTTCTCCCGATCCAGAATAGATTTTTCAACCTCTGCAGCATGGTCTCCTGCTTGCTTCTTCAGTGCTGTCATCAACGATTCAACTCGCAGGAGGTCTTGATTGATCGCGTCTGTTTTCTCCTTGAGGGAAGCAACCTTGACCTTTCTGGCCGTAACAGCTTCGCGGGCGTCGGCAATGATTTCTTTTCGTGCCTCCCACGACTGTTGCAGGCTTGCTAATTCCAGCTCCAGCACTGATTTTCGCTCATCACCCTGTAAAACAGCCTTTTTTAGGTCCGAGATCTCCCTTTCAAGCAGAATTTTCTCTTCGTCAAGCTGTTCATTTTCAATGGTACCGACCGAAGCCCTCTCTTCTAATCTTCCAACCTCTTCACGAGCCCGCGTCAAATCTTTCTCTGCATTCAACAACTCAATTTCAGCCTGATGCAGTTTCTGCCTTATATCCCGTAACCCCTCTCCTGCAGTCGCTACGTCCTCTTTCAACTGAGTTCTCCGCTCTTCCAGCTCGGAAATTTGCTTCGTAAGAAGCTCTGCTTCCAGAGAAAGCTCTTTAATTTCACGTTTTTTGTGAATAAGCCCTTGGTAGGCGGCCTCCGGTGAGCCGCCGTTAACGATAGAGCCTGAGTGGACCATATCACCTTGAGAGGTGACAAACATCAGGTGCGGTGACTGCTTGCCGAGGATCAGCGCCTTCTCGAGGCTGTCGACAAGATATGTATGGGCCAGTAAGGGTTCTATGTACTCCCTGAATGGATCAACTATGCTGATATTATCCAAAAGACAGACAGCCTCAGGAATCAGCAGTGGCTTCTGCTGTTTACACGGCTGCTGCAGGACAAAACTGCACCTCCCCCCCGACACCTGACGCAGATGGGCAACAGCACTTAAAGCATCACTTTCCTGGTCACATACCAACCATTGGAGCCTCTCGCCAAGGGCTACCTCTACCGCAGCCTCAAAGGCTTCACCGGTTTCGACCATATCGGCGACCATACCATTGAACTTGCTTTTAAAGTCATCATTGGAGAGGAGGGTGCGGATCCCCTGCCCATAACCGGCAAACTGTGCCTCCAACTCCTGCAATGATTTCAGGCGGGAAGATTTTGCTGTAAATTGATTGCGTTTGTCATGAAGGGCCGTTTCCGTTGAAGAAAGAAGTGACTTCAACTCCCCTTCGCGCAGGACAAGAGCATTCATCTCCTCAACATCTTGCTGCGTCACCTCTTTGATTTTTTTGCAGGAATTCTCAAGTTTCAAGACGGCCTGAAATGCCTCCTCCCTTTGCTCCTGCAGTTTAATGATCTCTCTCTGATTCCGCTCGTATTTTTCCACCAGTAATTCGAGACGCTTCACGTCTGCAGCAAGCTTGTTGTTTAACTGGGCATTGTTGGATAGCACTTGGAACAATCCGTTCCTTGCTTCCTCAATCTTTGCCGAGGCGCCCTGTTCCGTCCTGGAAGATTCATCCAGAAGGCGCTCATCTTCCACCAGCTGGCTCGACTCACGCTGCAGCTCTGCGATCAGTGAGATCTTCTGCTCATTCAATGCAGCAAGCTCGGTTTGAGCTTCTGTGTGGCGAAGAGCGCAAGTATCCTGCTCTTGTCGGGATCGTTCAAAGAGTCGGTCGAGGTTTAACAGTTCCTTTTTGTGAAACTCACGGCGGCTATCTCCTGCCATAAGCTCACCTTTCATCCGATATATCTCTTCCTGCGCCTTTTGAATGCGCTCTTCACGCTCTACAAGCAGCAGACGTTTCTGTTCAAAAGCCAGTTCGCCTTTTTCCTGATCGATAATCTGAACGGAAAGTTCTTTCTTCAGTAGATCAAGTTGCCGATCAAGGTCTTCTTTTTCCTTCATCAGCGCAGCATATTTCTTTACGGAAAAGAGAAGCTCTATCTCTTTCAGTTCCTCCCTGCACTCCCTGAATTTTTCGGCTTTCCTGGCCTGCCGCTGCAGTCCACCCAGTTGCCGCCTTATTTCCGTAATTATATCGGTGATCCTGAGCAGGTTATTTCGGGTGAGCTCGATTTTCTTCAGAGCCACCTGCTTGCGAGCCTTGAACTTGGTAACTCCCGCCGCCTCCTCGATAAGGACACGACGTTCCTCCGGCTTTGAGTGGAGGATCATTCCTATCTTGCCCTGCTCAATTATGGAATAGGCTCTTGCACCAACACCAGTGTCCATGAAAAGCTCGGCAATATCGAGGAGTCGGCACTGGGATTTGTTAAGCAGATATTCACTTTCACCGTCGCGGTAGAGCCGCCTGGTAACCTGGATTTCGCTGTAGGTTAGGTATTTGGCAGGAACGCGGCCATCTTCAGTGGAAAAAACCAGTGAAACCTCGGCCATGCCCAAAGGTTTCCGGCTTTCGCTGCCGCCGAAAATGATATCCTCCATCTGCTTGCCACGGAGGTTCTTGGCTGATTGTTCCCCCATGACCCAGCGGATTGCATCAACCACATTCGATTTGCCGCAGCCATTAGGACCGACAATGCCGGTAATGCACTGCTGGAAATCCAGGGAAACCTTGTCGTGAAAGGATTTAAAGCCTATTATGTCGACCCGTTTTATTTTCATAAGCGATAGATAGTAACAGAGTGACTCTTTTGTTGTAAAGTTTTAGATGGGGCTGCATCGACGTATGGAGCCGGTTTTCACCCCTTTAAAGATAAAAAAAAAGGCACAGTTTCCTGTGCCCTTTGCAAAAAAGTCGAGTTTTGGTTCTAATCAGCTTTGGCTTCGCAATCCTCTGCCGGATCCTTGACACCCTGTACTTCTGCCTCTTCAGCAGGTGCGGCATCATTTGCGGTGGCTACTGGAGCCGACTCTGCGGTTGCAGAGGCAGCTTTTGCAGCTACCTTGGTAGCAGGTTTCTTGGCAGCGATCTTCTTTTTAGCCTTGGGTGCCTGTATTGTCTCTTCCACGAGTTCAATAACTGAAAGAGGTGCGTTATCCCCAGGACGAATACCGAGCTTGATGATGCGGGTGTAGCCACCGGCACGCTCAGCATACCGTGGTGCTATAGTAGTAAAGAGCTTGGTAACGACCTTCTTGTCACGAATAAAAGAGGCTGCCTGCCGCATAGCATTGAGGTCGCCCTTTTTGCCAAGAGTGATCATTTTCTCTGCAATGGAGCGAAGTCCCTTTGCCTTAGCATCAGTAGTCGTTATTCTTTCGTGATTCAGGAAGGAAGTAACCATGTTTCTGTACATGGCTATCCTGTGACTTGTGGTTCTTCCTAATCTTTTGCCTGCATTATTATGACGCATGACTGCTTGTTCCTTTCTCGTTTAAGCCTTGCGGTTATTCTTCTTCTTTCTGCTCGCCCCTGAGACGTCGCATAATTTCAGGGTCGGGAAAGTTGTCCAGTTTCATCCCCAGCGTCAGCCCCATATCAACAAGAATATCTTTTATCTCATTGAGAGACTTTCTGCCGAAGTTCTGCGTTTTAAGCATTTCAGCTTCGCTGCGGGAGACGAGTTCACCAATGAGCTTTATGCCGGCGTTCTTAAGGCAATTTGCCGAACGAACTGACAGTTCAAGCTCATCTACGGAACGGTAAAGATTCTCATTCAGCCTCTCACGCTCCTCCATGGGCTCAGCCTCTTCTACAGGCTCTACCTCCTCATCAAAATTGATGAATATGGTCAGCTGATCCTTGAGAATTTTTGAAGCATAGGCGACTGCATCCTGAGGCTTGACGCTGCCGTCAGTCCAGACTTCGATGGTAAGCTTGTCATAATCGGTGATCTGACCGACACGGGCATTGGTAACAGTAAAATTCACCTTGGTTAAAGGTGAAAAAATCGAATCAATGGGTATGGTTCCAACAGGTGCCTTTTCATCGCGATTCCGATCGGCGGGCACATAACCTTTGCCGAGCTTTACAACCATCTCCATTTCCAGGTTTGCATCCTTGGAGCATGTGGCAATGTGATGGTTCGGATTGAGTACTTCTATATTGGGATCCGTTATGATATCGCCTGCCCGGACAATTCCTTCGCCTTTCTGGGCGATTCTGACGACCCTAGGCTCATGGCCGTGCATTTTAAAGCGCACACCTTTCAGGTTCAGAATAATATCCGTAGCATCTTCCGTAACACCTGGAATCGCTGAGAACTCGTGCAATACACCTTTAGCCTTTACAGACGTGATGGCAGCACCTTGAAGTGAAGAAAGAAGAACCCTGCGCAGAGAGTTGCCGAGTGTGGTCCCGAAGCCGCGCTCAAAAGGCTCCGCATAAAATTTACCGTATGTATTTGTAAGCGATTCAGTCTCAACCTGGAGCTTCTTAGGCTTGATCAGGTCGCGCCAGTTTTTGTACATGTAATTCCTCCCTATACCGGGGTCTTTGAAGCTTTTACTTGGAGTAGAGCTCTACTATAAGCTGCTCTTGGATCGGCATGGTGATGTCTTCCCTGACAGGAAGGGTCTTTACCGAGCCCTTGAAAGCTCCCTTATCAAGCTCAAGCCATTGCGGGATTCCCCGCCGAACAACAGCTTCAAGAGACTCATTTATAGAAGCTACTTTGCGGCTTTTTTCCCTGAGCTCGACAGTATCTCCGGTCTTAACCTGGATAGAAGGAATGGTGACCTTTTTCCCGTTCAGGGTGAAATGGCCGTGTCTTACCAGCTGACGAGCTTCTATTCTAGAGGAAGCGAAGCCGAGCCGATAAACTATGTTATCGAGGCGCCTCTCAAGGAGGAAAAGCAGGTTTTCACCTGTTACACCTTTCAACCTGTCGGCTCTCTCAAAATAACCACGGAACTGGTTTTCTAGTATCCCATATATACGTCTAACCTTCTGTTTCTCACGAAGCTGCACACCGTAATCAGAAGTTTTTGATCTTCCTTGCCCATGCTGACCCGGGGGATAATTTCTTCTCTTGATGGCACATTTATCCGTATAGCAGCGCTCACCTTTGAGGAACAGTTCTGTATTTTCCCTTCTGCACAATCTGCATGAGGGGCCTGTATATCTAGCCAATGAAGACCTCCTTCACTCTTTCCTGAAAATTATTAAACTCTTCTGCGTTTTGGGGGACGGCAACCATTATGGGGAATTGGTGTTACGTCGCGAATAAAACTAATTGAGAAGCCTGCTGCCTGAAGAGCACGCAGTGCGGATTCACGACCGGAGCCAGGTCCTTTCACATAAACTTCAACGCTGCGCATTCCATGTTCCTGAGCCTTTTTTGCACAATCTTCTGCAGCTATCTGTGCAGCAAAAGGTGTGCTCTTACGGGAACCTTTGAAACCTTTGCATCCAGAAGTAGACCAGGCAACAACATTACCAACCGGATCAGTAATGGTGATCATGGTATTGTTAAAAGTGGCTTGGATGTGAGCCACACCATTGGGAATATTTTTCTTTTCTTTCTTCTTTTTTACGATTTTCTTAGCCGGGCTAGCCATTATTCCTCCAAGAACTTGACACTATTTCTTCTTACCTGCGACAGTACGTGCAGGTCCTTTTCTCGTACGTGCGTTGGTCTTGGTCCTCTGACCGTGAACGGGCAGGCCTTTTCTGTGCCTGAGCCCCCGGTAACAACCCAGATCCATCAATCGCTTTATATTCATAGAGATATCACGGCGAAGGTCGCCTTCTACCTTGACGTTCTTGTCTATGTTTTCCCTGATCTTGGCGACTTCTGACTCGGTCAGATTGTCGCTGCGAGTATTGGCATCAACGCCGGCTTCAGCCAGTATCTTCTGCGATGTCGAACGACCAATTCCGTAGATATAGGTCAAAGCTATCTCAATCCTTTTATTCCTTGGTAAATCTATTCCAGCGATACGTGCCAATGCCCGTCCCTCCTATTCGTAACTATTTGACCTAACCCTGTCTCTGTGAATGCTTGGGAATATCGCATATTACCCGCACAATGCCCTTACGTTTTACAATTTTACATTTTTCACAGATTTTTTTTACTGAAGCTCTTACCTTCATAAATAATTTCCTCTCATCTATTTGCATTAAAGCGTAGTCAGTATCTCGGGGCCATTTTGTGTAATGGCAACAGTATGCTCAAAATGCGCCGATAGGCCACCATCAACGGTTACCGCCGTCCACCCGTCTTCAAGAACCTTGACATCAGGCTTCAACTCATTAATCATCGGCTCAATAGCCAAGACCATTCCCGGCTTTAGTTTAACACCACGCCCTGGAGGTCCATAGTTCGGTATCTGTGGGCTCTCATGAAGATTTCTACCAATTCCATGACCAACAAAGTCCCTTACCACAGAGAACCCTTGTGCTTCCACATAAGCTTGCACTGCATGGGATATATCTGAAAGCCTGTTATCAGCTACAGCCTGCTTGATGGCAACATAAAGTGATTCTTCAGTCACCTTGAGAAGCTTTGTCGCCGTCTCACTAACCGTGCCGACAGGAATTGTCAATGCGGCATCACCATAAAAGCCGTCAATTACAAGACCGAAGTCGATACTGATTATGTCGCCACTGATTAGTTCCCGCTGGGATGGCATGCCATGAACTACCTGATTATTAACGGAGCAGCATAAGGAATAGGGATAACCTCCATACCCTTTGAATGCTGTCTTGGCCCCCAGCTTGGCAGCCTCACGTTCTGCAATGGCGTTCAGCTCCAAAGAGGAGATTCCTGGCAGAATCGACTTTTTCAAAAGCTTCAGTATCTCAGCTACTGCCCTACACGAGACCCGCATTCTGTCTATCTCTTGTGAAGATTTAAGAATGATCACCCTTTTTCAGCCTTGCAGTATCGATACGATCTTTTGCTGTATCTCTTCCATGGAACCCACACCCTCTACCGATCTGAGCAAGGATTTATTTTTGTAGTATTCCACCAGAGGCGAAGTCTGCTGCCAATAGACCTCAAGCCTCTTCCGCATAGTGTCTTCACGATCGTCATCCCGTTGATACAGCTCACCGGAACACTCATCGCAGATCCCGGAGCTCTTAGGAGGATCGAAAGACACATGAAAACCTTTCCCACAGTTACGACAAGTTCTCCTGCCGGTAACCCTCTCAAGAAGCTCTTCATTGTCAACCACTATGGATATGACATGATCAATCGAGCGCCCGAGACCTGACAATACCTTTGCCAGCGCATCAGCTTGAGCCACTGTCCTAGGAAAACCGTCCAGAATAAAACCATTAGAGCAGTCGGCAAGATTCAGCCGCTCCTGGATAATACCAACAACCACCTCATCAGGAACGAGTGCACCAGCATCCATGAAGGATTTGGCCTTACCGCCCATAGGGGTCATATCTTTAACGGCTGCACGAAGTATATCACCAGTTGATATCTGAGGAATCCGATACTTCTTTATCAGCAGTTTAGCCTGAGTGCCTTTACCAGCACCAGGCGGTCCCAAAAGAATCAGGTTCATGGTAATTTCCTTACAGACTAACGCCTACCCTTAATCTTTACACCCTTCATAAACCCTTCATAACTGCGGGTTATGAGGTGAGACTCAATCTGCGCAACAGTGTCCATGCCAACACCAACGGCAATAAGCAGCGCAGTACCACCAAAGTAAAAGGGCAGATTGAACTTCCCTATAAGTATCGAAGGCAGAACACAGACGGCAGAAATATAGATGGCACCGGCAAATGTCAACTTGGTCAATACCCTGTCAAGAAACTCCGAAGTCTCCTTGCCGGGCCTTATACCGGGTATATACCCCCCCTGCTTCTTGACATTTTCAGCCACGTCAACAGGGTTAAAAGTTACAGCCGTATAGAAGTAACAAAAAAAGACTATAAAAGCAACATAAAAAAGGTTGTACACCCAGTTTCCGGGCGTCAAGCTTTTTGAAGCCTTCTGCACCCATGGAATGTTGATGAAATTGCCAACAGTCGCCGGAAACATTATAATAGACGAGGCAAAGATCGGGGGGATAACTCCCGCCATATTGACCTTGAGCGGAAGGTGCGAAGTTTGCGTCCCGTAAGTCTTTAATCCGACAACACGCTTTGCATAATGAATCGGCAGCCTACGCTGTCCTCGCTCGACGAAGACGACAGCAGCAATCGCCAGAAACATCAGCGCAAGCACAAATATAATTGCAAAGAGTGGAATCTCACCGGTCTTAAGAAGTCTAAAGCTGTTAAGAATAGCTGTCGGAATGCGGGCGACGATGCCTGCGAAAATTATCAGGGAAATCCCGTTGCCGATGCCCTTTTCTGACATCTGCTCGCCGAGCCACATGATAAAAGCCGTTCCGGCCGTCAATGTGATAACAGTCATGATCCGAAATCCCCAGCCGGGGCTTGGCACAACCAATTCCCCTGCCGGGCCTCTCATGCTTTCAAGACCGATGCTTATACCCAGTGCTTGTACTACACTCAGCACTATAGTGCCGTAACGGGTATATTGTATAATTTTTTTCCGGCCGGCTTCCCCCTCTTTAGATAACTTTTCGATAGCTGGCACAACCACAGTCAGCAACTGAAAAATGATGGAGGAAGAAATATATGGCATGATACCGAGTGCAAAAACGGTGAGCTTTTCTAATGCGCCACCAGAGAACATATCGAAGAGTCCCAGGAGGGTCCCCTGCGCTTGCTTGAAGAAGTGCGCCAGCGCTTGGCTGTCAATGCCAGGAGTTGGGATATGACACCCTACCCTGTACACTGCAAGCATTGCCAAGGAGAAGAGAACTCTTTTTTTCAGTTCAGGAATTTTAAATATGTTCTGGAAGGCCTCTAACAAGGTTATATCTCCTCGACAGTTCCACCGACAGAGGTAATTTTATCCCGTGCTGCTGCACTGAACTTGTGGGCTTTTATGGTGAGAGACTTGGTCAACTCCCCAGAAGCAAGGATTTTGATACCATCGCATATATCTTTAACCAAGCCGCTTTTCTGCATTGCCTCAACATCTACACAACTGCCTTGCTCAAAAGCGTCCAGTTGAGAGAGATTCACAACAGAGTATACTTTTTTAGACAGCGGCTTAAAGCCACGTTTGGGCAGCCTGCGATGCATAGGCATCTGGCCGCCTTCAAATCCGGCCTTAACACTGCCGCCACTGCGAGCCTTCTGGCCTTTGTGACCCTTGGTAGCTGTTTTACCATGGCCTGAACCTGTTCCACGACCTATTCTTTTTCTATTTTTTGAAGCACCTGCTGCTGGCTTTATGCTGTTTAATTCCATATGACACCTCAAGAGGATTACTCATCAACTTTTAGCAGATGGCTCACTTTATTGATCATGCCCCTGACTTCAGGCGAGTCTTTTAAAGTGACCGTCTTTTGCCGCTTGGTCAACCCTAGACCATTGAGAACAGCCTTAACGCTGGTCGATTTTCCTATATGACTTCTGACAAGGGTAACTTTTACTTCTGCAGACATATCTTGTACTCCTTAAGCTTTTTTGCTACTGCTCTGCGAGGCCCCTTCTCATGATCAGTTCTTCCGGCGTCCTGAGTCTCATCAGACCGGCGAAGGCAGCTTTCACTACGTTATGTGGATTATTGGAACCAAGACATTTAGCAAGAATGTTATGAACTCCTGCCGATTCAAAAACAGCCCTGGCTGCACCGCCCGCGATTACGCCGGTACCAGCGGATGCAGGCATCATCAGAACTTTCCCGGCTCCGAAACGGCCTTCGATCTCGAAGGGTATTGTCTGTCCCTCAACAATAGGAACCTTGATGAGATTCTTTTTGGCCTGCTCCACCCCTTTTCGGATAGCTTCCGGCACCTCATTTGCTTTGCCGAGTCCATAGCCGACGTATCCATTCCCATCACCGACAACAACAAGTGCGGAGAAACTGAAACGCCTGCCTCCCTTGACAACTTTAGCGACACGGCTGATATGAACAACTCTGTCCGTTAGATTGATCTCGTTTGGGTTGATCTTAAGCAATTAAATCCTCCTTAAACTGTCCCTTAGAAGGACAAGCCGTTTTCACGAGCAGCTTCTGCAAGCGCCTTGATCCTACCATGATAAAGAAAGCCGTTTCGGTCAAATACAACCTTGGATATTTCTTTAGCCAGTGCCTTTTTAGCAAGTGCTGCGCCTACTTTCTGGGCAGCCTCTTTATTACCGGTATAATCAAGACCAGTGCTGACCTCATCAAGTAAAGTCGAAGCCGAAGCGACAGTCGAGCCGTCAGCATCATTGATCAGCTGGGCATAAATATGCTTAGCCGATTTAAAGACATTGAGTCTTGGACGCTCAGCTGTTCCTTTAATTTTTTTTCTGACCCGTACTTGCCTCTTCAGGCGGGAATTTTTTTTCTGGGATAGAGAACTCAATGCCCTTCTCCTTCTTTTATCTTTGGCTATTTTTTACCGGTTTTGCCGGCTTTTCTCAGGATAGTCTCGTCGGCGTATTTGACACCCTTACCCTTGTATGGCTCAGGTCCACGAAAATCTCTAATCTTTGCCGCAGTCTGACCGACAAGTTCCTTGTCCACACCCTTCACGAGGATTTTGGTCATTTTGTCAACTTCCACGTTTATTCCCTTGGGAAGTGAAAAATTGATCGGATGGGAGTAGCCCAGACTCAGGTTGAGGACATCCCCTTTAAGTTCTGCCCTGTAACCTACACCGTTGATTTCTAAAGCGGTCTCAAATCCTTTTGTTACACCGGTCACCATATTATTGATCAGAGTACGGGTGAGGCCATGGGCTGAACGTGACTTTATACCATCATCATCTCTGGATACAGAGATATGGTTTTCGGTCATTTCTATGGTAACGCCGGACATGATGGTTCGGGAAAGAGTGCCTTTGGGACCAACAACTTGCAGGTTGGAGTCTGTATAGGATATTTTTACTCCCTTGGGGATCTCAATGGGAAGTTTTCCAATTCTAGACATGCTTTTGCTCCTTTAATACTACCAGACTGTGCAGATAAGTTCGCCGCCAATACCAAACTCTCGAGCAGACTTATCGGTTATGATACCCTTGGATGTTGAAAGTACGGCTACACCAAGCCCGTTTTTTACCTTGGGGATCCCGTCGCTGTCCACATAGACTCTGCCACCCGGCTTGCTGACACGCTTGATCTCGTTGATGACATGATCCTTTTCATCAATATATTTGAGATAAACACGCAATACACCCTGCTTGTTATCTGCGATAACCTTATAGTTCTTGATGAATCCTTCATTCCTCAGAAGGTTGGCCAAGCTAACCTTCAGATTTGATGAAGGAATATCAACTTTTTGATGCTTTGCCATACCAGCATTCCTGATTCTTGTTAGCATATCGGCAATCGGATCAGTCATCGACATTGAATCTACTCCTCTTTCCCTTTAACTTTAAATACTACCAGCTTGATTTGATGACCCCGGGGATTTGACCAGAAGAGGCAAGTTTTCTTAAGCAAATCCTGCACATGTCAAATTTTCTATAGTAAGCTCTAGGACGCCCACACAAAGGGCAACGGTTATACTCACGTACCTTGAATTTGCTTCCACGTTGCGCTTTTATAATCATCGATGTTTTTGCCACTGGTTCCTCCGAACTGGTCTTTAATTCCTGAAAGGCATGCCCATTAGCTTCAACAGGGCTTTTCCCTCTTCGTCATTCTTTGCAGATGTAACTATCGTTATATTAAGACCTTTAATTTTGTCGATCTTGTCATAATCTATTTCCGGAAAAATGAGCTGCTCCTTCACTCCCAGAGAGTAATTGCCTTTACCGTCAAATCCCTTGCCGGAAATACCTTTGAAGTCTCTGACACGGGGCAGAGAAACATTGATCAGACGGTCAAGGAATTCATACATTTTTTCCCTGCGCAAAGTCACAGCGCAACCAATGGGCATTCCCTGGCGAAGCTTGAATCCCGCTATGGATTTTTTCGCCTTGGTGATAACCGGTTTTTGGCCGGCGATCAGGGCCATCTCAGATACAGCAGAATCAAGAATCTTAACGTTCTGAATTGCTTCGCCCAGTCCCATATTGATGACGATTTTCTCCAATTTGGGAACCTGCATAATGTTCCGGTAGTTAAAATCCTTCATCAGCTGTGGAACCAGCTCTTTATTATAAAGCTCATTTAGCCGTGCCATTCAATCCTCCAAACTATTTGTCAAATGCCTCGCCGCATTTTACGCAAACCCTGACTTTTTTGCCATCTTCGAGGGTATTGGTGCGTGTTCGCACGGCTTTATCGCATTTGCTGCAATATATCATAACGTTAGAAACGTGAATCACTGCTTCCTTTTCCACGATGGAACCAGACTCACTTCCACGGGGCTTTGTATGACGTTTCGTTATGTTAACCCCTTCAACAAGGATTCCATCTTTTTTGGGGAGGATTTGCAAAACTTTACCCGTCTTTGCCTTGTCCTTACCAGCAATAACGACAACCGTGTCATTCTTTTTTACATGCAGTTTTTTGCCCAGCATTGATTTATCTCCAAGATAAAAATTAAAGGACTTCCGGTGCCAGAGAAATAATTTTCATGAATTTCTTTGCTCGCAGCTCTCTGGCAACGGGGCCGAATATACGAGTACCAACCGGTTCCTTCTGGTTGTTGATTACAACTCCGGAATTACCATCAAAACGGATATAGGAGCCGTCAGGCCGACCGATTTCTTTAGCGGTCCGTACAACAACAGCCTTTACCACGTCCCCTTTCTTGACTTTAGAATTGGGAATAGCTTCTTTAACGGAAGCTACTATGATATCACCTATACCAGCGTATTTACGTTTGGAACCGCCCAGTACTTTTATGCAAAACAGCTTTTTTGCACCGGAGTTATCGGCAACATCCAAAATAGTCTGCATCTGTATCATTAGTTACTCCTACCTAAGCGTTTCGCTCGATGATCTGTCTGACTTTCCAGCGTTTATCCTTGCTCATGGGGCGAGTTTCGACAATTAGAACCCTGTCGCCGGTCTTGCAGCTGTTGTCGACATCATGGGCCTTGTATTTAGCGGATCTCTTAATATATTTGTTGTAGACGCTGTGTTTGATAAGGCGATCAACCTTAACTACGACTGTTTTGTCCATTTTGTCGCTGACTACAACACCAATCTGGGTTTTTCTATTGCCACGTTCACTCATATAGCCTCTCTAGCCCCTTTTCGCGCGGAGTACGGATTTTACCCGTGCAATGTCTTTCTTTATGCGAGCTGGTTTTGACGTGTCTTCCAGGCGACCGGTATGAAGCTGGAACTTCAGGTTGAAGAGCTCTTTGGTTAATTCAGCTTCCGTCGATCGGAGTTCGTCAACGGTAGATTTATTCAGATCACTAGCCTTCATTGGCGTCCTTCCTTGATGTAAATTTAGTGGGTATAGGAAGTTTGTGCGCAGCGAGCCTGAAAGCCTCGCGGGCCACTTCTTCGGTAACACCCTCCATTTCGTAAAGGATCCGGCCCGGTTTGATCACGCAGACCCAAGAGTCAGGCGATCCTTTGCCCTTACCCATACGAGTTTCAGCCGGCTTTGCAGTCAACGGCTTGTCAGGGAAGATACGGATCCAAATTTTACCGCCCCTCTTGATATAACGGTTCATGGCAATACGAGCAGCTTCGATCTGTCTGGAGTCCAGCCAGCCGCATTCCGTCGCCTGCAGACCGTAATCTCCGAAAGCCAATGAGACGCCTCTCTGAGGGGTGCCGGACATCCGCCCCTTCATTTGCTTTCTATGCTTAACTTTCTTTGGCATTAACATCGCGAAAAACTCCTGTTTCTATTATTTGCCGGAGAGCACTTCACCCTTGAATATGAGAACCTTGACACCGATAATCCCATATGTGGTTTTCGCCTCAGCAAAACCGTAATCAATATCTGCTCTCAAAGTATGAAGGGGTACCCGCCCTTCACGATACCATTCGGTACGGGACATTTCAGCGCCACCGAGGCGTCCTGAGCAGGTAATTCTTATACCTTTTGCACCAAACTTAAGGGAAGAGGTGACGCTTTTCTTCATGGCCCGCCGGAAAGCAACACGCCGCTCAAGCTGCAGTGCTATGTTTTCCGAGACCAACTGTGCGTCAAGTTCCGGTTTCCGCACTTCCTGAATATTCAGATAAACTTCCTTGTCGGTAAGTTTGGCCAGTTCCTTTTTCAGGGTCTCGACCTCTGATCCCTTCTTGCCGATAATGAGACCTGGACGAGCAGTGTATATGTTAATCTTGGCTTTTCCTGCCGCACGCTCTATTTCAATCTTGGAAACACCAGAATGATACAGACGTTTTTTAAGAAAAGATTTCAGCTTCAAGTCTTCATGAAGAAGCTTGGCAAAATCCTTTTCCGCGTACCATTTCGAGTCCCAGGTTTTGATAACGCCAAGTCTGAAACCAATAGGATTTACTTTCTGACCCAAAACTTCACCTCCAAGCTGTAAGCTTATTTCTTCTCCGCCAGTACAACACAAATGTGACTGGTCGGTTTTCTTATTTTGCTTGCTCTACCCATGGCCCGCGGCACAAATCTCTTCAGAACAGTACCACCGTCAACATATATGGTTTTTACATAAAGACGGTCCACATCAGCTACCCCTTTTTGCTCGGCATTAGCAACAGCCGAAGAGAGAAGCTTCGAAACGAGCTTTGCCGATGGCTGCGGCGAGAAGCGTAATGTATTGAGAGCGTTCTGTATCCCTTTCCCTCTGACCATGTCTACTACCAAGCGGGTTTTACGGGGAGATAAACGAGCAAATGATAATTTGGCGGTTGATTCCATTCATAACTCCTTTGAAAACTTACTTCTTTTTCAGCTTGCTTTTTTTGTCGGCGGCATGCCCGAAAAAGGTCCTGGTGGGAGCAAATTCGCCCATTTTATGACCCACCATGTTTTCGGTAACAAAGACCGGTATGAATTTTCTACCATTGTGCACGGCAAACGTCAGGCCGATAAAATCAGGAGTTATCGTAGAACGTCTAGACCATGTTTTAATTACTTTTTTGGACGATGCTCCCTCTGCCTGAACTTTAGCTTCTAGGTGAGCGTCTACAAAAGGTCCTTTTTTTATCGATCTTGCCATCTGAAAATACCTCTGTTCGGTTTAGATATTATTTTGTCCGTCGCTTAACGATGAATCTGGTGGAAGTCTTATTGGTTCTCGTCTTGTATCCTTTGGTCGGGATACCCCATGGAGTTACGGGGTGACGGCCCCCAGAAGTTCTACCTTCACCACCACCGTGGGGATGGTCGACGGGGTTCATGGCAACGCCCCTTACTTTAGGACGCTTGCCAAGCCAGCGGGAGCGACCTGCTTTGCCGATGGAAACATTTTCGTGGTCCAGGTTTCCCACTTGCCCGATAGTTGCCATACAATCCATGAGGACCATACGCACCTCACCGGAAGGAAGTTTAACCTGGGCATATTTTTCTTCCTTTGCCATAAGCTGGGCAAAGGTGCCGGCGCTACGAGCAAGCTGCGCTCCTTTGCCGATTTTCAACTCGATATTGTGAATAATGGTACCCAAAGGGATCGAACGGATTGGCAAAGCATTTCCAGGTTTGATATCAGCGCTGGTACTCGCTACAACAGTATCCCCTACCTTAAGGTCAAGCGGAGCGATAATGTATCTTTTTTCGCCGTCAGCATAATTCAACAGAGCAATCCTGGCGCTGCGATATGGATCGTATTCCACCGAAGCTACTTTGGCCGGAATATCCCGCTTATCACGACGAAAGTCGATGATCCGATACTTTTGCTTATGACCACCGCCAATATGGCGCGAAGTGATCCTGCCAAAATTGTTACGACCACCTGTTTTTTTCAACTTTACTACAAGAGATCTCTCGGGCTGGCTGGTGGTAATTTCCTCAAATGTTGAACAGGTCTGATGCCTGCGGCCTGCTGACGTTGGTTTGTAACTTTTGATAGCCATTATCTAAACTCCGCAAAAAGGTTTATGCTTCAAAGAAATCGACATTGTTACCCTCTTTAAGGGTGACGTAGGCCTTTTTCCAATTTGAACGTTTGCCTATATTTTTTCCGACTCTCTTGATTTTGCCTGCCACATTGACAGTCTTAACAGATTCAACTTCAACATTGAAAAGAGTCTTGACGGCATTTTTTATTTCGATTTTATTGGCATCATTGTCAACAATGAAGGAGATGACATTGTGGTCATCTTTTTCAATGGTAGTTTTCTCAGTGATCAGCGGCTTTTTTATAACACTGTAGATGTTCATGACTGTAATGCTCCTTCTACTTTGCGCACCGAATTTTCTGTGAAAATTACTCGCTGATATTTCATAAGATCAAAGATGTTAAGTCCTTCAGTTTTCAACACCTTGACGTTCTTAATGTTGCGTGCGGAAAGCTCCAGGTTACGATTTTCAGCATCAGTAACAACAAGCGCCTTATCAAGGGAAAAGCCTTTCAAAACGCCGACGAAATTTTTGGTGGAAACCGTATCGAGGTTTATTGCATCAAGAACAGTCAGTTTGTCATTTTTGAACAGCAGGGACAGCGCAGACCTAAGGGCAGCCCTTCTTGCTTTCTTGTTCATGGACAGATTATAAGTTTTTGGTTGGGGGCCGAAGGCAACACCGCCGCCCGGATACTGGGGAGCCCTTTTACAGCCCTGACGAGCCTGACCGGTTCCTTTCTGCTTAAAAGGCTTTTTCCCGCTGCCGGAGACAGCAGCCCGGTTCTTGACTGCCACCGTGCCCGCACGACGATTCGCCAGCTGAATTTTAACAGCCTCGTGAATAAGGTATTCCCTTACTTCATCGTTAAAAACCGCGTCACTGAGCTCAATCTCACCGACTTTTTTGTGACTTGTATTATAAACATCAAGTTTTGCCATAACCTATCTCCAGACCAGCAATTATTTCTTTGCCTTAACACTATCCTTTATAAACACCAGGCCATTGGTGGAACCGGGGATTGCCCCACCCACCAAAATCAGATTGTCTGCAGCGTCAACCCTGACAACCTTGAGTCTCTGCACAGTAACTCTTTCGTTTCCAAGCTGACCTGGCATCTTTTTATTCTTGAATACGCGCGAAGGAGTGGCTGAACAGCCGATGGAACCAGGAGCCCTGTGAAAGCGTGAGCCATGGCTGGAACGACCGCCCTTGAAACCCCATCGCTTGATGACGCCTTGAAAGCCTTTACCGATGCTGGTTCCAGTGACATCAATAACATCTCCGGCAGCAAACAGATCTGCGTTAAGGACATCTCCCACATTATAGGAGTCCACATTATCTACACGAAGTTCGCGGAAAAAGGAGAACGCGCCGCTTCCGGCTGCCTTGCAATGACCAACCGTGGCACTGTTTGCCTTGGCAGCCTCTTTTGCGTCAAAGCCAACCTGGATAGCATTGTAGCCATCCTTTTCCTTTGTTTTCTTCTGGATAACAACACAAGGGCCTGCCTCGACGACAGTTACAGGAATGCGCCGGCCGTCATCAGCAAATATTTGTGTCATACCTATCTTCTTACCAATCAATCCCTTATTCATGGTTGATTATCCCCATCCTTATATTCTCAATTAAAGCTTTATCTCGACATCCACACCAGCAGAGAGATCAAGTTTCATCAGAGCGTCAACTGTCTGCTGTGTAGGCTCAAGGATATCGATCAGCCTCTTATGGGTTCTGATCTCGAACTGCTCACGTGATTTCTTGTCAACGTGAGGCCCGCGCAAAACGCAGTATTTGTTGACTACAGTCGGAAGAGGAATGGGACCGGCAACCCTGGCACCAGTCCTCTTGGCTGTATCCACAATCTCCCCGACAGATACGTCGAGCAGCTTGTGATCATAGGCTTTCAAACGGATTCTTATCTTCTGACTTGGCATTGTACCCTCAACTTTTTATTCGATAATAGAGCTGACAACCCCGGCGCCGACAGTGCGGCCGCCCTCACGGATGGCGAAGCGAAGTCCTTCGTCCATGGCGATTGGGGTGATCAGGTTCACTTGTACTGCTACGTTGTCGCCGGGCATTACCATCTCGGTGCCGGCGGCAAGTTCTACTATGCCGGTCACGTCGGTGGTGCGGAAGTAGAACTGGGGACGATAGCCGTTGAAGAACGGGGTGTGTCGTCCACCTTCTTCTTTGGTCAGGATGTAGGCTTCTGCCTTGAATTTGGTGTGCGGGGTGATTGAACCGGGCTTGGCGAGTACCTGGCCACGCTCAATGTCTTCACGCTTGACGCCACGAAGCAGAGCGCCGATGTTGTCGCCGGCACGGCCTTCATCCAAAAGCTTCCTGAACATTTCTACGCCGGTTACGGTGGTCTTGGAGGTTGCCTTCATTCCGACGATCTCTACTTCTTCGCCGACCTTGACGATGCCTCTTTCTACACGGCCGGTTGCTACGGTTCCACGGCCGGAGATGGAGAATACGTCTTCGACGGGCATGAGGAACGGACGGTCGATGGCGCGCTGTGGCTCTGGGATGTAGCTGTCTACGGCTTCCATGAGCTTCATGATGGCGGGCTCGGCCAGTTCGCCCTGCTCGCCGTTCAGTGCCTGAAGGGCGGAGCCTTTGATGATGGGGATGTCGTCGCCGGGGAAGTCGTAGGAGGAGAGCAGTTCGCGAATCTCGAGTTCTACCAGTTCGAGAAGCTCTTCGTCGTCGACCATGTCGGCTTTGTTGAGGAATACTACTATGTAAGGTACGCCTACCTGACGGGCGAGCAGAATGTGCTCACGAGTCTGGGGCATTGGACCGTCGGCTGCGGATACGACCAGGATGGCGCCATCCATCTGCGCTGCTCCGGTGATCATGTTCTTTACGTAGTCGGCGTGGCCCGGGCAGTCAACATGGGCATAGTG
The DNA here is from genome assembly GCF_000022265.1 of Geotalea daltonii FRC-32. Classification (NCBI taxonomy): domain Bacteria; kingdom Pseudomonadati; phylum Thermodesulfobacteriota; class Desulfuromonadia; order Geobacterales; family Geobacteraceae; genus Geotalea; species Geotalea daltonii. The sequence goes on from NC_011979.1 coordinate 4,017,672, forward strand.
ACGCTTGTCGGTTTCATATTCAACATGGGCGGTGGCGATGGTGATACCACGCTCACGCTCTTCGGGGGCATTGTCGATCTGGTCGAAGGCTTTGAATTCTGCCTGGCCTTTGCCTGCCAGTACTTTGGTGATGGCGGCGGTCAGGGTGGTCTTGCCGTGGTCAACGTGCCCGATGGTGCCTATGTTTACATGCGGTTTGGTTCTTTCGAATTTTGCTTTTGCCATATTGCTACCCTCCCTCGTATAGGAATTGCTTATCCTTTTACCTTCGCAACTATCTCTTCGGCCACTGATTTCGGTACCTGCTCATAGTGATCGAATGTCATGCTGTATGTTGCACGACCCTGAGTAGCCGAACGGAGATCGGTTGAATAGCCGAACATCTGGGCCAAAGGCACCATAGAATTGACCACTTGGGCTCCGGCGCGAGATTCCATCCCCATGATACGGCCACGACGCGAATTAAGATCGCCGATGACATCCCCCATATAGTCTTCCGGGACAACAACCTCTACAGACATAATCGGCTCGAGCAGGACGGGAGATGCTTTTGAACACCCTTCCTTGAAGCCCATGGAACCGGCTATCTTGAAAGCCATTTCGGAAGAGTCAACCTCGTGATAAGAACCGTCAACCAGACTTACCTTGAAATCGACAACCGGGAAACCTGCCATAACGCCGGTATCCATTGCCTCCTGTATACCCTTGTCAACAGATGAAATATATTCACGAGGAACAACCCCGCCCTTAATTGCATCGACAAACTCATAGCCTTTGCCAGGCTCCTGGGGCTCAAGCTCCAGCCAAACATGACCGTATTGACCACGGCCACCGGACTGTCGAACGAATTTGCCTTCCACCTTGATCTTTTTGGTTATGGTCTCGCGGTATGCAACCTGAGGCTTGCCCACATTCGCTTCTACCTTGAATTCACGCATGAGTCGATCAACAATGATCTCAAGGTGAAGCTCACCCATACCGGAAATAATGGTCTGACCTGTCTCTTCATCGGTTTTGACCCTGAAGGAAGGATCTTCCGATGCAAGCTTCTGCAGGCTGAGGCCCAATTTTTCCTGGTCAGCTTTAGTTTTTGGCTCGATGGCGATTGAAATAACCGGCTCAGGAAATTCAATGGACTCAAGAATAACCGGATTGTCTTCCACACAAAGAGTGTCACCGGTAGTGGTATATTTAAGACCAACAGCAGCGGCAATATCCCCTGCGTAGACTTCTTTGATCTCTTCTCGTTTATTGGCATGCATCTTAAGGATCCGGCCGATACGCTCTCTCTTGCCCTTGGTCGCATTGTAGACATAGGAGCCAGAGTTAAGGACACCCGAATATACCCTGAAAAAGCAGAGCTGCCCGACAAATGGGTCTGTCATGATCTTAAAACCAAGAGCAGAGAAGGGCTCGGAGTCAGCAGCCTTGCGCTCGATGGGTTCTTCGGTGTTAGCATCGATACCCTTGATGGCAGGAATATCAGTTGGTGCAGGCATATAATCTATGACTGCGTCAAGAAGATTCTGCACCCCTTTGTTTTTAAAAGCAGATCCGCAGATAACAGGAATAATCTGGATGGCAATAGTTGACTTGCGGATCGCAGCCATAATTTCTTCATTGGAAAGCTCTTCCCCACCGATATATTTTTCCATCAATACATCGTCATGACTTGAAAGCTCCTCGATCATCTTTTCACGGTACTCCTGAGCAAGCTCAAGGTCCGCTGCAGGGATCTCGGTTTCCTGGAAGGTAGCACCAAGAGACTCTTCATCCCAGATAATAGCCTTCATGGTCACCAGATCGATAATACCCTTAAAGGTATCCTCCTTGCCGACCGGAAGCTGAATAGGGACAGGATTCGCCTTGAGGCGATCCTTAATCATGGAGACGCCGCGAAAGAAATCAGCACCAATACGATCCATTTTGTTGATAAAGGCAATACGCGGAACACCGTATTTATCAGCTTGACGCCATACGGTTTCCGACTGCGGCTCAACGCCACCAACAGAACAGAACACAGCAACAGCACCGTCAAGCACGCGCAATGAACGCTCAACCTCAATGGTGAAGTCCACGTGACCCGGCGTATCAATTATGTTTATTCGATGATCGCGCCAGTTACACGTTGTAGCAGCAGAAGTAATAGTGATACCACGCTCCTGCTCCTGCTCCATCCAGTCCATGGTGGCAGCCCCATCATGGACTTCGCCAATCTTATGAGAAACACCAGTATAGTAAAGGATACGTTCTGTCGTTGTCGTTTTACCGGCATCGATATGAGCCATAATCCCAATATTGCGTGTCATTTCCAACGATACCAAGCGTGCCACTTAAACCCCCAGAATACTATCTATATAAAACTACCAGCGGTAGTGAGCAAAAGCCCTGTTGGCTTCAGCCATCTTGTGCGTATCTTCGCGCTTCTTGACCGCTGCGCCACGGTTGTTATAGGCATCCAGAATTTCACCGGCAAGCTTATCCGTAACAGTCTTCTCCGACCTGTCATTGGCATACTTCACCAACCAACGCATGGCAAGAGAAACCCTACGCTCCGCCCTAACCTCAACAGGCACCTGATAGGTGGAACCGCCGACCCTCCTGGATTTAACCTCCAGCATAGGCTTAATATTATCAAGACTCTTCTTCAGAATCTTGACCGGCTCCTCATTCACCTTTTCACTGACTATCTCAAGAGCACCATAAAGAGCCCTTTCCGCCGTACTTTTCTTGCCATCGAACATGATAATATTGACCAGCTTGGCAACAACCCGATCCCCATACTTAGGATCCGGCAATATTATTCTTTTAGCCACTTCTCTTCTTCTTGGCATACCTAACCCCTCAAATTGATCGTTTACTTCGGTCTTTTGGCACCATACTTGGAGCGACTCTTCTTACGATCCTTCACACCAACCGAGTCAAGCGTTCCACGCACTATATGGTACCTGACACCCGGCAAGTCCTTTACCCTTCCGCCGCGAATAAGAACAACAGAGTGCTCCTGAAGATTGTGCCCAACCCCGGGAATATAGGAAGTGACCTCAATCCCGTTCGTCAAACGCACCCTCGCCACCTTACGGAGAGCCGAGTTCGGCTTTTTCGGCGTAGTAGTATAGACCCTGGTACAAACGCCACGTTTCTGCGGACAACACTTCAAGGCAGGAGCAGTGGACTTGTCTTTCTTACTCTCCCTGCCGATACGGATCAACTGATTAATGGTTGGCATAACTACCTCTCGCATGCTTCATGCACAGGGGTCTCCCTGCGGAAGCGATGAAAATAACAATTTAACTTTCGCTTGTCAAGCTTTTTATCAAGCAACTAGATTTTTTTCAAAAACCTAACCTAACCTGCGGCCACTTCTTCAACTTGCTCAGAAGGAGTAACTACCGGCTCCTCGGCAACCAGCTTCAAGTTTCTGTAACGGGCAAGGCCTGTTCCAGCGGGGATCAACCGCCCCATTATTACATTTTCCTTAAGCCCGCGAAGACCGTCGATCTTACCTTCTATTGAAGCCTGTGTCAACACCTTTGTTGTCTCCTGGAAGGATGCCGCCGAGATAAAAGACTCGGTAGACAGTGAGGCTTTGGTGATACCAAGCAGCAGAGGCTCTGCTATGGCGGGTTTACCGCCTTTATCGAGAACTCTTTCATTTTCGTCCTCGAAAATATAACGCTCAAGCTGGTCATCGATCAGGAGTGTGGTATCGCCCACATCCTTGATGCGGACCCTTCTCAACATCTGGCGGACGATTGTTTCGATATGCTTGTCGTTTATCTTGACCCCCTGGAGTCGGTATACCTCCTGGACCTCGTCAACGAGGTATTTGGCCAGTTCCTTCTGCCCAAGAACCCTGAGTATATCATGGGGATTGGAGGAACCATCCATGAGAGCTTCGCCTGCTCTGACATGGTCACCTTCGTGGACACTGATATGCTTGCCCTTCGGGATAAGATATTCTTTTGGCTCACCCATTTCCGGGGTAACAATAACTTTGCGCTTACCCTTGGCATCCTTACCGAAGGTGACGATACCGTCAATCTCAGTTATAACGGCGAAATCCTTAGGCTTTCTCGCTTCGAAAAGCTCGGCAACCCTTGGCAGACCACCGGTGATATCCTTTGTTTTAGTAGTCTCACGTGGAATCTTGGCAATGACGTCACCGGCGTTGACAACAGCATCTTCCTGAACTGTGATGTTTGCTCCCACCGGCAGATAATAACGGCCCATGGTAGTTTCGTTGATCTTTGCGGTCTTGCCGGCTTCATCCTTGATGGTAATGCGCGGACGCTTGTCTGCATCACGGGATTCAACTACAACCTTACGGGACAGGCCGGTAACCTCATCAACCTGCTCTTCCATGGAAACACCTTCAATTATATCTCCAAACTTAACCTTACCGGCAATCTCCGTCAAAATCGGCATGGTATAAGGGTCCCACTCAGCGATGGCTTCACCCTGCTTGATAACCTGACCGACATTGACCTTGATCTTGGCACCGTAAAGGATAGAGTATTTTTCGCGTTCACGGCCCGTCTCATCGACGATTGCCAGCTCACCGTTGCGATTCATGACGATGTGATGACCGTCAGTATTGGTGACATAGTTGATGTTGATGAACTTGACGCTACCTTCGGTGCGTGCTTCCAATGAAGTCTGCTCCGCTCGTCTCGAAGCAGTACCACCAATATGGAAGGTACGCATGGTGAGCTGGGTTCCAGGCTCGCCGATGGACTGGGCAGCAATGACGCCAACGGCCTCGCCCATGTTGACCAAATGCCCTCTGGCAAGGTCGCGGCCATAGCACTTGGCGCAAATACCGCGCCGGCTCTGACAGGTCAACACCGAACGTATTTTCACCTTTTCCAGACCTGCTGATTCTATTTTCTGAACCAGTGTTTCATCGATTTCTTCGTTGGAAGCGACCAGCACATCACCGGTAACCGGGTCAAGGATATCATCCAGCGCGACCCGCCCCAGAATCCTGTCTCCGATATGTTCTATGATCTCGCCACCCTCGGTGAGAGAAGAAACAACCAGACCATCCAGTGTGCCGCAATCAGGTTCAGTGATGATGGCATCCTGGGCAACGTCCACAAGGCGTCTTGTAAGATATCCGGAGTTGGCTGTTTTGAGCGCGGTGTCGGCAAGACCCTTACGGGCACCGTGGGTGGAGATGAAGTACTGGAGAACCGTAAGACCTTCGCGGAAATTGGCAGTAATCGGCGTTTCGATAATTTCGCCAGACGGCTTGGCCATGAGACCACGCATACCGGCAAGCTGGCGAATCTGTTGAGCCGAACCCCTCGCACCAGAGTCAGCCATCATGTGAATGGCGTTGAAGGAAGGAACCTTGACTTCTTTACCATCAGGAGCATGGACAATATCCCGGGAGAGGTTGTCCAGCATCTCTTTAGCGATTTCTTCGGTAGATTTCGCCCAGATATCGATAACCTTGTTGTAACGTTCGCCGTCTGTAATAAGACCTTCAGTATATTGATTCTGTATCTCTTTGACATCTTCCGATGCCCTGTTGATAATGGCCGTTTTCCCTTCGGGAATAACCATATCGTTGATGCTGATGGAGATACCGGCAATGGTCGAATAGCGGAAACCGATGGACTTCAGCTTGTCGGCAAGAATGACAGTTTCCTTATTACCGGCAAGGCGGTAGCAAACGTCCACCAGGTTGGAAAGCTCCTTCTTGGTCATTACTTTGTTGATGGTGGCGAAGGGGACCTCATCCGGCAGAATCTCCCTGAGAACGACGCGGCCGGGCGTGGTATCCACAAGTTGCGGCTTTTCGTCAGTAGCGAGGTTCTTCAGACGAACCTTTACTCTAGCCTGAAGATCCACCTCGTCAGCGTCGAGTGCAATCCTTACCTCATCCTGGGAAGCGAAGATCTTGCCGTCCCCTTTGGCGAAGAACTTTTCCCTGGTCATATAGTAGATGCCGAGGACCATGTCCTGTGAAGGTACAATGATCGGCTTACCATGGGCAGGTGAAAGAATATTGTTGGTGCTCATCATGAGAACGCGGGTCTCAACCTGGCTTTCAACGGACAGGGGGAGATGAACCGCCATCTGATCACCGTCGAAGTCGGCGTTGAAGGCTGTACATACCAACGGATGCAGCTGGATCGCTTTACCCTCGATGAGTACCGGCTCGAATGCCTGGATACCGAGACGGTGAAGGGTCGGAGCGCGGTTCAACATGACCGGATGTTCCTTGATCACCTCTTCCAGTACGTCCCAGACTTCAGGGCGCTCTTTCTCCACCATTTTTTTGGCACTCTTGATAGTAGTGACGAAACCTTTTTCTTCCAGCTTGTTGTAGATGAAAGGCTTGAAGAGCTCAAGGGCCATCTTCTTGGGCAGACCGCACTGATGCAGCCTCAGTTCAGGACCGACAACAATAACTGAACGGCCGGAGTAGTCGACACGCTTACCGAGCAGGTTCTGGCGGAAACGGCCCGACTTTCCTTTCAGCATGTCGGAAAGTGATTTGAGAGGACGTTTGTTGGGCCCTGCGATGGCGCGGCCCCGTCGACCGTTGTCGAAAAGGGCATCCACGGCCTCCTGCAGCATCCGCTTCTCGTTGCGGATGATGACTTCCGGCGCCTGCAGTTCCATAAGCCGTTTCAGACGATTGTTACGGTTAATTACCCGGCGATAGAGATCGTTGAGATCGGAAGTGGCAAAGCGACCGCCATCCAGGGGAACCAGGGGGCGAAGTTCGGGAGGAAGAACCGGGATACATTCAAGGATCATCCACTCGGGCTTGTTGCCGGAAGATTTAAATGCTTCGACAACCTTGAGGCGCTTGGCGGTTTTTTTCCGTTTGGCTTCGCTGGTAGCTTCAAGCATTTCAACACGGAGCTGCTCGGCCAACACATCCAGGTCCATGGACATGAGGCATTCTCTGATTGCTGCTGCTCCCATTCCAGCCTCGAACTGGCCGTTATATTCTTCCATTGCCTTCAGGTACTGATCTTCAGAAAAAACCTGGGCAAAAGGCATGCCGGTGTTTTTAGGATCCGTAACCACATATGCTTCAAAATAGAGGACCTTTTCCAGATCCTTCAGGGTGATGTCCATCAGGTTCCCTATCCGCGAAGGGAGAGACTTGAGAAACCAGATATGGGCAACTGGCGTCGCCAGGTCGATATGACCCAGCCTTTCACGCCTGACTTTAGAGGGAATGACCTCGACCCCACACTTCTCACAGACAATGCCGCGATGCTTCATCCGCTTGTATTTGCCGCAGTTACACTCGTAATCCTTGGTGGGCCCGAAAATTTTTGCACAGAAAAGGCCATCCCTCTCCGGCTTGAATGTCCGGTAATTAATGGTCTCCGGCTTTTTAACCTCGCCGAATGATCTTTCGCGGATCTTTTCCGGGGAAGAGACAGAGATTCTGATGGCAGAAAAATGGAGCGGATCCTTCGGTTTATCGAAAAAGTTAAAGATATCTTCCAAAATATATTCCTCCTCGTTGTTTAGGAGTTATAACCATAAATTTGTTTTGTTGCGTCCAAAGACCTGACGGTCAGTCTTCCTCGTTTTCAAGGAGCTCAACATCCAGTCCCAGGGACTGCAGTTCCTTGATAAGAACATTGAAGGATTCCGGAAGTCCCGGCTCAAGGGTGTGCTTGCCCTTGACTATCGCTTCATACATTCTGGTACGTCCTGCCACGTCGTCAGACTTGACAGTGAGGAATTCCTGGAGTGCATAGGCAGCACCGTAAGCTTCCATTGCCCAAACCTCCATCTCCCCGAGACGCTGCCCACCGAACTGGGCCTTGCCGCCGAGAGGCTGCTGGGTTACCAGACTATAAGGCCCGATGGAACGAGCATGAATCTTATCGTCAACCAGGTGGTGCAGTTTCAACACATACATCACACCAACAGTGACCTTATGCTTGAATGCGTCGCCTGATTTACCGTCATAGAGTGTAACCTGGGCAGTATGGGCAAAACCGGCCTTGCCGAGCATTTCCCGGATGCCTTCTTCCGATGAACCTTCGAAAACCGGTGAAGCCATAGGCACGCCACGCTTGAGGCGCTTGGCCACATTGCTCAGCTCTTCATCATCCAGGGTATCAAGGAATTTATTCATCTCCTTGTTGCCGTAGACCTCTTTCAGATAGGTCTTGATCTTGGTTTTCTCGGAGTTCTTCTCCAGCATCTCCTCGATCTGCCAGCCAATACCTTTGGCTGCCCATCCCAGGTGGGTCTCAAGAATCTGCCCCACGTTCATACGTGACGGAACACCCAGAGGGTTCAACACGATTTCGACAGGGCGACCATCCTCAAGATAGGGCATGTCTTCTTCGGGAAGGATACGGGAAACGACACCTTTGTTCCCGTGGCGGCCGGCCATTTTATCACCTACCTGCAGCTTGCGCTTGATGGCAATGTAAACTTTTACCATCTTGATAACGCCGGGAGGCAGATCGTCGCCACGCTTGAGCTTCTGCACCTTGTCATCGAAAACATACTTGATTATATCGATTTGCTGATTCAGGGTAGACAGGATCTGAGCCACCTTGTCATCGGTGCTTTCATCATCAGCAACGGAGATTTCGTCCCACCTGTCGATAGGAATCGAGCTCAGAGCCTCTTCGGAGATGGCCTTGCCTTTGACGATCAGTATCTTGCCGTCTTTACCTTCAACCTTAACAGCCGCCGTCTTGCCTACCAGCAGCTTTTTAAGTTTGCTTACCGCAGACTCTCGGATGATGCGGATTTCGTCCTGTTCATCCTTACGCAGTTTCTTTTCTTCTGCCTGTTCGATCAACTCGGTACGGGCGTCCTTGTCCGCCCCTTTGCGGGAGAAGATCTTTGCGCCGATGACCGTACCTTCTACACCCGGCGGAACACGCAGAGAGGTGTCACGTACGTCACCGGCTTTTTCACCGAAAATTGCCCGCAGGAGTTTCTCTTCCGGGGAAAGCTGTGTTTCCCCCTTGGGAGTAATTTTCCCAATCAGGATATCGCCTGGCCTTACCTCGGCACCGATGCGTATGATGCCGGACTCATCCAGGTCCTTGAGGGTTTCTTCGCCAAGATTCGGTATATCGGCGGTTATCTCTTCTTTGCCCAGCTTGGTGTCACGGGCGACGCATTCGAATTCTTCAATATGGATAGATGTATAACGATCATCCTTCACCAGCCGCTCGGAGATGAGAATGGAGTCCTCGAAGTTGTAGCCCCCCCATGGCATGAAGGCGACCAGAACGTTCTGACCCAGAGCCAGTTCACCCATGTCGGTGGAAGGACCATCGGCAATAACATCGCCCCGCTTGACATGGTCCCCTATTTTCACAACGGGCCGCTGATTGATGCAGGTGTTCTGGTTGGAACGGGCAAACTTGATGAGGTTGTAGATATCCACACCGGTGCCGGTTTCATCATATTCATCCTCGTCGATCTTGACGACGATGCGGGAAGCATCTACCGACTCAACGACACCGTTATGGCGGGCAACGACGGAAACACCGGAATCCCTTGCCACGACGCGCTCCATGCCCGTACCGACCAATGGAGAATCGGCTCTGAGCAGGGGCACGGCCTGACGCTGCATGTTGGAACCCATAAGAGCACGGTTGGCGTCGTCATTTTCCAGAAAAGGAATCAGTGATGCGGCAACGGAAACCAACTGCATTGGGGCTACATCCATCAGCTCCAGTTCGTCCCTGCCGACGAGAACGAATTCGCCGCTTTTGCGGGCAGAGATATAGTCGGCGACGAAACGGCCATCCTTGTCCACTTCTGCATTGGCCTGGGCTATGGCATGACCTTCTTCCTCAAGGGCAGAGAAAAACCGGACTTCATTGGTAACTTTCCCTTCCTGGACCAGCCGATAGGGGGTTTCTACGAAGCCGTGCTCGTTGATCCTGGCATAGGTTGACAGTGATGCAATGAGGCCGATATTCGGACCTTCCGGAGTCTCAATGGGGCAAACCCTGCCATAATGGGTGGGATGAACGTCACGTACCTCGAAGCCGGCACGCTCACGGGTCAAACCGCCTGGTCCCAAAGCTGAAAGACGCCGCTTGTGGGTAACCTCGGAAAGAGGGTTAGTCTGATCCATGAATTGGGAAAGCTGGGAAGAACCAAAAAATTCTTTCACCACAGCTGAGACCGGTTTGGAGTTGATCAGGTCGTGAGGCATGAGGTTCTCAACTTCCTGCAGGCTCATCCTCTCTTTGATGGCACGCTCCATACGAACGAGACCAATGCGGTACTGATTTTCCAGCAACTCGCCAACGGCACGAACACGGCGATTGCCAAGATGATCGATGTCGTCGATGTTCCCTCTGCCGTTCTTGAGATCGATGAGGTAACGGACAACCTCAAGTACGTCTTCCCTGGTCAATGTCATGCAGTCCAGCGGCACCTGAAGACCGAGCTTGTAGTTGAGCTTCAATCGGCCAACTGCAGACAGATCGTACCTCTCAGGATTGAAAAAGAGGTTTTCGAACAGCGACAGGGCACTCTTCAGTGTTGGGGGGTCTCCAGGGCGCAGCCGTCTGTATATTTCGATCAGTGCATCATCGGTGGAACCGATCTTGTCGATTATGATCGTGTCACGGAATGATGAGGTCACATGCAGATTATCGATGAACAATACCTTAAAGGTGTTGATCCCTTTCGACTTGATCTCTTCAAGCTTTGCCTGGGTCAATTCCTCGTTGCATTCGGCAACGATCTCCCCCGTGGAGGGATCAACGATGTCATGGGAAGAAATCTTGCCGACAAGTTCTTCTATGGTAATGGGTATGAATTTTATACCATGCTCTGCCATCTTTCTGATGGCCGCCTTGGTGAACTTGCGATTTGCCTTGACCAGAACTTCCCCGGTTGCCGAGTCAACAATATCGATGGCCGCTTTCTGATTAGTAAGCAGTTCAGGGTCTGCTACCTTGGTCAGTTTCTCCCCAGCAAAGTTTATCTCTTCACTTTTGTAGAAGAAGTTGAGCAACTCGTCCGTCGAATATCCAAGGGCTTTCAGGAGCACTGTGGCCGGCATCTTGCGGCGGCGGTCTATGCGCACATAAAGTATGTCTTTATGATCAAATTCGAAATCAAGCCACGATCCCCTGTACGGGATTACCCGTGCAGAATACAACACCTTGCCGCTGGAATGTGTCTTACCTTTGTCGTGGTCGTAAAAAACGCCGGGAGAGCGGTGGAGCTGACTGACAATGACACGCTCGGTTCCGTTTATAATGAAGGTTCCATTCTCGGTCATCAGCGGAATTTCGCCAAAATAGACCTCTTGCTCCTTGATGTCTCGTATGGAGCGGGTGCTGGGCTCTTTGTTCACGTCCCAGACAACCAGCCGGACTTTAACCTTCATAGGAGCGGCAAAGGTCATTCCCCTCTGATGACACTCTTCAACGTCATATTTGGGGATGCCTAGAGAGTAGGAAACATATTCGAGAGAAGCAGTTTCACTAAAATCCTTTATGGGAAAAACACTTTTAAAAACGGCCTCTAGGCCGGAATATTTTCTTGCTTCAGCGGGGACATCTAACTGGAGGAATCTCTTGTAGGAATTTTTCTGGATATCAATGAGATTTGGTATATCGATAATCTTCTTTATTTTGGCGAAGTTCTTGCGTAACAGGGGGTTATTCGCAATTGAATAAGCCATATCTTCTCCTTTGGTCAACGCCGTAAAGCCTTAACCCTGTGGATTCTTACTTGCTCTTCGACCCAGACAACCGGCTTGAGTGGCCGCCAAACTAAAATAGAACAGCCAAGGCCGCACATGGCGACCTTGGCTAGAACAAGAATCGGAACAGCAATTCTTATTTAATTTCCACTTCTGCGCCAGCTTCAACCAGTTGTTTCTTGGCCTCTTCGGCTTCTTCCTTGGAAACGCCGGTTTTAAGCGGCTGGGGTGCACCGTCAACCAAGTCTTTGGCTTCTTTGAGGCCCAGGCTGGTAAGTGCACGAACAACCTTGATGACGCCGATCTTGTTGGCACCGGCAGCCTTGAGAATAACATCAAATTCGGTCTTTTCTTCAGCAGCTTCAGCAGCTGCAGGGCCGGCAACGGCAGCAACAGCCACAGGGGCAGCTGCAGAAACACCGAACTTTTCTTCAAGTTCTTTCACCATTTCCGCAAGCTCAAGAACAGACATTTTCTCAATAAAACTAATTACATCAGCTTTGGTAATTTCAGCCATTTTTTATTCCTCCATGAATATTTATACGAATTTGTTTTTAAATTATCAGTTGCCTTCTTTTTGAATCCGGATTGCATTAAGTGCACGGACAAAGCTGCCCGGTACGGCTGCAAGTACGCCAACGAAGTTGGTGGCGGGTGCCTGCATTGAACCGAGCATTTTTGCAATAAGTACTTCACGGCTGGGCAGATCGGCCAATGCCTGGATGTCGGCCGGGCTGATGGCTTTGCCGGAGAGCACGCCGGCTTTCAAGGTGAACGGATTGGTCGTTTCCTTGGCGAAACGGGACAGAACCTTTGCTGCTGCGACAGGATCGTCGTAAGTAATGGCTACAGCAGTTGGTCCGGCAAAGTAGGGATTCAATGCCTCTTTATCGGTCCCCTTCGACGCCAGTTCCAGCAGTGTGTTTTTGACAACCTTGAACTCGACAGCAGCCTTGCGAAGCTCATTCCTGAGTTCGGTGGCCTGCCCCACATTCATGCCACGGAAATCAGCAAGAAAAACGGCTTTCGCACGTTGGAGCTTGTCGTGTACTTCGGTTACAAGTTGGTGTTTGCCTTCTTTATTCAAGCGCCTTCCTCCTTTCTTTTGGTTTCGGGTAGTTTACCCCGCCAAAGTCAGGAAGTATCGGGAAATAATGCAATTCCTTCAACTACCGCCAGTCTCGGTAGGCCAGTTTCCTGTTTATGTTGCCATGCATGCGGCAACACCTACTGTCTTTGACTTTGGCAAAACTATATTTATATTACCTGTGAGGATACGTCAGACACATCAAGATTCACACCAGGCCCCATGGTGGAAGAGACACTGATTTTCTTGATATAGGTTCCTTTTGCTGCAGACGGCTTCGATTTGACCAGCGCATCGATCAGAGCAAGGATGTTTTCCTTCAGCTTGTCTGTTTCGAAAGAGACTTTGCCAACAGGAGCATGAATGATACCGGCTTTCTCCACCCTGAATTCGACCTTGCCGGATTTGGATTCGTTGACGGCCCGGCCCACATCGAAAGTGACGGTGCCTACCTTAGGGTTCGGCATCAGGCCACGTGGGCCGAGAAGTTTACCGATCTTACCGACGACACCCATCATGTCGGGTGTGGCAATGGCGGTATCGAACTCGAACCACCCTTCCTGGATTTTGGCAACCAGATCATCGGCGCCAACGAAATCTGCTCCTGCGTCGCGTGCTTCCTTCTCCTTTTCACCCTTGGCGAAAACAAGAACCCGGACTTCCTTGCCGAGACCGTTGGGGAGAACAACTGCACCACGGACCATCTGGTCGGCATGCCGCGGGTCAACGCCAAGCCTGACAGCCACGTCTACAGTTTCGGTGAATTTGGCGTAAGCAGAACTTCTCACCAGTTCAAGGCCGTCATTAAGGGTATAACTTTTGCTCCTGTCAACCTTGGCAAGAGCGTCTTTAAGTTTTTTACTGGTAGGCATTTTCTTTCACCCTCTCTTTATCTATACAATCTCAACGCCCATACTGCGAGCGGTTCCCTCAATGGTTTTCATGGCGGCTTCAAGACTGGCGGCATTCAGGTCGGGCATTTTTTTCGAAGCAATTTCCTGCACCTGGGCCTTCGTCAGTTTTCCGACCTTATTCTTGTTGGGAACGCTTGAACCGCTTTCGATGCCAAGCGCTTTTTTAATAAGAACAGAAGCCGGAGGTGTCTTGGTGACGAACGTAAATGACCTGTCCGCATAAACAGTTATCACTACAGGAGTAATTGTGCCTTCGTCTGCCTGAGTCTTGGCATTAAAGGCCTTGCAGAATTCCATTATGTTTACGCCGTGCTGACCCAGCGCAGGACCGATCGGCGGGGCGGGATTTGCTTTACCGGCCGGTACTTGAAGCTTGATATATCCAGTGATTTTTTTAGCCATTACTAGACTCCTTTTATCTGTTCCTTAAATCAATTTATATCTTCAGGTCGCAGGTAGAGCCAGAGTCATTGTTTTTCGACCTGCATGAATTCCAGCTCCACAGGGGTAGCTCTGCCGAATATACTAACCATGACCCTAAGCTTGCCTTTTTCAGGTTTCACATCTTCTACAACCCCGGCAAAATTAAGAAAAGGTCCATCAATAACCCTGACGGTCTCACCAACCTCAAAAAGAACCTTGGGCCGTGGCTTCTCGGCTCCCTCTTCCATACGCTGGGTGATTTTTGCTACTTCTTCATCCGGAATGGCAAAAGGATTATTGCCTCCGACAAAACCGGTAACCTTTGAAGTTTCCTTGACGACATGCCAGGTATCGTCATCAAGCTCCATATTAACAAGGATATATCCAGGGAAGAATTTACGGGACGAGGTTCGCTTCTCACCCTTCTTCAACTCGACAACTGTTTCACAAGGAATGAGAACTTCACCAAACTTTTCCTCAAGGCCAAGGTTTTTTATTCGCTCCAGGAGCGATAACCTGACTTTATTTTCAAAGCCGGAGTAGGTATGTACACCGTACCATTTATGAGCCATTGTGAGTCCTCTAGCGGAGTATGAACCTGATCAGCTTGGCCAGGACAACATCACAAGCGCCAAGATAAAGGGAGATCAAGACAATAATCACTACAACAACCCATGCTGTAGAAATGGTCTCCTTGCGGGCAGGCCAGGTAACCTTACCCAACTCAGCTCTCACTTCCTCCAAAAAATTTTTGGTCTTTACCAGCACTCGTGCCACCCCACAGTAATTAGGTTTTTAAAAAAATGGCAGGCCAGGAGGGATTCGAACCCACAACACCCGGTTTTGGAGACCGGTGCTCTAGCCGTTAGAGCTACTGGCCTGCATGAATGAGCCACACAGCGGAGTGGCTCATTTTCGAATTATTTTGTTTCCTTATGTGACGTGTGCGTACGACAGAAGCGGCAGTACTTCTTCAGTTCCAGCTTTTCCGGTGTTGTCTTCTTGTTTTTTGTCGTTGTATAGTTTCTCTGCTTGCACTCGGTGCAGGCAAGTGTGATGATATCTCGCATTGCTGCCTTCCTTTGTCTTGATCAGCAAAGGCGGGGTTGGCCCGCCTCTGTGAATTATTCGATAATAGAGCTGACAACCCCGGCGCCGACAGTGCGGCCGCCCTCACGGATGGCGAAGCGAAGTCCTTCGTCCATGGCGATTGGGGTGATCAGGTTCACTTGTACTGCTACGTTGTCGCCGGGCATTACCATCTCGGTGCCGGCGGCAAGTTCTACTATGCCGGTCACGTCGGTGGTGCGGAAGTAGAACTGGGGACGATAGCCGTTGAAGAACGGGGTGTGTCGTCCACCTTCTTCTTTGGTCAGAATGTAGGCTTCTGCCTTGAATTTGGTGTGCGGGGTGATTGAACCGGGCTTGGCGAGTACCTGGCCACGCTCGATGTCTTCACGCTTGACGCCACGAAGCAGAGCGCCGATGTTGTCGCCGGCACGGCCTTCATCCAAAAGCTTCCTGAACATTTCTACGCCGGTTACGGTGGTCTTGGAGGTTGCCTTCATTCCGACGATCTCTACTTCTTCGCCGACCTTGACGATGCCTCTTTCTACACGGCCGGTTGCTACGGTTCCACGGCCGGAGATGGAGAATACGTCTTCGACGGGCATGAGGAACGGACGGTCGATGGCGCGCTGTGGCTCTGGGATGTAGCTGTCTACGGCTTCCATGAGCTTCATGATGGCGGGCTCGGCCAGTTCGCCCTGCTCGCCGTTCAGTGCCTGAAGGGCGGAGCCTTTGATGATGGGGATGTCGTCGCCGGGGAAGTCGTAGGAGGAGAGCAGTTCACGAATCTCGAGTTCTACCAGTTCGAGAAGCTCTTCGTCGTCGACCATGTCGGCTTTGTTGAGGAATACTACTATGTAAGGTACGCCTACCTGACGGGCGAGCAGAATGTGCTCACGAGTCTGGGGCATTGGACCGTCGGCTGCGGATACGACCAGGATGGCGCCATCCATCTGCGCTGCTCCGGTGATCATGTTCTTTACGTAGTCGGCGTGGCCCGGGCAGTCAACATGGGCATAGTGACGCTTGTCGGTTTCATATTCAACATGGGCGGTGGCGATGGTGATACCACGCTCACGCTCTTCGGGTGCATTGTCGATCTGGTCGAAGGCTTTGAATTCTGCCTGGCCTTTGCCTGCCAGTACTTTGGTGATGGCGGCGGTCAGGGTGGTCTTGCCGTGGTCAACGTGCCCGATGGTGCCTATGTTTACATGCGGTTTGGTTCTTTCGAATTTTGCTTTTGCCATGAAGGTATCCTCCCTATAAATGAATGCCTAAAAGTTCGTTTTACCGATTTTTTTGAACAGATTAAATGGAGCCCACATCCGGACTCGAACCGGAGACCTCTTCCTTACCAAGGAAGTGCTCTACCTCCTGAGCTATGTGGGCGATCGAAGAAAATTGGAGCGGGAAACGGGACTCGAACCCGCGACCCTCAGCTTGGAAGGCTGATGCTCTAGCCAACTGAGCTACTCCCGCCAATTCCTGCAAATCAGAAGATTTTTGAATCGATAAGCAGCACAGCAACCCAGTACATGCGACATAAAGTCTCCTGAGGCCTGTCGTGATCTCATCTCTTCTGTAGTATTTTATGGTGGAGGGAGGAGGATTCGAACCTCCGAAGTCTACGACGACAGATTTACAGTCTGTTCCCTTTGGCCGCTCGGGAATCCCTCCAGACGAAGAACGTTTCCTGACTGTGGAGCTGGCGATGGGACTCGAACCCGCAACCTGCTGATTACAAGTCAGCTGCTCTACCAATTGAGCTACGCCAGCAATGTTTCTCTAAACTTAATACAACTTTTTACTGCTTGGTCAAGATGCTTCAAAAAGCGAAGTTCCTTGTATAGATCAATTCAACTTTACTGTCAACAATTTTTTAAGAAAAAAAACAATTCTTATGTTTCTATCTTTTTTCTTTTCATGTTTTTCTGGCGAAAAGCAAGGTCATCTCGTCCACCAAAAAGCTCGCCAGATGCAGATTCACGGTTACACGCCTGCAGTGCCTGGATCACGTTTTTTCTTTCCTCTGCCACATGGGAAAGGAGCAAAGATTTCTGCAGCCTCTTTTCCTTGTCGCTCTTTGCCACATAGACTGCATTACCGGTAAAAGGATCAATCCCCGTATGATAGATACAGGTCGACAATGTGCCTGGTGAGGGGGTGAAATCCTGTACCTGCTCGACCTTCAATCCGTTTCTTTTAAGAAAAAGCGCCAGATCAACCATGTCTGACATAGTGCTTCCAGGATGGCCCGAGATAAAATAAGGTATTACATATTGTTTTTTGCCGGCACAGGAACTTTCCTCTCTGAAACTGGCAAGGAACTTTTCAAATGCCCCGCTACCCGGCTTACGCATCAGGTCGGTTACCTTTTTAGAAACATGCTCTGGCGCGACCTTCAACAACCCGCCCACATGATAGCGCAACAGCTCCGTAAAGTAGGACTTTTGGAAGGCTAAGAGATCATAGCGAATGCCGGAGGAAACCACCGTATGCTTTATTCCTTCAAGTTTCCTGATTTTGGCCAGCAGGGCTGCTGCCCGTTTGTCCGACATATACAGATTTCTGCAGGGAACGGGATAGAGACAGCTTTCACGTCGGCAGGAAGCCTCAGCTGAGGGATTGCCACACCTCAAACCGTACATGTTCGCTGTTGGTCCGCCAATGTCGCTGATACTCCCCTTGAACCACCTCAATGAGGAAAGCTTGGTTATTTCCTGAAGAATGGACGCTTCACTGCGGGACTGAATCGCCTTGCCCTGGTGATGGGTGATGGCGCAGAAGGCACACCCGCCAAAGCAACCACGGTGGGTAGTAATAGAAGCTCTTATCTGTTCGTAGGCAGGAATGGTTTCTTTGTACGAAGGATGGGGCGCTTTCATAAAAGGAAGCGCATAAACCAAGTCCATGACTTCCTCCGAAAGGGGAAGAGCAGGTGGATTACATATCAGGTACCGGTTATCATGCTTCTGGCAAAGTTTCTTGCCACAGAACGGATTTTGTTCCAGAGAAATAAGCCGGAAAGCCTCGTTGAATTTTGCCGGTTCAGCATTTACCCCTGAAAAAGCTGGAATTTCGCTAACAGGACCATCGCCAGGAATAGCATTGGAAATAAAGGCCGTTCCGCGGATATCCGTTAGAGAAGTGAACGCCTCGCCGTTACGCAATCTTGTAGCCAACTCCAGCATGGGGGTCTCACCCATACCGTAAATAAGCAAATCTGCCTTGGCATCAAAAATGATGGAGCGGCGCACCTTGTCTTCCCAGAAATCATAATGGGCAAAGCGGCGAAGAGATGCTTCAATGCCGCCGATGACGATCGGCACATGGCGAAAGGCTTCCCTCAGGCGAGAACTGTAAACGATAGTGGCACGGTTGGGCCGCGCCCCATGCCTGTTGCCGGGAGTATAGGCATCATCATGGCGAAGCTTCCGTGCCGGAGTGTAATGGGCGACCATGGAATCCATGGCTCCTGCCGAGACAGCAAAAAACAGGCGAGGGGCACCAAGCGTCATGAAAGCATCTTTCGAATGCCAATCCGGCTGGGGAATTATCCCTACTCTGAACCCATGAAATTCAAGCCAGCGGGCAAGGAGAGGTATGCCGAACGAAGGATGGTCGATGTAGGCATCGCCGCTGACAAAGATAACATCAAGCTCGTCCCAGCCCCGCTTTTTCATATCTTCCCTTGAGATGGGGAGAAAAGACATCTACCGCAGATCCTTTTTCAACGGGCTTCCCGTGAAACCAGCCCGCCAAAGCAACAAGTATTTATGGAAACAGCCCCAGAGACTCCAGACCAAGGTTCTCCGGAAAGCCGTTCATAATGTTCATATTTTGTATGGCCTGACCGGAGGCACCCTTTATGAGATTATCGATGGCCGAAACAATGACAATCCTGCCAGTCCTCTTATCGACCGTCAATCCGATGTCACAGAAGTTAGAGCCACGAACGAAGGCGGTGGACGGAAAATTATTTTCAGGCAACACCCGCACAAAGGCCTCGCCGTGGTAAAAATCCCGATATAACTCAACAAGTCCGGCCAAAGAGACTTCGCCTGCAGGTTCGGCATAAATAGTTGAGAGGATGCCACGGTCCATGGGAACCAGGTGGGGAGTAAAGGTAATGGTCAGCTGTTTCCCTGCAAGAAGGGAAAGCTCCTGCTCAATTTCGGGGATATGGCGATGAACCCCGCCGACTCCATAGGCCTTGAACCCATCGTTAACTTCGCAGTACAGATTGTCCACCTTGGCACTGCGCCCTGCCCCACTGACCCCCGATTTCGCATCGGCAATAATGGTGGCAGGATTTACGAGTTTCTTTTTCAGGAGCGGCGCCAGTCCGAGAATGATGCTGGTCGGGTAACACCCCGGATTGGCGACCAGGTCTGCCTCGGCAATTTTTTCCCGCCGCAGTTCCGGCAGGCCGTATATCGCCTCTTTCAAAAGTTCAGGATTCATGTGAGGCTCATACCATGCCGCGTACTCCCTGGCATCATGCAGACGATAATCCGCTGAAAGATCCACCACCCGCTTGCCAAGCTTCAGGAATGTGGGAACCACTTCCATGGCCGCCTTGTGTGGCAGTGCAGTGAATATGAAATCGGCCCGCTCAGCAATCCGCACCGGTTCCAGGTTCTCCAGCACCAAATTGTAGCGGCTGCGCAAGGTGGGAAATATTTCAGCCACATTTTTACCGGCGCTTTGCTCCGATGTCACACAGGTAACGGAAACCTCGGGGTGTCCGTGAAGCAGCCGTAACAGCTCAATGCCCGTATAACCGCTGGCACCTACAATTGCAACCTTCAACATGTGGTTACCTCCTTAATGAATTGAACCCGTCAATGAAAAAAGGGGAAAATCCTTCCTGGATTTTCCCCTTGATAGCATTATTTTGTTGTAGCGAAGAACAGCTCCGATTAACGCTTGGAGAACTGGAAGCTGGCACGGGCAGATTTCTTGCCGTATTTCTTACGCTCTTTTATGCGTGAATCGCGGGTAACAAAACCAGCCTTTTTCAACGGGGTGCGCAGCGCCGCATCAACTTCAAGCAGAGCCTTGGTAATGCCGTGCTTGATGGCGCCGGCCTGGCCGGAGTCTCCACCACCGCTGACGGTCACGTAGATATCGAACTTGCCCAGGTTCTCGGTCAGCTCAAGGGGCTGCTTGACAACCATCTTGGAAGTTTCCCTACCGAAGTATTCATCGAGGGTCTTGTGATTGACTGTTATGACGCCTGTTCCCGGCTTCAACCACACCCTGGCGATGGAGGATTTCCTTTTCCCTGTTCCGTAAAAGCTTGCTGCTGCCATTTTTCTATCTCCTGATCTCAATAGAATCAAAAATTTATATGCTCAGTGCCTTGGGCTGCTGGGCCGCATGGGGATGGTCCGTTCCGGTATAGATCTTCAGCTTCTTGATCATATGGCGGGCCAGCTTGTTTTTCGGCAACATGCCCTTAACAGCTTTCTTGATGAGGTCTTCAGGCTTCTTCTCCAGCAGTTTGCCGGCAGAAATCTCCTTGAGTCCACCGGGGAATCCGGAGTGGCTGTAATAGATCTTGTCTGCATTCTTGTTGCCGGTAAGCTGAATCTTATCGGCATTGACAACGATCACGAAATCGCCGGTATCAACGCTGGGCGTAAATGTAGGCTTGTTCTTACCGCGAAGCACATTGGCTATTTCGGTAGCGATCCTGCCGAGAACCTTATTATCAGCATCGACCAGATACCAATTCCTGGTCACTTCATCTTTTTTCGCAACTTGCGTAGTCTTCATCTAACCCTCACAACTGGCTGAAATTTATTCATACTGGATCACAGAAAGTTCGTAACATAATACATCAGCCGGACACTGTCAAGAAAAATTCTGTGGTCTTCGCAGAGATCAATAAAAGACTTCCATGAGACAGAGTCCTTGCGGCGGTGCGGTGATGCCGGATGCAGACCGGTCTCCTCCGGCAAGCAACCCGGGAATGGCAGATGGGTCCAGCTTACCCTGCCCCACGGCGACCAAGGTGCCAGCAATGACCCTGACCATGTTTTTCAAAAATCCTGAGCCATGCACATCTATGATGACAGAGTCGCCTACTTTGGCAACCGAAACATGGAACATTCGGCGGATAGTTGTTTTTGCCACACAGTTTGACGCCCGGAACGCTGCAAAATCATGCTCACCGACAAAATGGGAAGCGCCCAGCTGCATCAATTCCATATTCAGTATGCCCCGCAGATGCCAGGAGTTGAGCCGTGTCAGGGGAGAGCGCCGCTTACTGTTATAAATGGTGTACCGATAATGCTTGCTGATTGCATCGGCACGGGGGTTGAAAGAAAGCGGCACCTCGGAGGCATCCCTGATGGCGATATCTGGAGGGAGAAGGCAATTGAGGCCATCGGAAAAGGCACGGACAGGCAGATCCTTTTGCGTTTTAAAAACCGCCACCATCCCCAGTGCATGAACCCCGGCATCGGTACGACCTGAGGATTGCAGCCGAACCGATTGCCCCAGCATCTTCTCCAGGGACTCTTCAATTACCTGCTGAATAGTTATGCCATTGGGCTGCAACTGCCATCCGCAGTAGGCGGTACCGTCATATTCTATGATAAGCTTTATATTACGCATGAACGAAGGGCACTATAGCAGAAATTCGAATGGAAACCAACAGGGGATGGTGTATATCATTTTTTTGCACATGCCAGACCCGCTAAAATTTATATTGGCAAACTTAAACTGGCACGCAAGCCTTTATCCGGCAGATTGTCAAGCTGGATGCCACCCCCGTGAAGAATGGCGACTTCTCTCACGAAGTTGAGGCCCAGGCCAGTGCTCTTCTTGCCGGTGTCGGGGCGTTGCAGGGAAAAGAACCTATTGAATATCTTATCCCTGCAATACTCGGGAATTCCGGGGCCCTCATCATCGACCACAATAACAAGAGCTCCTTCAGCAACAGTTGCGGTTATCGCAATGGTTCCCCCTGAGGGGCTGAAATCAATGGCGTTCTGAACTATATTGGAAACAGCCTGGTGAAGTAGAAACAGATCCCCTGGTACGCTGGCACCCTCATCCACATGAAATGCAATTTGCAGCCCCTTGCGTGACAGGATAGGACCCTTGCTTTCCAGCACAGCGGTGAGAAGCCCATTAAGACAAACGGGCTCCACATTTTGCAGGGTCTTTCTTGCCTCAAGTTCGGACAGCTTAAGCATGCGGTCCACCAGGTCCTGGATCCGGTTGGCCTCGGTACGGATGTTGGAAAGGAACAGCTGCCGCTTCTCCGTCGGCATCTGCTCATCCAGAAGTTCCGCCGCTCCTTTGATGGCAGAAAGAGGACTCTTTATTTCATGGGTAAGGGTCTGGACGTACCGTTCCACATATTTTTTCCCTTCCAGGGCCTCACGCATATCTTCCAGAGCCAGGCCCATATCCCGCAATTCCGTGCGCCCCAACGGGGGAAGCCTCGGCCTTTTCCCATCGCGGATCTTATTGGCATACCTGGTGAGTCTTTTGATGGGATGGGTCAGCCACAAAGATACGACAAAAGAAAGGGCAATAGCCGACGCCGCTGCAAGGTACCAGAGCTTGAGGATTCTGGGTCTTTCGCTGTTGACAAAGGCATTGATGTTGGTGGTCGGTTTGGCCACCGTCACTACTCCTGCATTTTTCCCATGAATGATGATAGGTGCTGCAACAAACAGTATGGACGTCCTGGGGTCCTTAGGATCCAGGCGAGTAGTCCTTGTGCCGTATTCCCCTTTCAGTGTCAGGGAAACGTCCCGCCACCTGGAGTAATCCGCGCCGACGTTCTTGGGTTCCAGTGAATCGAAGATCACTTTTCCCGAAGGGTCGGTGATGTATATGCGAAGGTCCACACGCTTCTTCTGGAATCCATAAATGCGCGCTGTAAGGGAGCGGGAATAGGCGTGATCAAAAGCCTTGTACAGATCCTGCGGATTAAAGCGTCCGGTCTCCATCTGCGTTCCCACCATGGCCGCCAGCAGCGTGGCGTGGTCCGCAAGGGGATCTTCCACGCTTTCCAGAAAAAATGTCCTCAGGTCCTTGAAGAATTGGCTGGCCGGGTATGAAAAGCAGATGACTGAGATAAGGAGGTAGGCGAGAAAAATCCGTGCTGCCAGCTTCATAGGTCTTCCCTCAGGGCATACCCTGTTCCCCGATAGGTTACAATAGGGTCTTTGCCTGGCTCAATTGTTCTCAGTTTCGCTCTGATGTTTTTTATATGGGCGTCAATGGTCCGGTCAAGACTGCAGTCAGGATGCTCCCAGACGATCTGCATAAGCTGATCCCGGGAAAAAACATGACCGGGCCGTCGGATGAAGGTCTTGAGGATGTCGAACTCATAGCGGGAGAGATCCAAGACCCTGCCAAGATAGGAAATCTGGCGTTTCGACTCATTCACTGCGAATGTCCCGGTACATGGAGAAGGCTTGTTGCCTGTGCCGGTCCTTCTCAACACAGCCTTGACCCTGGCCGACACCTCCCTGGGGCTGAAAGGTTTGGTAATGTAATCGTCGGCGCCGATCTCCAGGCCAACAATCCGGTCGATCTCATCGGCGCGGGCGGTAAGAAAAATGATTGGGACGGAACGAAGTTGCCGTATCTGTTTGCACAGTTCGAATCCGCTCATGTCCGGCAGGCCGACATCGAGAATGATGAGATCGACAGCATGATCCGCCAGCGAAGAAACAACCTGTGTCCCTGATGGAAAACAGAGCGTCTCGAATCCCTCTGTTTCAAGGGCATATTGAATAGCGTCGACAATTCCAGGTTCGTCCTCGACGATCATTATTCGCGGCTTCATGATGGTTTGCCCCCTCCAGATCTGCGAAAAACTTCAATCTGATCCTCAGCTTGCTCTTTTCTCTTTTGTTTCCCTGATTATGTCAATCTTTTTCTTCAGCAGGTTGAGGACAAGCCAGCCCAGAAAAATACAGAGGGTTGCAACCAGCACGAAAACCGAGTGTTCCAGATACCGCGGCCCATATCGGTGGAGGGAGCCGTTCAGCAGGGGCATGAAGACGGAGATTGCAAGGTACCAGGCGAAGGGAGCAAATACGACATTGGAAACGGACTGAATTTCTGAGGCTATCGCGGTCTCGGCAGCGGAAGATTTTTTACGGCAAAGGCGGCCGACCATCCGTTCCGCCGCCAGATAGGTGATTACCAGGATCGGCACATATATCAGCATCCCCGCCAGCCTGTGGACCCGTTCCGGTGTGGCCCATTCGCCATAGATGTCTGCCCGGTACAAATAGATGGAGATCATAATCCTGAAACTGTTGCCCAAGAGTGTCACCAGATAGGCCGAAATAATGCTGATGACAAGCCAGGCCCATTTCTTCATTGGGTTGTCCAATCGGGAAACGAGGGTAAAGAAGATGGTGGCAAAACAGATAATGAAAAAATTAACTCCCGCACAGGCCGGGGCAATGACGACGCGGCTGGCAAGGCTGACAAAACCGACGGCAGGATCGTACTGGAACTGGATGCCGGTGATGAGCTCCACCAAAAAGGCAAGGGGTTGCAGAACCCAGACCAGATCGTCTACTCCTGCTGTGCTGTAAAAGCCCTTGAGGGACAAAATCACTATCATGCCCAACCCATACAAAGGGAGGTTCTTCCTCGTTACCCCTTTGTCCGTCCGCCGCCGTCTGTTTCTTTGCCAGTTCCGCCAACACGACAGTACCCGCTTCACTGGCCCCTTGCCGAAACAGTTGACCATAAAGGAGAGAAAAACGATCCGGCTGTCGAGGAAGAGGCTGTAGGAGCCTGCATACCTGTCGTCAAAAAATCTGCTGACGCTTCGCCCTTTGCCGGCAAAGAGTTGCGCCAGCCCCGTCATG
Source organism: Geotalea daltonii FRC-32 (assembly GCF_000022265.1). NCBI lineage: Bacteria > Pseudomonadati > Thermodesulfobacteriota > Desulfuromonadia > Geobacterales > Geobacteraceae > Geotalea > Geotalea daltonii. Next base: position 4,042,710 of record NC_011979.1, read on the forward strand.
CCGGGTTTGCACCGCCAGCGGCCCAAGGCGGGATCCTGCCAGTCAAGGCGCGTCACATCCTCCATAGTCATCGGACGAGGCCCGACCATGGACATGGAGCCCCCGAGGACATTGAAAAACTGCAACAGTTCGTCAAGCCCTGTTGCCCGGATCCATCCCCCGACCCTCGTCACCCGTCCTTCCCGCATGCTTCGAAACTTGTAGATGCGAAACATGCGCATTTCTTTTCCAAGCCTCTCCTGCACAAAAAGAACCGGTCCTCCATCTTCGAGAAGAATCAGCAGGGTAACAACGAAAAAGACAGGGAGAAAGACAACCAGGCCAATGGATGCAGCGACCATGTCAAAGATGCGTTTTATGGGATTCTGTTTCATGACGCCGGCGTAACCTCCGTTTCTTTTAGACCAGGCCGGATCCCGACCTCCTGCTCCTCCCGCTGCGCAGTCAGCAGAACCGACTCCAGAACTCCCCTCATTGAAATCAAGCCTTTAAACTTGATCATTGCATTCCAAAGGGGTTCAAAGCGCTTCCACCCTCCCGCGTACATAAGATGCCGCACACGGTTCGGAAACAGCGAATGGGCGCTGCTTGCCTTAAGGATGGAGCCCCACCGGTAAAACTCCCGGTAAGCAAGGTCATACCCTGCTTTCAATTGGTCTGCCGTCATTCCCTTGGGCTGGTAAACCACATGACGGGTATCATACAAGTCCCAGTCACTGCTCTGGATGCGCCCATCACCATCGAGGGTCCGAAACAGCGCCGTACCGGGATATGGTGTCAGAATATGAAATGTTGCCGTGGTGATACCCCGCTCAATGGCCCAGGATGCGGTACGCCTGAATATATCCGGGCCGTCGCTGTCCAGGCCGAAGACGAAGCTGCCGTTGATGAAAACACCCAGGTCATCCAGGCGGCGGATCACTCGATCGTAGTCCCGTCCCAGGTTCTGTCGTTTGTTGCTCGCCTGGAGATTCCGGGGATCGATGGATTCGAAACCAATAAAAATACTTCGAAGTCCTGCCTCCACGGCTCTTTCGATCAGGTCGCCTTCAAGGATGGAATCGACCGTCGCCGCCCCCTGAAAGAGTCTATTCATGCCGCGCATGCCATCGAACAGATTTGCGGCGAAGTGCCGGTCCCCCAGCAGATGATCGTCCAGAAAATAGAGATGACGTCCCGGGAGGCTCTCAATTTCAGCGAGCGCTGCATCGACGCGTTGGGTATAGAAAGAGGCGCCACCCTGAAAAAAACTATCCTTATAGCAGAAATTGCAGTGATGGGGACAGCCGCGGGAGACGACCAGGGAGTTAGGCACCAGATATAGTTCCCACTTGATCAGATCGCGGCGTGGGGGTGGCACACCCATGAGGGAACGGTTCGGAGAAAAATAAACAAGTCTTGGTTCTCTCCGCCGGAAATCTGCAAGGAAAGCGGGAAACGTATCTTCACCAGGCCCGAGAAAAATGGCGTCGGCATGAAGTTTTGCCTCTTCAGGCAAAGAAGTTACATGCAGACCTCCCATAGCCACGAAAACGCCCTTTGACCGGTAATGATCGGCAATCATGTATGAGCGGCGGGCGCTTGTAACATAGGCTTGAATCACCACCAAATCGGGATGATCGCTGGTATCAAGTTCTTCCACATGTTCATCGACAAGCTCAACTTCATCGTCCGGCGACAGAAAAGCGGCAAGGGTTGCAAGTCCAAGGGGTGGAAACAATGAATACTTTATGGGACGCCAGAATGGACTTTTTGCCTCTATCAAGGCGGGCAAAATCATTTTCACTTTCATACGGTCTCCTTGGTATTGATCCGATAACTGCCGGTTCTGCTCTGGGCAAGGAGGGAACCTTCAAGGCTCCCTCACGCTCTTAATCGGCTTTACTTGATCACCTTTCCCTGTCGCCGGTATCGTTCAAGCCCGAGGAGCGCGGCAGCCACGACAATGAACAGCACCGTGAGGCCGGGTTCCGGCACGGAGGTGCATCCCACGGCCAGATTGGAAACACCTGCGGGAAGTGGCAATGGCTGGTCCACATTATCCGCTGCGCCTTCTTTGTTTCGAACCTCTTCAAGAACGGCAATGAATGATGTATACGGAGTGAGCAGGTTGTAGTCGAGCCCGAGATTCGTTACCTCTCTCCTGGTGTCAGAATTTTCCCCCTGGACATTGTAATTCGACAGTCTTGCGATACGAGAACGGGCCCAGAGGTATTTCAGGGGGGCATGGTCTGAAAGGGGTTTGGTTTCTTTGACGTAAAAAGTTCGGGTATATTTGCCTGCTGCGGTTTTACCGGTAAGCTCAATTTCGCCGATCGGTTTGCCGCGCCACTTGCCGTACAAAACCAGGGGGCGCTGGGCAAAGAGATCGGGAATGGTCGCCGGTTCCACATTGTAGGCCTCAAATTCTTTGAATTTGACATGAACGCCGGTCAACAGGGGGGACGCCACATACTTGCGGAAGCGATCCGAGGCTTCCTTCGCCTCTTCCGGCTTCGTTACCACGAAGGACTCCCCTTGGCCCGCCTGGGCAATACCGTCCACCAGGTAGCGATTGATGCTCGACCCGATACCGAAGGAGAAGACATTGGTGGTATCCAGATTTTCGGAAATCAGCTTGAAACTCTCCCGTTCCGCACTGATAAAGCCGTCGGTGATGATAACCGCCGTACGGGCTTTACCCTTTTCCCGCGGCAGGGACAGGGCTTTATTCAGGGCGGCAGCTAGCTCAGTTCCGCCTCCTCCCTGCTGGGAATCGATGAGTCTGATCGCTTTCGTGATATTTTCACTGGTTGCAGGAATGGACGAAGGATCCATGACCTGTGAGCCGCCGGCAAAAAGGACCAGGTTGAACGTGTCAGTGGGACGGAGGTTGCCGATCAGGTCCCGGATCAGAGTCTTCGCCGTATCGAGGGGAAAGCCGTGCATGGAACCGGAAACATCCAGGACAAAGATGTATTCCCGAGGCAGGATCTCAGCCGCCTGCACCTTTTCCGGAGGCTGGACCATAAGAAGAAAGAAGTTCTCCTTCTCCCCTTGATAAAGCATGAGCCCGCTCTGAATCTCCTTGCCGGCAAGGCGGTATTTGAGGATGAAGTCCCGATTGGCCGCAAACCCTCCCGATTTCACAAGAGCCGCAGTGACCATAGATTTGTCCAACCATGACAGATCCACCTTGTGGGAAGGACTGACCACTTCCTGGATCGGTATCGAGGTGGAGAGAAAGACATTGATGTTAAAAGCAGTAGCCGGAGTTTTCCCCTCCTTGAGATAGGGTGATTTTACCCATTTGTCGCGCTCTGGAGCGTCCGCCTCTTTCTGATTGGAATACCTGGGTCCGACAACGGTAGGGTAGACGAATTCATAGGTTCCATCCGTCGGCACCAGGAGCTCGGCATAGTGTAGCTCGATCTGCACCTCATCCCGGGGCATGATGTTTGCGAGGCTCATGGAGAAAACATTCGGCCGTTGCTCCTCCAGGAGCGAGGCGCTCTTTCCTTCGGCCTTGGCCTTGACGAATTCGGCTTTGGCGGCCTCTTTCTCCTTGATTCGGGCTGTAACGACACGTTTGCCAACCGTCATCTTCATGCCATGAACGGAAGCCCTAGTTGAGGCGGGGAAACAGTATCGGGCGTTAATGGGCCGAGTGCCGTTGTTGACATACTTCTGCGTAACGGTGACATCGGCGATGACGCCGTTGATGGTGACCTTGACGTCGGTATTCTTCAACGGAAGCCGGTCAACGGCAGGGTCACCATGCTCGATGAAGAAGTAGGGGGAAAGGGTTTTATCGCCCCCGTTTTCACTGGAGGCATGGGCAGGCATCTGCGGGATAAGTGAACTGATTAAACAAACTAGGGCAAGCAACTTCGTCTTCATGGTAAACCTCCTTGTATTGCAGGTTGCCGTAACTTCCGGCTCATTGTTGAGTCGAATGTACACGATGAAATTGAAGTGAATTTGAAGTGGGGATGAAAAAAGTGTGAAAAAAGGGGAGGACAAATAAAAAGGCCGTGGAAAAAATTCCACGGCCTTGTCAGACATTAATGTTGCTTGAACTATTTAAGGTACTTCTCGATGAGAATCTCCGCAATCTGCACCGCATTGGTGGCCGCCCCTTTGCGGATATTGTCCGCTACCACCCACAGGTTCAGGCCATTTTCGATAGATTCATCCTTGCGAATCCGCCCGACCTGGACAAAATCCTGCCCGGCTGCATCAACAGGCATGGGATATATACCTTCTGCAACGTCATCAACCAGCTCACAGCCCGGTGCCGCAGCGATCAGCTCCATGGCCGTCGCAACAGAAATCTCCTTCGCTGTCTCAATATTGATCGATTCGGAGTGGCCGAAGAAAACGGGAATCCGCACCGCAGTCGCAGTAACCTTGATGTCGGCTTCCATTATCTTGCGCGTTTCATTGACCATCTTCATCTCTTCCTTGGTGTAACCGTTATCGCAGAAGGAATCGATCTGGGGCAGACAGTTGAAGGCAATCTGATGGGGGTAAACTTCGGTGTTGGCAGGACGGCCATTGAGAAGCTCTCCCACTTGGACACGCAGTTCTTCAATGGCTTTCTTGCCGGTACCGGAAACGGCCTGATAGGTGGAAACGACGATGCGCTTGATCTGGGCATGGTCATGGAGGGGTTTGAGAGCTACCACCATCTGGATGGTGGAACAGTTGGGATTGGCGATAATCCCTTTCTTCTTGTACCCGGCAATGGCGTGGGCATTCACCTCCGGCACCACCAGAGGCACATCCGCGTCCATGCGCCAGGCGCTTGAATTATCGATGCAGATTGCCCCGGCTTTGGCAGCAGAGGGGCAAAACTCTTTGGAACGCTCCCCTCCTGCGGAAAAGAGCGCGATATCAATGCCGTCGAAAGAATCATGGGTCAATTCCTCCACCAGGACCGCCTTGCCCTTAAATTCCAGTATTTCTCCCGCACTGCGGCTGCTGGCCAGATATTTTATCTTCCCTACCGGGAAATCACGCTCCTCAAGACACTCGATCATCTGGGCGCCAACCGCGCCGGTGGCGCCGACAATGGCTATATTCCATTTTTTACTCATTACCAATATCTCCCCTTAAATACGTCAAATAAAAACGCCCCGAGAGGGGCGTCTTTATACTTATTGGATGTGGATTTCGTGCAGTAGCAAGGCTGTCGAGGAGCCGCGAGGAGACTAGGTACCCAGAACAGCGCTACGCCGCACGACCGGAGACGAAGACTTACGCAGCTACTGTGCGAAAGGCCGCATTCATGTAATTATTTCTCGAGGAGTATGCGGAGCATTCTCCGCAACGGCTCCGCCGCCCCCCACAACAGCTGATCGCCACAAGTAAAGGCCGACAGGTATTGGGGGCCCATCTTCATCTTCCGTACCCGGCCGACCGGGACGGTCAGCGAACCGGACACCGCCGTCGGAGTCAGTCCGGTTAACGTCTCTGCCTTGGTATTGGGTACAAACTTTACCCACTGATTGTCATTCTTGATCAAGCTCTCGATGTCGGCAATGGGTATATCCTTATTCAGCTTTATGGTCAGGGCCTGGCTGTGGCAGCGCATGGCGCCGACCCGCACACAGATGCCATCTACAGGGATCGGCGAAGAGGTGCCGAGGATCTTGTTGGTCTCGGCATAACCTTTCCACTCCTCACGGCTTTGCCCGTCTTCCACCTCCCGGTCGATCCAGGGAAGAACGCTTCCGGCCAGAGGAAAGCCGAACTCCTTGGTGGGCAAGGAGCCATCCCGCAGGGTGGTGGTCACCTTGCGGTCGATCTCCAGGATTGCAGAAGCAGGGTTTTTCAGTTCCTCGGCAACCACGCCGTGGAGAACCCCCATCTGGCTTAACAGCTCACGCATATTGGGAGCGCCTGCACCACTTGCCGCCTGATAGGTCATGGAGGTGAGCCACTCCACCAGACCTGCCCGAAACAACCCGCCAAGCCCCATGAGCATCAGGCTGACGGTGCAGTTGCCGCCGATGAAATCCTTCTGCCCTTTGGCCAGGGCGGCGTCTATGACGTTACGGTTTACCGGGTCGAGGATGATGACCGCATTGTCTTCCATACGCAGTGTGCTGGCGGCGTCTATCCAATAGCCCTGCCATCCCTGCTTGCGCAGCTCGGGGTGTACGGCCTTGGTGTAATCACCACCCTGGCAGGTGATGATAATATCGAGCTTTTTCAATTCCTCGATATCATCGGCCTTTTTCAGGGTTCCGGCATTCATGGGGGCAGGCTGACCGGCCTGTGAGGTGGTAAAAAATACCGGCTCGAAACCGAAACTGAAATCTTTTTCCTCCTGCATCCGCTGCATGAGGACCGATCCAACCATACCGCGCCAACCGACAATTCCGACTTTCATATGTTTGTTCCTCTTCTATTGAAGTTTTGAAGATCGATTATGATCATTCCAGGGGGAAATTTGCAACAATTTTAATACATTTCGTTGCAGATCGATCACAGTGCAGCGATTATGGCCTTGCCCATCTCACTGGTGTTGACCAGCTTCTCGCCATCCTTTTTCTGATAGATGTCCCTGGTCCGGTAGCCCTGGTCGAGAACTTTGGCCACTGCCTTATCGATGGCATCGGCGGCCTCGACCAAACCGAAGGAATAGCGCAGCATCATGCCCGCCGACAGGATCTGGGCAATGGGGTTGGCAATGCCCTGACCGGCAATATCAGGTGCCGAGCCGCCGGATGGCTCATACATGCCGAAGGTCCCTTCTGCCAGTGAAGCGCTGGGGAGCATCCCCAGGGAGCCAGTCAGCATGGCGGCCTCATCGGAAAGGATATCGCCAAACATGTTTTCGCAAAGCAGGACGTCGAACTGCTTGGGCCAGCGCACCAGCTGCATGGCCCCGTTGTCTACGTACATGTGGGTCAGCTCCACATCGGGATATTCCTTGCCGATGCCGGTCACCACCTCGCGCCAGAGAACCGATGAAGAAAGAACATTGGCCTTGTCGATGGAGCAGACCTTCTTTGAACGCTTGCGAGCCGCCTGAAAAGCAACATGGGTAATGCGCTCGATCTCCGGTACGCTGTACTTCATGGTATCGATGCCGATCCGGTCGCGTCCCTGACCCTCGATTCCCTTTGGCTGTGAAAAATAGATACCGCCGGTAAGTTCACGGACCACCAGTACGTTGAAGCCGCCGGCAATCACCTCTTCCTTAAGTGATGAAGCACCGGTAAGGGATGGGAAAATGATGGCAGGACGCAGATTGGCATAGAGCCCGAATATCTTGCGCAGAGGAAGCAATGCCCCCCGCTCCGGCTGCTCATCGGGTGGCAGGGTTTCCCATTTGGGGCCGCCCACCGAACCGAAAAGAATTGCATCGGCAGCCTTGCAGATATTGATGGTAGTTTCCGGGAGGGCCTTGCCCTCATTATCAATGCCGGCTCCCCCCACGTTGGCATGGGTGCGCTCGAATTTCACATCGTATTTTGTTTCGACAGCGTCCAGAACCCGCAACGCCTCGGCCATAACCTCAGGGCCGATACCATCACCGGGCAGAACTGCCACTTTGAAAGCTTTTGCCATTGTTAATCCCCCGCTTATCAATTTAAAAAATTGGTCGATATTATTTGCCCCAACGCATAGTTGTCAACAAAAAAGGACCGCTTTTACACGATCCCGATCGAAATTGCGATAAATATCAAGTTTCAGCTATGACTATGACAAGGTCTACTTCTGTAGTCGGATTGATGCTGCAGCCCCTCCGACAAAGGCTTCTGTCAATTCTCGTTCAAGACGGTAACCTTCGCCGTTGTACTTGGCGGAGAAATGAAACGGGGTCACCCTTGTCACGCCCGCCTGGCGGGCCAGGGAACCGGCCTGGGCTGCAGTCAGGTGGCATTTTACCCTGGCCCGGTCAGCTTCCTCATTCAAGAAAGTGGATTCAATAAAAAGATAATCGGCATCATGGGCAAGAGTGACTATTTTCCCTGCATTGGCGGGGGAAAAGACCACGTCTGTCACATAGGCAATCTTCTGTCCCGGCACCACCTGCAATACCTGGCCCTTCAGGTCGCCCAGCTTCATCTCACGCTCCTCGTAGCCTCCTGCCTTCTTCCACGATGCCCGAATGATCGTATCATCCGGCTTTTCCTGCAGGACCGCCCGTTTCAAGTCGGCCAGCCACGGCCCCACTTCAAGGCCAAGATTTTCCAGGCGATTTTTCATTACGTTTACGTGCTGCTTTTCCTCAAGACAGAAGGCGAGGCTGGTGGTCCTGTGATCGAGGCAGGCACAATGGATCGAGAAATTCTCCTCATCCAGCAACAGCCCATAGTCAACCATAAATGAGCGGCCGGCGCTCCTGTGGAAACCTTCACGGCAATGGAATTCGGCAGAGAGCGCAGAACCGTCCCCATCCACTTCAACGGCAACAACGGTGAAATCAGTTGGATAATTCTCTACCAGGTTCCAGGTATATCCGGCCAGCCGATGTTCAATCTGCTCGACAAAGCCGGAGGGGCCATAAAGGCGGATTCTTTTGTCGCGCCCCAGACAGGTGCGGACCAGCTGATCAAAGCCGATAAAATGATCCACATGGGTGTGGGACACAAAGATGTGGCTTACCCGCAGAAGCTTTCGCGCCGAGAGGTTTGACAGGTCGCCAAGGTCGAAGAGAATCGCTCGCCGCTCGAAGAGAAAATCAATGTAAAGTCCCGGATCATCAAATGGGTCATTAATGAGGAATGGATGAAACTGAGGGGTCATGTGGCGCCTCTGATGCAGTGATCTGTATTTATTCTACCGGCAAAGCAATTACAGTCAAAATTGCCGGTTCCATCAATAGACACAGATGGCAAATGAGGTTGACGTTGACAGTGTACGATTGAACATTTAGAGTAGTTTCCATCCGGAAACCACTAGTTTCTCATCCGGAGTTTCCGGATGGAAACTAGAGTATGAAAAATTTGCAAGATGCTGGGGGATGTGATGGCGCTTAAACTGGGTGAGATGCTGGTGGAATCGGGGATAATAACCCAGGCTGAACTTGATGAAACCCTGAAAAGCCAGGTTATTTTCGGCGGCAAGATCGGCACAAACCTCATCGAAATGGGTTACATAGAGGAAGAGGAACTGGCCCAGTTTCTCAGCAAAAAGCTTGGCGTTCCCTGTGCCGGCAATGAGCAGTTGATCAACCTCCATCCCGGTGCATTAAAGCTCATTCCCAAAGAGATAGTAAGAAAATACCGGGTCGTACCCCTGGGGCTGGATAAGAAAAAGCTTTACGTGGCCATGGAGGATCCCTCCAATCTGGCCTCCATAGATGAAATCTCTTTTATGACAGGTTTTATCGTTATGCCTCTCATTGCAACGGAACTCAGCATTATTCTTGCCCTTGAGAAGCATTACGGGATCAAACGGGAAACGCGCTATATCACGGTTGCCAATGGTGGACGGCGACAAACAAGGGCTGCCAGGAGTGCAGGCGCCGACACAACAAACAAGGCCAAGGTGCCGGAGCCTCAAGCAGCAAAGCCTGCGGCCGTACTCCAGAAAGAAGAGGTTATCGAGCTACCCTTTCTTTCCGAGCTGAATGATTACGATTTCGCCCTTTCGCCATCCCCCACGCCTCCCGCTGTCTCCATAAGTATCGACAATGAGACCATCGAAAAATACACCATCGACACCTTTTCCATGGAACTAGCCGAGGCAGAGGATCGGGATGCCATTGCCAATCTGATCGTCACCTTTGTCGGGCAGGAGTTTGACCGCGTAGCCCTTTTCATGGTCAAGGGCAACACAGCCAGCGGCTGGAACACCCTTTCCCAAGGCAAGCCGATTGCCGGCTTCGAGGATTTCCAAATCCCCTTGAAAATGCAATCTGTGCTGCAGATCGTCGCCGAAGGGAAGAGCTTCTATCTCGGGCCTCTGGCAGACACTCCAGCCAACAGCACCATGCTGACAGCCATGGGTGGGGGAAAACCGGCCACCGCACTGCTGGTGCCGTTGGTGATGATGGGCAGGGTCGTATCCATATTATATGTGGAAGGTGGAAAGGCCCCCCTGGGAGACCGGGTCGTCCACATGCAAAAAGTCATTGGCAAAGCCGCCATGGCCTTTGAGATTCTCATCCTCAAAAGCAAAATCCTCATGACCTGAAAATGAAGAGAGTGATCCAGACTTTCACTTTTACTTGAAGCATACAAAAAAGGCCCAGCGCATTTAGAGCGAAGGGCCTTCTTTCTTTTTTTAATTAACAGGGTCGATCAGCAGTCACTGCTCCTCTTCTTTGAACCACTTTTCGAACCAGCTCCGGTGGTCCTTCGACGCCAGTATCTGCAGGTCGTTGGGACCAAGCCATATGCCGCCGCAAGCCGGACATTTGTCGAGGGGTACACCGCGAAAAGTCATGGGTTCAATGGCCGCACTGCATTTTGGACAACGGTTTTTGCAATAGGTTCTTATGACCTCTTCGCGGGCTGTCTCCCTCATCTGCTCGATCTTCTTCTTTTCCTCATTGTAAATATATTGATTTTCCAGTGCCTTTTCCCGCTCTTCCCATTTGCTGGTCATAAAAACCTCCTTTGTCATTGCATTTGATGAACGGATCAATCGATACCGTCAAACATTCCATATCCTCATTATAGCCCTGTTTATGCCTGCTGCAACTGTTGTAGCGGTGGAATCACAGGCCTCACAGAATGAAATCTGTGGATAGAAAGTTCGATTTCCCTTCACGGACGATGTTACGGATGATCTCCTTGTTCTGATCTGAATCCCTTGCTGCAACCAGAGCTCGAATGGAAAAGGCGCGCAACGCATCGGAAACGGAAAGGGTACCCACCGCCGAATCCTTGCGCCCGGTAAAGGGAAAGATGTCGGGTCCCCGTTGACACTGGCTGTTGATATTCACCCTTGAGACCTGGTTGACCAGCGGATCGATCAGGTTGGCCAATTCGGTTGTCTCATGGCCGAAAATACTCACCTGCTGTCCATATTCCGAAGCGGTTATGTACTCAATGGGATCTGAGATATCGCTGAAAGGCAAAACTGGAATGACCGGACCAAACTGCTCCTCCGTGTAAATCCGCATTTGCGCAGTAACCGGATAGAGAAGGGCTGGATAAAAAAAAGTCTCTCTGACGCTTCCCCCTCCCTCGTTGGCAACACTGGCTCCATGGCGACGGGCATCGGCCACCAGCCCCGAAAGGTATTCCGGTTTGCCTGGCTCCGGCAATGGTGTTATTACCACCCCCGGCTCCCATGGCATGCCGTATGTTAATGCGGTTATGGCCTTGGCAAAACTGGTTACGAACTTTTCGGCAATGGATTGATGAACAAAGATGATCTTTATGGCCGTACAGCGTTGGCCGTTAAAGGAAAGACTGCCCACCAGGCATTCCTCCACCGACATATCCAGATCCGCGTCGGGTAGGATAATGGCAGGGTTCTTAGCCTCCAACCCCAGTACCGAGCGCAGCCGGTGCATTTTTGGATGTTCCTTCTGCAGGGCATCGGCAGCCTTGCTGGAACCGATAAAGGCCAGCACATCCACCTTGCCAGACGACATCAGCGGCGGAGTAATGGTCCTGCCGGCACCGAAGAGTGTGTTGACCACCCCTGGAGGAAATGACTCGTGAAAAGCCCCGAGCAGCGGGGAAAACAACAGTATGCCGTGGCGCGGGGGTTTGAGCAGCACCGTATTACCCATGATCAGGGCCGGAATGAGGGTAGTGAACGTTTCGTTCAGGGGATAGTTGTAAGGTCCCATGCACAGGGTCACCCCCAAGGGCGAGCGACGGATCTGGCCGATGATTCCCTGCTGCACGACGAATCGTGATGAAACCCGGTCCAGTTCCTTCAGGGCATCGATGGTATCGATAATGTAATCCACCGTCCGGTCGAATTCCTTTTCAGAATCCTTGAGAGATTTGCCGATCTCCCACATGAGCAGCCTGACCACCTCGCCCCTTTTTTCCTTCATGCGCCAGGCGAATTCCTGGATGCACTCGATTCGGGCGGCCACCGGCATGGTCGGCCATTTGCCCCGGCCGGAATCATAGGCCTCCACAGCTGCTGCAAGCGCGGCCAGTGCATCCCCCTCTGTCATGACCGGGAACCTGCCGATCATCTTGCGCGACAGATCAGTACCGTTCCGCACGCAGACCGGCGAAAAGACCTCCTGCATCGGCCCTTCCCACCTGCGGAGCTCACCGTTGAGCAGGAATCTGTTCATTTCCACCGGTTCAGACAGCCGGTAATTTACCGGGATTTCGGCCTCAGCAGGAAATAATCCAGTCATTCCCTCTTGCAAACTCATATGACCTCCCAGACTCTGAATCACCATTTTTATGTAATCCGCGCCTTATCTTCAAAATTATACCAGACCAAAACCTTTCTGGATCTCATCGTTTGCCACCTGGAAATGATCAAAATGCATGGTAAAACTCCCCACGCCCTTGGTGGCGCTACGCAACTCGGTCATGTAGCCGAACATCTCCGACAGGGGAACCCGGGCATGGATCACTTCGTTCTCCGACGCCCCCCCCAGTCCTTCGACCCGTCCACGCTTCTGCTGGATCTGCCCCAGAACTCGACCGGCATGTTCGGCAGGGGTAATGATCTCAAGGGCCATCACCGGCTCAAGGACAACAGGTGAAGCTTGTTGTGCCGCCAGAGTAAAACCGCGATGGGCAGCAGCCTTGATCCCCAGCTCGGTGGTGACACCCGGCTCGAAAGGAACCTCCATTACCTGAACTTCCAGATCGGCAAAGGGATATCCGGTTCGAACGCCTGATGCACAGACATGGCGCAGGCTTTCCTCAAGGGCAACACACATCTCTGGAGGTAATGGCAAGCCTTCCGGGGGCGAGATAATAATCCGCAGACCTTCTCCGCGCGGCAATGGGCGAAGGGACAACAACACCTCCCCTTTCTGCAACCGCCCATTGATCTCCTGGCTGAATGTTTCCCGCCAAGTGACTGGCTGGCGAATGGTTTCCCGGTACATGACCCGCGGCGGGCCGGTCTTGACGGTGATGCCGTATTCCCGGTTCAGCCTGTCGGTGATTATCTCCAGATGGAGTTCTCCCATGCCGGTGAGAATGGTCTGACCGGTCTCCCCGTCCTCATGGACGCGAAAAGTGGGGTCTTCCCACTGAAGCTTCTCCAGTGCCCCGGGAAGCCGTTCCCGATCTTCGGCCCCTTTTGCCTCAACCGCCACAGACACCACCGGCTCCGGGACGGCAAGACCATCGAGAATCAATCGATGGTTGAATTCGCAAAGGGTATCTCCGGTAAGTGTCTTTTTCATACCGGTTACGGCTACAATGTCGCCCGGAGCAGCCTCCGTGATCTGCTCCCGTTTGTGGGCGTGCATGTGAAAGAGACGATCAGCCCGCTCAAAAGCATCTCTGCTGCTATTGAAGATCGCTGAACCGTTACGCAGCGCGCCGGAATAAATACGTAGAAAGGTCAATCTGCGACCTTCTTCGGCAAGCACTTTAAAAGCAAAGGCAACCAGGGGAGACGCCGGGTCACAGGAAATGGTCACCGCATCCCCTCCCGCAGTCCGGCCTCTGACCGGCGGAACATCCGATGGAGAGGGAAGAAAATCGACCACTCCGTCAAGGAGAGGCTGAATGCCTTTGTTGCGCAAGGCAGCCCCACAAAATACCGGGCATATGCTGCAGGAGAGGGTCGCCGTTCTCAGGGCAGGAAGCAGTCGTTCTGCAGGAAGCTTTACCCCGGCGAGATAGTCGGCAAGAACAGCATCGTCAAAATCGGCAGCCGCTTCCACCAACAGATTACGGGCCGCTGTCGCCTCTTCCAAGGACTCCTGGGGAATCGGCAGCCGCTCCACAGTCATCCCCTGGTCAGCATCACTGAAAAGGACCAGTTCCTCTTTCAGGAGGTCTATCACCCCCAAGAAATCCGCTTCTTTGCCAACAGGAAGCTGCACCGGCACCACCCGAGCCTTGAGCCGGGATTCCATCGCCACAAGGACCGCCCTGAAGTCGGCACCGATGCGGTCCATCTTGTTGATGAAGCAGATGCGGGGAACCCGGTAGCGATCTGCCTGGCGCCATACGGATTCGGTCTGGGGCTGGACCCCTTCCACGGCGCTCAGGATGGCTATTCCCCCATCCAGCACGCGCATGCTTCGCTCCACCTCGATGGTAAAATCGATGTGCCCCGGCGTATCGATCAGGTTGATGCGACAGTCCCGCCAGTAGCAGCTGCTGGCGGTGGCGGTGATGGTTATGCCTCGCTCCTGCTCCTGGGGCATCCAGTCCATGACCGCCTCGCCGTCGTGGACCTCCCCCATCTTGTGAATCTCGCCGGTGTAATAGAGGATACGCTCGGAAACGGTGGTTTTTCCTGCATCGATATGGGAAATGATGCCGATGTTGCGGATCAGGGCAAGTGGTGGGGTAGTCATGACCAGTGCCTCGTGCGAAAGTTTCGTTGCGGTAGGAAAATAACCTGAAGATTATAACAGATATGCGGCAAAGGGCATGCAGGCAGGGTAACTTCTGGTCTTTATGGATGAGAGCTATAGGGGAGATTAAGGCTACCGGTCTTCTTCGATCCTGCCGCCAGGCAGGAGGCGAAAGAGGTGCCCACGCCAGCTGACCCGATTGCCGAGAAAGGAGAGTGCCCAGGTGGAAAAGGCGAAGAGATCCCGCAGGGGGAGTAGCCAGAGCCAGCGGGGAAAGATCCGGTCACCGACGAAGGAGCGGCTGTAGATGATGGCCACCAGGGAACGGCACCCGTACAGGATTGCGGCAGCTGCAAGGCCGGCGGCAGAAAAACCGGACAGGCAAAGGGCAATGAGTGCAGCGGGAAAAGGCTGGGTGATGCCGGAGGCAAAATAACCACCCGGGCGGCTGACCCGCATGGTGCGGGCCCAGCGCAGCTGGCGGGAGAGAATGTTCTTCATGGATTCACGGTGCAGGATGCTTTCGACGTAGTAGTCGGACAGCACCAGACGGTACCCGGCACGATGGATCTTGTTGCCCAGCTGGTAGTCGTCGGCCAGGTAATCCACCAGTGCTCGGAAACCGCCGATCTTTTCCAGCGCCTCACGTCTCACCGCCATGGAAGCGCCAAGGGCAAAGGAAAGCCCTTCCAGCCGGAGGGCCACCATCACATTCGGCACCATCTCGGAGGTAAAGCCCATGGCCTCGATGGCACTGGCAGCCCCCATAACGCCGGTCGTCCGGTACAGTGAGGTCACCAGTCCGACCTGCGGATCGCTGAATGAAGAGCATACTTCCTTGAGATAATTCTTTCCGACGCGAATGTCGCTGTCACAGACAATGATGAGGTCATGCCTGGCTTTGGGAAAGGCATTGATCAGGTTGCAGACCTTGTAATTTGGGCCGTAGATCCGCTCGTCCACCACCAGCTCCATGTCGACGGCAGGGAATTCGCTCATCAGCCTCTTGATCACCGGCACAACCGGGTCCGATGCTGAGGCAACTGCAAACACCATCTGAAAACAGGGGTAATCCTGGGTGCAAAAGGAGGCAAAAATGGCGAAACTCTCCGCATCCATCCCCTTGACAGGCTTGAGGATGGTCACCGACGGCAACGTTTTGGCAACCTCCTCCTTTTTCCGGTCAAAGTATGACCGGCCACACCAGAGGGAAAGCAGAACGTAAACCAGCGGTGGGGCGATGACAATAAATGGGAGAATGGCGAAAACCATCAGAAGCCCCTTAAGTAACAACATTAGGGATAAATGAAATAATCGGCGACGGCACGGCCCATGGCATGACCGATGCCGGTAAGGTGCTCAAGAAACTTTTGCAGCCAGGACAACATAGGGTGCTGCCGATGAGCGGTTCACCTGCCTGCTGCACCAGGCACTGAAGGATCGCGGCAGGGATCTCGCCCAGTATTCTACGGCAGCCGCCTCTTCTCCGCCCCCGTCATGTCCCGGGTAGATAACCACGACAATGACCCCGCCGGATACAACTAGATACGAAGCCTGCTCAAGGGCGGCAAGAGTTGTGGCCGCTCTGGTGATGCAGCTTTTATCACTCCCGGGAAGGTATCCCAGGTTGAAGGCCACCGCCTGCACCGGGTCGGGCACATATGCCGCCAGCTCTTGATGGCCGGCATGAAACAGTTGAACCCGGTCAAGACACTTGTTTTCCTCCAGCAGCAGCCTGGTTTTCTCCAGCGCCTGCTCCTGAACGTCAAAGGCGAAGACAGCTCCCTCGGCCTCGACCAGTCCGGCGAGAAACAGCGTGTCGTGGCCATTGCCGCAGGTGGCATCCACCACCCGGTCGCCAGGTTTGACCCGCTCCCGCAAAAAGAGATGGCTCAGACCTACTGCATTTCCCATATTATCGTTCAATCTAACCGCCTCTATCTGCCGCGGCTTCGTCCGTTCGGTCGGTCGCCACAGCTGCGAACCGTGCAGGGTCTCTGCCTTCGAATCTAAAAAAAAAATTACCGGCTTCGAGAAAAGTTCCATATGCAAGGCTTGCGAGGACCGAGGCGGGAGGCGTACCGGAAGGTACGTTGAGCGCATCGGCCCGCAGCATAACGCAGCAGATGGACTTTTATCGGAGCCGTTATCCGCCTTACTTCTTACCCACTAGAGTGAGCACCGCCGGCAGCGTGATAATAAAAGCCAGCTGACAGGCAACCATCCCCAGGGACATGACCGCGCCGATACTGAAAACCCCCTGGTGGTGGGCCACCATGAGTGCACCGAAGCTGGCCATGATGGTCAGGGTATTGAGGATGACGCCCACTCCAGTGCTGCTTGTAACAACTGCCGTTGCCGAGCCGTCCTCGCGGCGGAAGCGGTTGATGATGTATATGCCCGAATCGACGGCGATCCCCAGGACCAGCGGCATGACGATGATATTGGCCGAATTGAAGTTGATGCCGAACAGCCACATGCCGCTAATCATGAAGAGGACTCCGACCACCAGCGGTACCAGCCCGATCAGTGCAAATTTGATGCTTCTGAAGGTAATGAGCAGGATAATGACGATGGCGATGAAGGCGTAGACAAAGGCCTTCATGTAGGAGTCGCGCATGATCGTCATGGATTCGTAAACCATCACCGGTTCGCCGGTGGCATGAATATCCACCTTGCGCACGTCATCGAGGAATGCCTTGAGCGGCTCCCGGTTGAAGATGTCGTGCTTGGGCACCACCTGCAGCATGTAGCGGCCGGTTTTGCCGACAAAGCGGTCTCTCAGCTCCTGGGGTATTGCAGATGCGGTGACAAGCTCGGCGTTGAGACTCTCCTTCAGGAACTGGATCTTCTCGGGCAGCTCGGCAAACATCCCACCCTGAAAATCCTTGAGCATACCCACCGCATTGCGATCCTTCTCCTTTTCCAGCTTGGCGAAAAAGGTATCCAACGTCGCCAGGAAGGCAGCCACCGGCTTTGCTTCCGGCTTGCCTTCCTGCTCAAGCTTTGCCTTCAGCCGTGCCACAGCATTGCGGAAGTTTTCAAAAACCTCCGGCAGTTCCATGAGGCTCAGGTCTTCCTCGTACTCGCCCGGCTTTATATCGGAGAGTTCGTTGCGCAGAGCTGTCAGATCAGCTACCTTCTGTTGCTGATCCTCGGGAACGAAAGAGTTGAAACTGACCACGTGGTCGACGGTGGGCAAAGACTCCAGCGCCTTGGTCTTGGCCGCCGCATCTGCAGCCGAATCAGCCGTTACCACGGCAAAATAGCCGGAATTTTCCGAGTTGCGCATCAGCTTGTAGGCGTACCTTACGGACTCCAGCCCCCGTGCCTGGAGGTTCATCAGGTTATAATCGAAGGTAATCTGCGACAGGGGATAGAGTGAGGCGAGACAAAGAATTGCCGAAATGGCCACCACTGCCTTGGGATGACCGAAAAGAAGCTGCTTGGCTGATTCAGTGAGGGATGAGGAGTGAGGGGTACGGTCTGAACCAGTCGATGGCGCCTTGATTTTGCGATATCTGGCCAGAACTACCAACATGGCCGGAAGCACGGTAAAGGTTATGATGACGCAGATGGCCACGCCGCCGGCGGCAATGATACCCAGCTCGGCTATGCCCTTGAAGTCGGTGAAGATGAAGGTAAGGAAAGCGGCGGCAACGGTGGCCGCAGCCATGATGATGGCCCAGACATTATTTCTCACCCCGGTCTCAATGGCAACGAGTGGCTCAGCCCCTCCCGTCAACTCCTCCTGGTAGCGGAGCACCAATTGGATGCCGTATTCGATGCCGATGCCGATGAGCATGATGGCAAAGACCATGGAAAGAATATTGAGGTGCCCGATGGCCAGGGTGGCAAAGCCAAAGGAAAGACAGATGGCCACCACCAGCGAAACCATGGCGGCAACGACATTGAGCACCCCGCGGAAGGCGACCAGAAGGAGGATCACCGTCAGGATAAGGGAAACGATAGTGGCCAGGGTGATATCGCTCTGGCTGGTGCTCATCTCCTCGTGTTCGAGAACCGGGTTGCCGGTCAGACCGGCAGAAACACCCTTGAATTGAGGCTGCTTGCGAAGTTCTGCCAGATGGGCACGGATGACCTTGATCGCCTCTTCTGCAGGGACAAAGCTTGCCTGGTTCTTCACCGGCAGAGCGGTAATGACCTGCATCTTCCCGGCCTTGCTGAAACTTGATTCCTGACCATCCTTCCCCTGAAAAAAGAACTCTTCCAATGAGGGAGGGGTAGCTGTGCTATCGCCAAAGCTCTTGAAACCGATCCCGAGCTTTTCCAGCATGAAGGTCAGACTGCCCAGTTGCGCTTCAGCGCCTGGAGAACTGCTCCCTTTGGCCACATAGCCATCAATTTGTCCGGTAAGATAAGTAAAGAGGGTCTGTACCGATGGGGAGGCGGACAATTCCTTGAGCACCGGCTTCAGGGCGGTCAGGTTCTCCCGCAAGCCCTTGACGTCCGCCGCCGGCATGAAGAGCAGGCCGTTCTTCTTGAAGAACTCCAGACCAAAAGGATAGAAAACATCCTGGAAGTGCTGCTCGTCGGCAGCCAGTTTTTCATAGAGTGCGGTACCGAAACGGGCCGCCCGCTCCTGGTCGGCACTTTCGATGACGATGACGATATCGTCCATGTCGCCGAATTCCTGGCGCCAATTGCGGTAATCCTGATGATAGCCCGTGTTTTTTGGCATCAGATCATCGCGGCCGGTAAGAAATTCCATCTTCTTTGCCGTATAGACTACCGAGAACAGAGAACCGAGCAGGGCAACAACAAGAATGACACGGGGATATGCAGCAACAAAACCGAAAAGGCCTTTGAATCGTTTTTCCGTTTTCATAAATCTCCTTGAAGATAAACAGCAATCAAGCTTATGTAACACAGCCGCGTGGTGAAATCAACCACGGCCATCAAGGGTTGAGGCTCTTCGAATCATTGGATGGCGGGCAGAAACATGATTAAGGGTATACCTTTTTACAAAATTGTGCTATTCGTACCGACTTGTATCTGAAGGACAATTTGCAAAAACTAACGAGAAAAAAGGAGCATGGTGTGTAATGAGTCCTTGTAAACATCCCATATCACATGCACTAACATCCTTTAACGGCGAAACAGCCGATAGCGTACCTGTTCAGACTCCCAAAACAGGTGCCAAGATACACCACCTCCCCCCTTCCATCTGGAAAAAGAAAGAAGGGGAATTGAAGAGCCCCCTGGATATCGCCATCGAAAACAGTCGCGACTTCTTCTTCCGCGAGCAGCTTCCGGACGGTTATTGGTGGGCGGAGCTCGAATCAAACTGCACCATCACTGCCGAATATGTCATGCTCTACCATTTCATGGACCTTGTCGACCGTGAACGAGAGCGGAAAATGGCCAACTACCTCCTCAGCAAACAAACTGAAGAAGGATTCTGGACCATCTACTACGGCGGCCCCGGTGATCTTTCAACCACCGTCGAGGCCTATTTTGCCCTGAAGCTGGCCGGATACCCGGCCGATCATCCGGCTATGGTCAAGGCGCGCGCCTTTATTCTCGACAATGGCGGCATCATCAAAACCCGCGTCTTTACCAAGATTTTCCTCGCCCTCTTCGGCGAGTTCGCCTGGTTCGGCGTTCCATCCATGCCAATAGAGCTCATTCTGCTGCCCAACTGGGCATATTTCAATATGTATGAGCTTTCCAGCTGGTCACGAGCCACCATCATCCCCCTGTCGATAGTCATGACACAGAGACCGGTGCGTAAATTGCCGCCGGCTTCCAGGGTTCAGGAATTGTACGTTCGTCCCCCCAGCCCCATCGATTATACCTTTACCAAGGAAGACGGCATTTTTACCTGGAAGAACTTCTTTATCGGCGTCGACCACATCCTCAAGGTATATGAGAGCAACCCCATTCGCCCCTTCAAGAAAAAGGCGATGCTCGCGGCTGAAAATTGGGTGTTGGAGCATCAGGAAGCAACCGGCGACTGGGGCGGCATCCAACCGGCCATGCTCAACTCGGTGCTGGCCCTGCACTGTTTGGGTTATGCCAACAACCATCCAGCCGTTGCCAAGGGGCTGGAGGCGCTGGAAAACTTCTGCATCGAGAGCGAAGACAGCCTTGTACTGCAATCCTGCATTTCGCCCGTCTGGGATACGGCGCTGGCATTGAAGGCGCTGGTGGATTCAGATGTACCCAACGACCACCCGGCGCTGGTCAAGGCGGCACAATGGCTTCTGGACAAGGAGATCCGCAAGGCCGGCGACTGGAAGGTCAAATCGCCGGAGCTTGAGCCGGGAGGGTGGGCTTTCGAGTTCCTCAACGACTGGTATCCCGATGTGGATGACTCCGGTTTTGTCATGATGGCCCTCAAGGATGTTGCCGTCAAGGACCGCAAGTCAATGGATACCGCCATCAAGCGCGGCATCAGCTGGTGCCTGGGCATGCAGAGCAAGAACGGCGGCTGGGGTGCCTTCGACAAGGACAACACCAAGTACCTGTTGAACAAGATCCCCTTTGCCGACCTTGAAGCCCTTATCGACCCCCCCACTGTCGACCTTACCGGACGGATGATGGAGCTCATGGGAACATTCGGCTACGCCAAGGATTACCCACCTGCAGTCAGGGCACTGGATTTCATCAAGAGGAATCAGGAGCCGGACGGCAGCTGGTGGGGACGCTGGGGGGTAAACTACATTTACGGCACCTGGTCCGTTCTGTGCGGGCTTTCCGCCATGGGTGAAGACCTCAACCAACCGTACATAAGAAAAGCCATCAACTGGCTGAAATCCCGGCAGAATATAGACGGCGGCTGGGGCGAGACCTGCGAATCCTATCATGACTCGTCACTGGCGGGCATAGGCGCCAGCACCGCCTCACAGACCGGTTGGGCGCTACTGGCACTGATGGCTGTCGGCGAAGAAAATGCCAGCGCCGTCGCCCGGGGCGTACAGTATCTGCTTGCCACCCAGAAGAGCGACGGCACCTGGGATGAGGACCTTTATACCGGCACCGGTTTTCCAAAGTTCTTCATGATCAAGTACCATATCTACCGCAACTGCTTCCCCCTCACTGCACTGGGCACCTACCGCCGGAAAACGGGGGGAAGGGCCGAAATGCAAGTCAGTGAGCATAACAAATAACCAGGCCCCAGATCAGATTCGATCCATGAAAGTTTTCATCACCGGAGCAACCGGTTTCATAGGCGCAAGCATCGTCAGGGAACTATTGAAGGACGGAGCTACAGTCAAGGCCCTGGCCAGGGCAGGCTCCGACCGCAGCAACATCAATGGGCTCGACGTTGAAATATGCGAGGGGGATCTCTGTACCCCTGAGTCCCTGGAAAAGGGCATCAGGGGCTGCGATATGGTTTTCCATGCCGCAGCCGACTACCGGCTATGGACGAAAAAACCGTCGCAGATGTACGAAATCAACGTAAACGGCACCCGTAATGTCCTTGCTGCCGCACTCAAGGCCGAGGTTAGTAAGGTAGTTTACACCAGCAGCGTCGGCACCCTGGGCAATCCGGGCGATGGCAATCCGGGTAACGAGTCGACACCTGTAAGCCTTGTCGACATGGTCGGCCATTACAAGAAAAGCAAGTTTCTCGCCGAGCGGGAAGCGGAATCCTTCATCGCCAAGGGACTGCCGCTGGTCATCGTCAATCCGTCCACGCCGGTCGGCAGACTTGACATCAAACCGACCCCCACCGGCAAAATTATCGTCGATTTCCTCAACGGGAAAATGCCGGCATACCTGGATACCGGCCTCAACATTATTGACGTGGAAGATTGTGCCCGTGGCCATATCCTGGCTGCCCAAAAAGGGCGCATCGGCGAAAAATACGTCCTGGGCAACAAGAACCTGAGCCTGAAGCAAATATTCGCCTCGCTTGAGGAAATCACCAGGCTCCCGGCACCCAGGGTCAGACTCCCCTACTATCCCATTCTTTTTGCCGCGTACGCCAACGAGGCACTGGCGGCATTGACCGGCAAGGAACCGCTTATACCTCTGGCCGGTGTGCAGATGGCACGCAAATTCATGTTCTTCGACTCTTCCAAGGCTGTAGAGGAACTGGGGCTGCCGCAGAATTCTGTAGCCGACGCCCTGGCAAAAGCAGTAGAATGGTTCCGGCTTGAAGGCTATGCCAGGTGAACCCGGTTCGAAGTTCGAAGTTCTAAGTTCGAGATTGAAATTCGCCTTTAACATCGAACGCCGAACGTCGAACGTCGAACTTTCTTTTAAGAGGTATGTATGTCCAATATTCTCAACAGAATAAACAGCCCCGCAGACCTGAAAACGTTAAAAGAAGATGAACTGCTGCTGCTGGCCGGTGAAATCCGCCAGTTCCTTCTCGATACCGTTTCCAGGACCGGCGGGCATCTGGCTTCCAATCTGGGTTGCGTAGAACTGACCCTGGCACTGCATTACTGTTTCAACTCCCCAAGCGACAGCATCATCTGGGATGTAGGACATCAGGCCTATACCCATAAAATCCTCACCGGCCGCAGGGATGTTTTCCATACCCAGCGCCAATATCAGGGCATCAGCGGTTTTCCCAAGCGCTCCGAATCTGCTCACGATGCCTTCGGCGCCGGCCATTCGTCCACCTCCATTTCAGCCGGCCTTGGCATGGCAGTGGCCAACTGCCTGAAAGGCGATCCAAGCAAGGTCATTGCCGTTATCGGTGACGGCAGCCTCACCGGCGGCATGGCCTTCGAAGCCCTCAACCAGGCAGGGCACCTGCGCAAGAACCTGGTGGTGGTCCTCAACGACAATGAGATGTCCATTTCGAAAAACGTCGGCGCCCTCTCCACCTTCATTTCGCGCAAGCTGACCGGCAATTACTATCGCGACCTGAAAAAGGAGATGCAGAGGCTGTTGCAGAATATCCCCGCCATCGGCGGCAACATCCTCCATTTTGCCCGCAAAGCGGAAAACTCCCTCAAAGGATTCCTCACCCCCGGCACCCTCTTTGAAGCCCTCGGCTTCGAATACATCGGACCGGTACACGGCCACGACCTGCCCCAGCTGATCGAAATCATGCAAAACGTGCGGTCACTGGAAGGGCCGGTCCTGGTCCATGTGGTTACCACCAAGGGAAAAGGTTACCAGCCGGCTGAAGACACCCCCGATAAATTCCACGGCGTCGGCCCATTCGACATCAAGACCGGCAAGGTCACCGGAGGCAAACCGGGAGCTGCGTCTTACACCGGTATTTTCGGCGATACCCTCTGCAAGCTTGCCGAAGAGGATGAAAAGATCGTCGCCATCACCGCCGCCATGCCTGACGGCACCGGTTTGACCAAATTTTCAAGGACTTTTCCCGACCGCTTTTTCGATGTGGGCATCGCTGAGCAGCATGCCCTCACCTTTGCCGCAGGGATGGCCACGGAGGGGTTCCGCCCGGTGGCCGCCATCTATTCCACCTTTGCCCAGCGCGCCTACGACCAGATCTTTCACGATATCTGCCTGCAGAAGCTGCCAGTGACGCTGGCCCTGGACCGGGCAGGCCTGGTGGGAGACGATGGTCCGACCCATCACGGGGTCTTTGATCTTTCCTATCTGCGTCACCTGCCGGAGATGACGGTAATGGCGCCAAAGGATGAGAATGAGCTGCAGCACATGCTGAAGACCGCCATTTATTCAGACCAGCCCATCGCCCTGCGCTACCCCCGTGGTGCCGGTTACGGCGTTGCCATGGACTCTATCCTCAAAACCATTCCCCTGGGGGTGGCGGAACAGCTGGCCAAAGGGGAGGATATCACCCTCATTGCCATCGGTAGCACTGTTTATCCGGCCATGGAAGCGGCTGAACAGCTGAAGGCAAAGGGAATCAAGGCCTGTGTCATCAACGCCCGCTTCGTCAAACCCCTTGACCGCAACCTGATCCTCTCCGCTGCCGGTCGTAGCGGCTGCGTCGTCACCGTAGAAGAAAATGCCCTCCAGGGAGGCTTCGGCACAGCGATAATGGAGCTCTTGTCCGATGAAGGCGCCGGCATCAAGGTAAAAAGAATCGGCATCCCCGACCGCTTCATCGAACAGGGGAGCCAGGCCCAGCTAAGAAAAGATCTGGGACTCGATGCTGCCGGCATCGCCCAGGTTGCGGAAGATTTTCTCAAAACCGGCAATCAGATCCAGCCTGGCCTGGTCCGGGTAAAATAATCTCGTCAAGTTTTAAAACAGCATGTGCATGAAAGGATAGTTAATGCGTTTTCCCCTGCGTCTCA
Source organism: Geotalea daltonii FRC-32 (assembly GCF_000022265.1). Taxonomy (NCBI): domain Bacteria; kingdom Pseudomonadati; phylum Thermodesulfobacteriota; class Desulfuromonadia; order Geobacterales; family Geobacteraceae; genus Geotalea; species Geotalea daltonii. Next base: position 4,067,346 of record NC_011979.1, read on the forward strand.
ATTACGATCTCACCAAATACATCGTTGCCAACAAAATGAATAAGGTTGACAAATACCCGCTGGTGCTGATGCTTGAACCAACCCATCTCTGCAATCTGGCCTGCTCCGGCTGCGGCCGCATCCGCGAGTACGCCGACACCATCCAGGAGATGATGTCCCTGGAAGAATGCCTGAACTCGGTTGATGAATGCCCGGCCCCGGTTGTCACCGTCACCGGCGGCGAACCGTTCCTTTACCCGCATATCTTCGACCTTATCGATGGGGTACTGAAGCGGGGCAAGCACATCTATCTCTGCACCAATGCCCTGCTGCTGGAAAAAGCCCTGGACAAGATGCGCCCCCACCCCAACTTCACCCTCAACGTACACATGGACGGCATGGAAGAAACCCACGACCGCATCCTGGAGCGCAAAGGGACCTTCAAGACCGCCATCGAGGCCATCAAAAAGGCGAAGAAGCTCGGCTTCCGCGTCTGCACCAACACCACCATCTTCAAGGAAACTGACCTGGTGGAGATCGAAATGCTCTTCTCCAAACTGGAAGAGATCGGTGTCGACGGTCTGCTGGTTGCACCGGGCTTCGGCTATGAGGCCGTTGGCGAGAAGCTCTTCCTGGAGCGGCGGGACATCGAAAAGAAATTCGAGCAGGTTTACGAAATGAGCAAGCGCTTCCGCTTCTTCTCAACCCCCATGTACCTGCGCTTCCTCAAGGGAGAAAAGAAGCTGGAATGCACCCCCTGGGGCAATCCTACCCGGAACACCCAGGGCTGGAAGGCCCCCTGCTATCTCATTACCGACGCCCACTACAAGAGTTTCAAAGAAATGATGGAAAAGACCGAATGGGAAAAATACGGCGTCGGCAAAGACCCCCGCTGCGCCCAATGCATGATGCACTGTGGCTTCGAACCGACGGTCGTTGGGGAGATTGGCAAAAGCTGGAAGGATATTTGGGAGATGATTGTTTGGAACCTGACTTGAGAATCGGGTATATTTGAATAAAAGGCCGCCTTTCTGAAGAGGGCGGCCTTTTTTGCTTCGGATGGAGCGGTTTCAGACCGCCCTGCTTGACATCTTTATTCAGAGTAAATGTTTTTCAGGCTCTTTATCCTTTAAAGAATTGATTATGTTAGTTAAACCAGAAATAGCCGTAAACAGGTCACCTCATGACGGTTGACTGACCACCTGAAATCATTTTGTCCAAAGGTTACTGCAACCCTAGATTTGCAGTATTTATGAGGTATTTTAAATCGCCAGCTTCATCTACCGTTACAACTTGTATTACAGCTGTTCCAGTTCCTTTAGTTGCCGGTGTCTGATATTTACCGGTAATCTGCCCTGCAACTGTGGTATAGACCTGAAGTTGACTGTTCGCCCCACTGGTCGTCCCATCAATAAAACTGCCACCAGCGGAGTTTTGTACGAAAAGCGCTGCAGCAGTCAAACCGACTCTTGTCCCGTCTGGCACCATAGCCCCATTCTTATCACGGATATTAACTGTTACCGTTGCAGTGTTAACTCCATTCGCAACGAGTGTAGACGGATTAGCTGAAATAGAGGCATTGCCGATGGCAAAAAGACTTACACTGCCTTGCCCTATTAAGTTCTGGGGTAAGTTCTGGGGTGTCAGGTAAGTTCTGGGGTGTCAGGCTTGACTTTCGGACATTTCTTCCATCTCGCCCCGTAACTCCTCAAGGAGTTTTATCAGCCGAGCATCTGCCTGCCGGATCAAGCGCTGCGCTGCCTTGCCAAGGGCAGTGATATCACGTTGCAGCACCTTGCCTAGTTCTGTCAGGGTGAGATGCGGTGATTCCTGGACAAGAACTGCAGCAACTGCTCTTGCCTCGCTGAATGGCCTCTTCTTTCCAGGCGCTTAGAGTTCTTTCGCTGCTATTCCATAACGACGGCAGATGGCATCGATGAGTTCGTCAAGTTGCCATTCACGCCGCCAATGCTGGTTCGCCCTTGTCAGCGCTTTATCTGCGAAACAATCATCACCAAGAATCCGTCCCTCGCATGTGCCACTATGGAATTCATTTCTTCTTCCCTCGGCAATGCCATCTAAAAGAAACTGCCGATAATGCTGGATGGCCGCGTTGATTTCCCCCGAGAACAGGGCAAGTACCCATTCGGTCGTCAGCCACGGGAGCATCTCCTTGCCGAGATACGCATTATGACCGCTCCAGCGGTAGCCTTCAGGACATTCTGTCATTCCGGCCCGCACGGGGTTGAGATGGACATAACGGACGAGTTCGAGCAGGTAAGCGTCAGCATCCAACATGATTGCCTTGTAGCGTCCCTGGAAGAGATGCCCGGTGCGCCGGCGGGTGTAATTGATCCATCTGGTGTATTTAAGCGACAGACTCTGCATGATACGCGAGAGGGGAATCTCTTCCACCTGCAAAATCAGATGGACATGGTTAGTCATACAGCAAAATCCGTGAATCCGGCAATGAAATCGTTCTATTACTTCCTGCATGTGCAGATAGAAACGAAATCGGTCACGATCCTTGAAAAAGAGTGGTTCGCCGGCATTGCCACGCAGAATGACGTGGTAGACAGCGCCGGGGTAATGTATGCGAGGTTTACGGGCCATAAAGAAACAATATATCAAAATGTCCGAATGTCAAGCCTGACACCTACGGTTGGCCCTGACACCTACGGTTGGCCCTGACACCTACGGTTGGCCTGACACCTACGGTTGGCCGCAGAGTATGGACTTGTAGCGGTTCTGGAACAGATGGCCGCAGCGCTGATATTTGCGATTAAAGTAAACGGCATAACCGGTCAGCAGACGGCGCATGGTTTCAGCAAGAGAAACTCTGGTCGGCATGAGAAGCAGATGTAAATGGTTTGACATGAGCGCCCAAGCATAACACTTGGTGGCGCTTTTCGTGAGCAGGGCAGAAAGGCTTGCCACAAAACGTTCCTTGTCAGCATCTTCAGCGAAAATGTCACGGCGTTCGATCCCGCGAACAATGACGTGATGGAGGACGTCGGGTATGTCAAGACGTGGTTGGCGTGGCATGAGCGCAAGCTAACATAAGTATTGCTCAGTGACAATAGTTAATTAGCAAGCAACGTCCCCCTAGCTCCCCCTAGAAGTAATCGATGCGGTTGCCCTGGGGAAAGATGATGTGGTCGATCTTGCTGATCGTCCCGCCGCAACTGGCACAGCCGACGGTGGTGTAGCCATACTCGGTGACTGCGGTGTCGCCGGGGGTCTTGATGGTGAGGACCCTGCCGACATTGTCGTAGGTGTAGGTTGTGGTATTGCCGTTGGGGTCGGTTATTCGGAGCAGCGCCGGGGCAGAAAGCTCCTCCACCTTCAAAAGTGGGTTTCGTGAGATCAATATTTCCATAAAAGTCCAATAAAGTGATTGGGTTAGACTCAACATAAATAAAGAGATTTACCCCTCCCATAAGCCCAATCGGGTCAGCTTGGATGTCCCCGTAGAGATTTACGTCCCCGCCCTTAAACCCAATTGGGGCCTTTTGTATGTAGGTATGTGATTAAAAACCACATGCAATTGTTGAAAATATGTGCTGCGATACTGCTCTTTATAGATTTCGATTTTTCAAAAGTGTAGGTATATACTATTCCCTGCAATGCGATATTACCTAAATTTGAATCTAGTGCATGAAATGCAACGAAAATGCTGTTTGAAATTATGAACGCAACACCTATTCCAAACTCATTTCTACTTATACTATACAAATAGTACCTAAATATAATTTCTTCTACCACTGGCGCAATAATGCAACTAACCAACAAAAAAACAATTAGGCCAAACGTTGTATATTTCCTAAGATATGACAAATCATAACCAAAGCCAATCCAGTAATAGTTGATTGCATACAGCACTATAAAAAATAATATAGCAGTAATTGCGTATTTGAACGATATTGGTTTGATTATAGTTTCTTTAAAACGTGTAGTATCTCTTTTATATATATAAAATATTACCGGTAAATATACCAAGATAACAGTAGATGAGTTATCAATATAGCCATTTGGAATCGACAACGTTAACAAAAAATAAACTACGAAGGACAGAATTAGAATGACAATTATTCGTATAATTTCTGCCAAACTATTTGATTTTGTATACTTTGACATTTTCATTGTAACATTTGCGGTTTTAATGGGTTTGGTGACATTGGGCTGTTGTATGGCGCTGGAGCCAAAGGGTTATATCCTTCCACAGGAGGAGAGGGCTTTTCCTTTTCTCGGCAAGCATTATCCTTCAGGTAATTGGAAACCTTTGCTGCTGTATCCAATGTTTTTCCTGGTTTAACTGTTGCGACCTTATATGCCGTAGCTTGGAGTGCTGGGAGGTATTGCAAGGTCGCCATAAGTCCTTCAGGATCAATAAAGTTAATAGGATTATTTTGAACGTAAGCGTATAGGTTTATCCCCCCTCTGAACCCGATGGGGTCCTTTTGGATATACCTCCCTATACTCGGATTATAATCCCTGAAGTAATTGTAGTTCAGCCCTGATTCTTGGTCTGCATACTGGCCCGGAAACCTAAGGTTCAGAGTTCCTGCTCCCGTTATTGCTGCGCTGTCCCCAAACGGCCTGCCTTCAATCTCCCATACCTTCGCTCCGCTTGCATCGGACATAATCAGTGGAGTGCCAAGATGGTCAGTATGGATGTAGTTTGTGCCTGTTGCATTGATCTTCGCAACAGGCTCCCCGTTCAGATACACATACTCCGTCAATCCATCACTGGCATTTTCCACCAGCAGGCTGCCTGCCCGATCATAAATAAAATGGATTGTCGTGCCAACTGTTGTTTTCTTTACTCGTTCTCCACTGGCATTATAGACATAATCTCCTGTCTGAGTTGCCGCGGCTCGTATTAACCTCTGATTCTGGTTATAGGTGTAAGTGGTGGCATTATCAGCAATGCTGTTGCCGTTGGCATCGTAGTTGAGGCTGTTTGTGTTTGCGTCCGTTATGCCTGTTAGCCTATTGCTGCCGGGTTGATAGTTGTAGCTCGTCGTGGCGGTTCCATCCACCTGCGTTAAGCGATTCCCTACTCCGTCATATGTCCATGAAAGATTGCCCCAAGGCCCTGCTGCTGTTTTCAGCCTGTTTAGTGCATCGTAACTGTAGGTCTTGTTTTTGTTGTTGTCGAGGGTGTTGGTGATGCTGGTGATGTTGCTGTTGGCGTCAAAGCCGTATGTGAGGCTCTGCAAGGTTGCCGTAGCGATGCTCACAATCCTGTACTGGTTGTCGTAGCCGATAGTTCTGATGATGCCGTTACCATAGGTGACACTTGCGACCCCACCAAAGGGCTTGTAGGTGATGTTGCCGGCAAGGCTTGTGGTTACACCGCCAATGGTGCTGGTTATACTGCTTACCAGGTCATTGGTGTAATTGTAGGTTATCACCCTGCCGCTCGGGTAGGTGATGGTTCTGGTGTTGCCGTTCATGTCGTAGGTGTACTGGGTGATGTAGGTAATGCCGTCTATGGTCTGGGTCTCTTTGGCGATCTGACCTTTTTTGGTGTATTCGTAGGTGGTGCTGCCGCTTTGATCGGTTACTACGCACAGCCTCCCCTTGCCGTTTGGACAAGTGTCGTAGGTATAGGTGATGTCGGTATCTGTCGGATAGTCTGTTTTTGTAAGCCTGTTGGCTGCATCGTATTGGTAACCGATCGTCACGCCTTTTGCGTCGGTCCTGGTCCTGAGGTTGCCGGCAGGGTCGTAGGTGTAGGTGGTGGTGCCGGTATCGGGGGAGATGGTCTGGTAGAGCCTCCCTTTGTCGTCGTATTTGTAGACGGTGCTGTTGGTGTTGCCGTCGGTTACGGTGGTCAGGTTGTTGTTCGAGTTGTAATTGAAGGCGGTGGTGACAGTGCCCGGTTGAATGGTTGTGGTGAGCCGGCTCAGGGCATCGTATTGACTGGTGGTGATGTTTTGTTTCGGGTCTTTAAAGCTGGTCTGGTTGCCGAGGTTGTCGTAGGTGTACTGGCTGAAGGTGTTGTCTGGGTAGATGGTTTTTGTCATACGACTGAGGGCATCGTACTGGTAGCTGATGGTCTTTTGCAGGGTACCCGACGGATCTTTGGTCTCTTCCTTGAGTTGATTTCCTTCGCTGTCGTAGGTGTAGTTAATGCTGTTCCCCTGGTTGTCGGCAATTTTACTCAGGTTGCCCATATTGTCATAGAAGTAATCGATGCGGTTGCCCTGGGGGAAGATGATATGGTCGATCTTGCTGATCGTTCCGCCGCAACTGGCACAGCCGACGGTGGTGTAGCCATACTCGGTAGGCAACGGTTCGTCCCAAATTGTCGGATATGCCAGTCAGTGTTTAAAGATCAGATTATTAATAGAATCTTCAAAGCCCTTGAAATCCTCTGCATTGCCTGTGAACAATATTGTCGTGCTTTCTTTTGGAATTGAAATGTGAAGCAGCATCAAACTGGACGATTTCATTATTGTTGAAAGCATTAAAATTTCTCGGCCTTGTTTTTCAACAATTTTTTCCTCTTTTATAGTTTCGTTTTCCTCGATGAATTTTTTATATTTTGTAAAAAATTCTGACTTTGGCACAACCCTTTTATTAAAAAAAATGTTTGTGCCATTGGTTGGCAATTTAAGTACTAACAAACTGTTATCTTTATCATTCTTACTATTGTTAAAGGCCACTTTCATTACGATATTGTTATAAGAAATGATCTTATTATAATGATTAAAAGCCACTGAAGCTATTAAAACAATTACAATAGTTGCTGCAATAATTTGAATTTTTTTGCCCATGAAGCGCCCCCTATTTACGGTACTTGCCTGTTACTGGCCCAGTTATGCTTGTGTTTGTAGGTGAGTTTCTTATTATATCCATTGTCTCTGGATGCATTATTAGTTCTATTTCTTTCGCTGCCCAATCATGAATGATAGCTTCTTCAATCTTGCCTTTATCAAAAGCTTCCTCTCTTTTCCGTAATTGATATTGCAAAATGTCTCTTGTATCTTGGGATTGCATATATGACCTCATAAACTTCAACAATCCTGTGGGATCAAGATCTAAACAATCTAACAAACCTAATGAATCCACCTTATTTATCGGATTATTTTGGACATACGAATATAGGTTTATCCCTCCGGCTATACCTATTGGATCTTTTTGGATGTAGCGCCCAACGCTCGGATTGTAATCCCTGAAATAGTTGTAATGGTTCCCTGTCTCTGTATCAAAGTACTGGCCCGGAAACCTAAGGTTCAGCATTCCCGCTCCAGTTATTGCCGCATTGTCGCCAAATGGTCTGGCCTCAATCGCCCATACCTTGGCACCGCTTGCATCCGTCATCATCTGCGGTGTGCCCAAATGATCGGTGTGAATGTAGCTTGTGCCTGTTGCATCTATCTTCGCAACAGGCCCAGGGCATCGTAATTGTCGTAGGTGGTGGTGCCAATGAGAGGCTCAGTTTTTGTCAGCATGTTGCCATTGGCGTCGTAGGTGAAGGTGGTGACATCCTGCGTCGGTGGCACCCGAAATGTTGGCTAATGCAATAAAGCAGGAACGTCCCCTTAGATTTTCGGAACGTCCCCTTAGATTTTCGTTACCAAAATGATGGGATAGGTGCGTCCAGAATCAGACAGCATCGCTAAATATTCGATTTAAAAGAGCAATATTTTCAGTTGACAGAGAGACTATAGAATGTCCCCGCAGGTTTCTCCCGAAGTCTTGTTAAATCACGGCTTCACGGCGTTTTTGCCGGTGCGGTTTGTGAAAAATGTAAACGCTACCCCTATGGGTTACCTCTAAATTTCCTTGTAATCCCTACTGAGGCCAAATACTTCTCATAAATATCTATTGCTTTTGAATCGCCATCAAACAAATCTTCATAAAATCCAGGCTCGCTGAATTCAGGTGGATCTATATAATATTCATCAGCTTCATATTCTTTTCGAATCCATGATTGTGGAATTGATGAATCGATAATCTCAAAAAGATACTTAGGGTATAAAATTGGATCACCAACTTGATCAACTATTCTGAAACAATCATGATCAATTCCAATAACATCATAAGTTTCGTTTGGCTTAATGTTCTTATTGTCAAATTGATCTAATATATGGTTATGTACTTCTTGTTTTGCTTTGACTTTCATAAAAATATATTCTCCTATGAAAAATAAAGACGCAAGGCATAATAATAGCATACCATTTGTTTAAAATGGATCTGGTGATCCGGCTGGTTTTTTACCCACTTTGTTCCCATTATTCTCATACCAGTGCCATTCTTTACCAAATTCATCCCATCCTTTTTTCTTCAACCAATCTTTAGCTTTACCTCCAAATTTCTCAACAAGCTCATCGACCTTTCTGATATTTCTTCCTTTAGCTATTATCTCAGATGAGCTCAGTATGCTTTTGGTAAATTTTTCAGTCATACCAATAGGCAGAAGGTTTTCTAAGACTTGTTGAAGTGTTTCTCTGTCCTTGTCATCGCAAGGCTTATACTCTCTTGCCCGCTTTAACAGATCGCTATACGGAGAAAGACCCTCCGGATCAACCCAGTTAATCGGATTATTTTGGACATACGAATATAGGTTTATCCCTCCGGCTATACCTATTGGATCTTTTTGGATGTAGCGCCCAACGCTCGGATTGTAATCCCTGAAATAGTTGTAATGGTTCCCTGTCTCTGTATCAAAGTACTGGCCCGGAAACCTAAGGTTCAGCATTCCCGCTCCAGTTATTGCCGCATTGTCGCCAAATGGTCTGGCCTCAATCGCCCATACCTTGGCACCGCTTGCATCCGTCATCATCTGCGGTGTGCCCAAATGATCGGTGTGAATGTAGCTTGTGCCTGTTGCATCTATCTTCGCAACAGGCTCCCCGTTCAGATAGACATATTCCGTCAATCCATCACTGGCGTTTTCAATAAGCAGGCTGCCTGCCCGATCATAAACGAAATGGGTTGTCGTTCCAACCGTTGTTTTCTTTACTCTTTCGCCACTGGCATTATAGGCGTAATCCCCGGTCTGGATCGCAGCGGCTCTTATCAGTCGTTGGTTCTGATTATAAGTGTAGGTGGTGGCGTTGTCGGTAACGGTGTTGCCGTTGGCGTCGTAAGCGAAACTGGAGGTGGTAGCTCCTGTGATGCCGGTAAGCTTGTTGCTCCCCGGCTGGTAAACATAGCTGCTTGTGCCCACACTATCCACCTGCGTCAGCCGATTCCCCACGGGGTCATAGGTCCATAGCATGTTCCCCCATGTGCCTGTGGCGCTGCTCAGCCTGTTCAGAGCATCGTAACTGTAGCTCTTGTTTTTCGTATTGTCGAGGGTGTTGGTTATGCTGGTGATGTTGCTGTTTGCGTCAAAGCCATACGATAAGCTCTGGATAGTTCCTGTGGTAGTGCTGGCAATCCTGTACTGATTGTCGTAGTTAATGGTTCTTGGTAAGGCGTTACCATAGGTCAGGCTTGCCAGTCCTCCAAAAGGTTTATAGGCGATGTTGCCGGCAAGGGTTGTAGTAACGCCGCCAATGGTGCTGGTCATACTTGTTACCCGGTCATTGGTGTAGTTGTAGGTTATCACCCTGCCGCTCGGGTAGGTAATGGTTCTGGTGTTGCCGTTCATGTCGTAGGTGTACTGGGTGATGTAAGGGATGCCGTCTATGGTCTGGTTCTCTTTGGCAATCTGAACTTTTTTGGTGTACTCATAGCTGGTTGTTCCGCTTTGATCGGCAACGGCACAGAGCCTTCCCTTACCGTTGACGCAGTTATCGTAGGTATAGGTGATGTCGGTATCTGTCGGATAGTCTGTTTTTGTAAGCCTGTTGGCGGCATCGTAGGTATAGGCTATGGTAATTCCCTTTGCATCGGTCTTGGTCTTGAGATTGCCGGCAGGGTCATAGGTATAGGTGGTGGCGCCGGTATCGGGGGAGATGGTCTGGTAGACCCTGCCCTTGTCGTCGTATTTGTAGACGGTGCTGTTGGTGTTGCCGTCGGTTACGGTGGTCAGGTTGTTGTTTGAGTTGTAATTGAAGCCGGTGGTGATATTGCCCGGTTGAATGGTGGCGGTGAGCCGGCTTAAGGAGTCGTACTGGCTGGTGGTGATGTTTTGTTTCGGGTCTTTGAAACTGGTCTGGTTGCCGAGGTTGTCGTAGGTGTACTGGCTGAAGGTGTTATCGGGGTAGATGGTTTTTGTCAGGCGACTGAGGGCATCGTACTGGTAGCTGATGGTTTTTTGCAGGATGCCGGTTGGGTCTTTGATCTCTTCCTTGAGCTGATTTCCTTCGCTGTCGTAGGTGTAGTTGATGCTGTTCCCCTGGGTGTCGGCAATTTTACTCAGGTTGCCCATACTGTCATAGAAGTAATCGATGCGGTTGCCCTGGGGGAAGATGATATGGTCGATCTTGCTGATCGTTCCGCCGCAACTGGCACAGCCGACGGTGGTGTAGCCGTATTCGGTGACTGCGGTATCGCCGGGGGCTTTTATGGTGAGGACCCTGCCCACATTGTCGTAGGTGTAGGTTGTGGTATTGCCGTTGGGGTCGGTTATGGTGCCGGGATTGCCGAGGCCGTCGTAGTTGGCATAGGTGGTTGTGCCGATCAGCGGCTCGGTCATGGTGAGCCGATTGCTGGTGACGGGATCGTAGGTGAAGGTGGTGACGTCTTCAACATCAGTGCGGGGGCCGTCGATTCTCGTGACGTGACCGTGGATGTCGTATTCATAGGAGGTAGTATAGGTGTAAGAGGTTCCATCCCCTGAAAGACCGGTCTCGGTACTGCTGCTGACATTGCCGGTCCCGTCATAGGCATAGGTAAGCACCGAGTCTTGCAATGGGTTCACCGCACTTTTCATGGTTTTGGTGACCAGCCTTCCGAAGGTTGGATGGTAGGTGTAACTGGCGGTCTTTGCCACGGCACTGCCAGAGCCCCTGGTCTCGGTGAGGATATTCCCTTTGTCATCGTAGGTGAAATCATTGGCGGTTTTGAGAACCAGATTGGGAGTGGCTGGTGTACCGGTGTTCTCCCAATATTCTTCCCTGAGAATCCAGGTTTTGTCATTTCGGGTATACCTGGTTTCGTTGCCGAAGGTATCGGTTACTTTGCTGGGCTGGCCTTGATCGTCGAACTCGACGGTGCGGGTCTGGGTGTTGAGAACTGCGCCGGCCGGGTCTTTGATTGTGGTGGTTATCTGGGTCTTTTTGCCGGGGGTGATGTAGTTGAAATCAATGGTACCGTTGCCATGGGACTGCTTGGTCACTCTCCCCGCGGCGCTGCCGGTATTGACAAAGGCTCCTCCTCCTTCATCAACGCTGGTCATAAGGTGCTTGTTGTTTGGATCGGTATAGGAATAGGCAGCGCGTAGCAAAGGGGTAGTTACGGCTGTCAGGTTTCCGAATGCATCGTGATCGTAGGTAACGGTTCGTCCCAAATTGTCGGCAATACCCTTAAGCCTGCCGGTGGTCGGATCGTAGGTGAAGGTGACGCGTGTGCCGGTGAGCGAACCGGTGGCGTCTTTTTCCTCGATGCTGTGCAGGCGGAAAGGGCCTTATCAATAGGTACCAGATGTTAAGACCATAGAAATGTCAATAAAAACCACAGGCTATTATTATACATATGCAGTATTATGCTGCATTTAATGGAATTAGATATTTCAAAAAATACAGTATATATAATCCCTTGAATCAATATATCTAACATGTTAGCCGATTGATATATATGCATTCCGGCAAATAATAAAACGGATACCAATATTCCAGGGACAAGACCGTATTTAGTTTTAATTATGCCATAATAATAGCACCTGAATAATATTTCTTCTAGTAAAGGAATGATAAAACAAGCAATCAGTAAGTAAGCAAACTTTGATACTGTGTTCATTTCATATAATTTTAGAAATACTTCGGAAACATTATTATTTTTCAACCAGAAATAATAAGGAATAAAGAGGATAGTAATTATGATATTCCCAACTACTAGATATTTCAAATGAGTTCGCTTGCTTATTGCGGCAGTCAATGTGGTTGGTGCTTTTAAATGTAGATATAAAATTGCTGCAATGTACATTAGAACAATCATCAAATTGTGGATAATTGAGGTATCAGAAATATTCGTTACAAATATGACATAAAATAAAAATACTATGAACATTATAAAGCTTGATACAAAAATATCAGAAACCGTAATAATATTATATGCTTGAAGTGTTACTTTGTTCATATTATTGGTTATCCACCTTAATTGTTATGGGAGGAGCTACTGGCTCACCTGTCAATGGGTTTACTGTCATTGTGCAAAAAAACTTTACTTTGTCTTTTAACTGCTCAAGAGTTTTTTTAGCTTGCTTGGCTGCTTCGTCTTTGACAGGCATGCCAGGACTTTTATTTCCGAGATCATATAGTTTCGGGTCCTTGGGAGGGTCCTTGGGAGGGTCCTTGGGAGGGACGTTGTTAGCTAATCAACTAACTGCCTCCCCTTCAATTTTATATCCCCAGCTCCGGGTAACTCTTCAATAACTCCGCTCCCCGTCTGGCCGCTATAGACGCGCCTGCCGAGCCGATCCCTACGACCTTCCCGGCCTCTGTGCCCGTATAGCCATACTCACGTACTGCCAAGTAGCAGAAGATAGCTTTTGCCCGTGCTACGGCGCGCTCTTTGCCGGGACACTGCATTCGGTCTGCAACCACTCCGGTCACGGCACAGACTCTGTCTAGCAATTCAACCAAGGCAAGACGTGGTTTATTCTTCTCCACCACGCTGGCCCCCTGGGTCAACTTTTCCACAAACCCGCCACTGCCAAGGATTCGCTCATCAAAGGCGGCTATTTCTTTGATCTCCATGCAATCGGGCTGGCTGCGCTTAAGTCCGCCCCCGACCAGATCCTGGCGATGTCCTGTGGTAATTCCATCGGCGACGAACTGCCAATAGCCACGAACTGCGCGTGCCCTGGTATTTCCAAAACGTGTCAGTACCTCGTCCGTCTCCTGACCTTCCATGGCCCGCTTACCGAGTAATACTGCATGGCCACTCCACGGGTAGCTTCCCAGTTCATTCATATCGGAAACCATGCCCGCTCGTAGCGGGTTCAAATGGATATAGCGCACAAGTTCGAGAAAGTAAGGATCCTCCTCGCAGAGTATGGACTTGTAGCGGTTCTGGAACAGATGGCCGCAGCGCTGATATTTGCGATTAAAGTAAACGGCATAACCGGTCAGCAGACGGCGCATGGTTTCAGCAAGAGAAACTCTGGTCGGCATGAGAAGCAGATGTAAATGGTTTGACATGAGCGCCCAAGCATAACACTTGGTGGCGCTTTTCGTGAGCAGGGCAGAAAGGCTTGCCACAAAACGTTCCTTGTCAGCATCTTCAGCGAAAATGTCACGGCGTTCGATCCCGCGAACAATGACGTGATGGAGGACGTCGGGTATGTCAAGACGTGGTTGGCGTGGCATGAGCGCAAGCTAACATAAGTATTGCTCAGTGACAATAGTTAATTAGCAAGCAACGTCCCCCTAGCCGCCCCGTCCCCCTAGCCGCCCGGGTGATGCGCTTCTTTTTGATGAAGAAGAGCGAAAGCCGCCGGTTGATTTCCTTTTGCAGTTTGACGCGCTGTTGGAGTTAAACGAGGAAGAGAAAAAAGTGGTGAGGGCGGTGCTTGACGGCCTGGTTCTGCGGCATCAGGCTAAAAAGTTCATGGACAGGCAACATGCAGAAACGCCGTGAAACCCTGTAGTCTAAGGCTTCACGGCGTTTTGTTTGGTCAGGTTGTCTCATGTCTGGGGCTGACCCTGCCTATTTACCCCTAAATTCCAACACAACAGAATCGTTACTGGAATTTTTCAAGCGAATTCCTCTGTTATTTGCGACAGCTAGCCAGAATATAGCCATGAATGATGAGAGAGGCATTAAGACGGCAAACCGGGACAACGTATAAAATGTACCCAACTTGTTACCTTGCTTTTTCCTTTCGCCTTCTTGCATGTGCATTAACAATTGCAATGATGAAAGGATGACCCTAGCTCGCCAACCGCATATTGAGACGTCAAAGTCCTTGTTTTCATTCAACAACCTTTTTGCCTTCGCACCAAAGCCACGTTCACTATACTCTAGCACTTCCGCCTGATTTCCCATTTTAATTCCCCATCGTTACACAGCTAATCCATGCTGCCGTACACGCAGCAAGACAGACTCCCTTACCCACAACACCTCCCGGACAGCGGGTGGTGCAAAAAGCCGTACACACTCTGAACATTGCACTACATCCGGTTCCAGGTGGCTTCGGTGGCTTTATCGGTGGTCTTGGCGGTGGTGGTATTGTTGGAATTGTGGGTGGTGGTTTTGGCAGTGGTCCTACAGCAGCTTCTCCAGTGGGATCGGTCCAATTCACAGGGTTGTTGTCGACGTAAGCATAGAGATTTATCCCCCCAGCGAACCCTATCGGATCTTTTTGAATATACCGCCCGATTGCCGGATTATAATCCCTAAAATAATTGTAGTTGTTCCCCGTCTCGCCGTCTGCATACTGGCCCGGAAATCTGAAATTGAGACTGGCCAAGCCAGTGATAGTTGCATTATCCCCAAATGGCCTTGCCTCTACCTCCCACGCTTTAGCCCCGGTTCCGTCAGTCATGAAGGTAGGAGTGCCTAAATGATCGGTATGGATGTAGCTTATGCCGGTTGCGTCGATCTTGGCCAGCGGCTGGTTGCTCAGGTAGATGTAGTCAGCTTGGGTGCCGTCTGTAGCTGATTCAGCTATGAGTTGTCCTTGCTGATCAAAGATGAAGTAGGTTGTAATGCCGTTGACTACCTTCTTGGCGCGTTGCCCATTGGCGTTGTAACTGTAGCTGCCTGTTTGCTCTGCAGTTGCCTGGATCAACCGCTGATTCTGGCTATAGGTGTATGTCTTGCTGTTTTCGTTCGTTGTGTTGCCGTTGGCGTCATAGCTGAAACTGGCGGGACTCGGGCCGGAAACGCTGGTCAGCTTGTTTGTACCCGGCTGATAACTATAACTGCTGGTACCGCTGCTGTCGGTCTGAGAGGTTCTGTTGCCAACCCCGTCATAGAGCCAACTTATCGTTCCCCATGGCCCGCTGCCGCTACCCAGCCGGTCGAGATTGTCGTAAGTGTAGGTCTTGTTCTTGGTATTGTCGAGATTATTGGTGATGGCGGTGATATTGCCATTAGCATCATAGCCGTAAGTGAGGTTTTGGACAGTTCCGGTAACGATGCTCGCTGGCCGATATTGGTTGTCGTAGGCTATGGTTCTTGCTAAACCGTTGCCGTAGGTGAGTGTTGTCAGGCCGCCGAAGGGTTTGTAAGTGATACTGCCGGCAAGGGTCGTGGTTATCCCGCCTAGTGTGCCGGTTACGCTGGTTACCCGGTCATTGGTGTAGTTGTAGGTTATAACCCTGCTGCTTGGATAGGTGATGGTTTTGGTATTGCCGTTCATGTCGTAGGTGTACTGGGTTGTGTAGGCAATACTATCAATTGTTCTTGTTTCCTTGGCTACCTGTCCTTTCTTCGTGTACTCATAGCTGGTTGTGCCGCTCTGGTCAGTGACAGCGCAGAGCCACCCCTTGCCGTTTGGACAGGTATCGTAATTGTAAATGTTTGCCGAGTCTGTGGGAAAGGTTGTCGTGATGAGGCGGTTGGCGGCATCGTAGGTATAGGTTATGGTAATGCCTTTTGCGTCGGTCTTTGTCTTTAAATTGCCAGCAGGGTCATAGGTGTACGTGGTAGTGCCGGTATCGGGTGAGATGGCTTGATAGACCCTGCCCTTGTCGTCGTACTTGTAGACAGTGCTATTGTTATTGCCGTCAGTGACGGTGGCCAGATTGTTGTTTGTGTTGTAGCTGAAGCCTGTGGTGATAGTACCAGGTTGGATCGTAGCGGTAACCCGCCTCAAGGCGTCGTACTGGCTGGTGATGGTACTGCCTTTCGGGTCCTTGCTGCTGGTCACATTGCCGAGGCTGTCGTACCCGTACTCTGTGTAGGTTGCGTCAGGATTTTTGACCTGCTTGAGCCTGTTGAGGGCATCGTACTGGTAGCTGAGGGTCTTTTGCAAAACGCCTGTTGGGTCTTTGATCTCTTCTTTAAGCTTGTTCCCTTCACTGTCGTAGCTGTAGTTGAGGCTATTCCCAAGTCCGTCGCTAATTTTGCTGAGTTTGCCATTGGTGTCATAGAGGAAATCTAATCTATTCCCTTCCGGGAAAATCATGTGATCGATACGGTTTGCTACTCCACCGCATGAGCTGCAGCTGCCGGTGGTATAGCCGATCTGAGTAGCGGCGGTGTCTCCGGGTGCTTTGACGGTGAGTACGCGACCGACGGCATCATAGGTATAAAGGGTAGCATTGCCGTTGGAATCGGTGATAGTTCCTGGGTTGCCAAGGCCATCATAGTTGTCATAGGTGGTGCCGACAACGGGCTCGGTTTTGGTAAGCATATTGCCGCTGGCATCGTAGGTGAAGGTGGTCACATCCTGAACATCTGTGCGAGGGCCGTCTATTTTTTTCAGCCGACTTTGGCTGTCATATTCGTAACTGGTGATGTAGCTGTACGGTGTACCATCGCCTAAAAGGCCTGTTTCGGTGGTACTAAGGAGATTGCCTTTGGTGTCATAGTCGTTTGTGGTTACTCGATCCTGTGCAGGATTTACCACGCTTTTTACTTTTTCTGTCAGGACGTTACCGAATATTGGATGGTAGGTGTAGGTGGTGGTTTTTTCTATGGCGGTCCCTTGGGCATCGGTACGGGTAAGCAGGTTGCCAACTGCATCGTAGGTGTAATCAGCGGCGTATTTGAGCACAAGGTTAGGACTTGCCACCGTACCGGTGTTTTCCCACTTTTCTTCACGGGTGACCCACGTCTGACTGTTTCTGGTGTATCTCGTTTCATTGCCGAAAGTATCGGTTACCTTGGCCACCTGCCCGCTCTGGTCAAAGGTGACAACGCGGTTCTGGGTGTTGAGAAGGGTCCCTGTCCCGTCTTTGATTGTAGTAGTAACTGTCGTTTTTTGCCGCGGAATTATGTAGCTGATGTCGATTGTGCCGGTACCGTGGGTTTGTTTGATAACCTTCCCCTGGGAATCATAGCTATTGACGTACATCCCTTCACCTTCGTCAATTGTGGTGAGAAGGTGCTTGTCGTTGGTATCGGTATAGCCATAGAGAGAATTAAACTGCGGAGATGATACGGACTTCAAATTGCCGATACTGTCATGGTCGTAGGTGATAGTTCTCGAAAGGCTGTCGGTTATCTGGGTCAGCCGGCCTGTTTGTGCATCATAGGAAAAATGAACCCACCTGCCGGTGGGCGTGCCGGTGGTGTCATGTTCTTCAACAGTACTTAACCTATAGTCGTACGCCACAACAAGCGGGTCCGTCTGTAGAACATTCCAGGGTAACAGCCCCCAGAGTGGGGCTTTTGTGGCTGCTTCATAACTGAGAACAAGGGAGTTGCCTTTGATGTCTGTCATCGTGGTCAGACGACCATTAATATCGTATGTTTCCGCTGAGCCGTCTTTCTCAGTATAGGTATGGGTACCGTCGGGATTGGTGGTGAGGATTCCCGTTTCACCTACTGGCGTAGTAAAACCTGTACCAGAAGGCATGAAATGTCTTTTCCAACCGGTTTCCTTCCGGATTATGACTGAGCCGTCGGCATAGGTATAAAGTCTCTTGTCGTAGTTATGCGCCCAACCATAACCCAAGGGGCTGTCATAGCCGGATACACTGGTGTATCGTCTTTTTATGTAGATGGGGAAGTTACCAAGAGTGAGATCGACCCTGCTTAACGACTCCGTCCCTGAAACAAGGCTGATGGGTTTGCCAACATAGCCGGGATTCCCTTTTTCTATAATGGTTGCATCGGTCGCCTCGACCTTGTAATCCACAGCTGCACGAGAAACGCTTGGTAAAAAGCCCCCCCCTACACAGACTACGAGCAGCAGTCTCACCATGCCTATAAACCTTTTATTTTTAGCTACTCCACCCAGCATGCTCCCTCCTCTTTCAAAAGCAACTACCCATCGTAGAATAGGTTTTAGTGGCCTGCAAAACCTGCTGACCGATCATCTGGTCCTGGTCCTGGTCCTGGTCCTGGTCCTGGTCCTGGCCCTGGCCCTGGTCCTGGCCCTGGCGGCGGTGGCGGCGGTGGTGGCCCACAAAGAGAGCAGGAATCTCCGTTGTTGCAACAAGCATTGCCGCAACAGGGATCATTACTGCCACAGCAAGGGTCAGTACTGTTACAGCATTTGTCGGTCGGATCGGAACATAACCCTGTGTAAAGGATGCCACAGAAGTCATTTCCGCCTTCAATCACAACCTGACCACAAGTCGTACATACTTCAGGGGGATAATAAAGCATCTCAAATCGCGTACAACCACCAGCTTTATCGCAGAATGCCTCGGCAACAGAGATGGCTTCAGCTTTCGTATCACATTTTGATGGTCCACACAAACTGACATCCCAACATTGCGCGAAAGATAAATCAGGCACTAAGACCATGATCATGATTAAGTAACTGACTGTATGAATAAGAACTTTCACCTATTTGTTATCCTTTTGGCTGAATTTGAAATTCTCGCTTATCCATAAACCTACTTTTTCAGGTTGCTCAAGACTTTCATTCATTTCAAGGCAGTATTTGAAATTGTAAGCTATCGCTGTAGAAAATGGTAAGACAGAACAAGCGAACAGTCCCCTTCTTACTTAAACTTTGCTTTAGTTACTACACCCACGACGTCCCCTCCTCCTCAAAAACACTTTCCCTTCGAGAGATCTAACTCCAGTAACAATTTAACGGCCTGCAAAATCAGGTAGATCTGATGGTGGCGTCGGTCCAGGTCCTGTTGATCCCGGTCCGGTCGGCCCAGGTCCTGTCGGTGGTGAAGGTGGCGGTGGCGGGCCACAAGAGAGCAGGAATCTCCATTGTTACAACAAGCATTGCCACAGGGTCTTTATGTCTTCGGAATGGCATTAAATCTCCCTCGACAGATCGTGCTTCACGCTGCATCCTGTCAAAAAGTGAGTTAGGCGTAATACGAAAGGAGGCAAAAGAACAGCTGTACTCCCTTTTATTTGCCAGTAAACCCCGAAAGATCTGAATCTGGTGCTCGATTTTGTCCGTTTGAGCCGTTTGAACCATTTGAGCCATTTGAGCCCGGTGGTGGCGGGCCACAAGTCACGCAGGAATCATTATTGTTGCAACAATCATTGCCGCAACAGGGATCTTTACTGCCACAGCATTTGTCGTAAGGATTTGTGCAGCAAGGATTGGTTGGATCAGAGCAGTTATTGCAGTAAATCGCTATATTAACTTCAGCCTCTGGATAACATGTACATATAGTTTTTGCACCATCCCAACAAAATCTTTGGCTATATTTAACAACAAGAGTACGTCTTGAACCGTGGTAAATTTGATCATTATATGGAGCATCACCTATTATTGAACAGCTACAGAACGCATTACCACTGCTCCCGCAAAAGACAGTATTAACATGATCAACAGCTTGATCACGAGTCCAACAATCATCAGCAACAGACAAGTTTTCAAAACATAGAACTAGAAGCAAGGTAAAAACAATGTAATATATTTTATAAAGAAACCTGCTGATATAGCTCATCAATATATACTACCTCCAGAAGTTTCTTCTGTGGTTCTATGCTTTCTCAAGCGATTTTGATTGTACCATCTCTATGACAACTTAATCGCCTACACCCAAATTTCCCCTAGTGACAGACGAAGCACCAGTAACTGGATCGGTCGCCTGGATCCAAACTGTATAGTCTCCTTCCTCGCTCACAGCAAATCCATTGCCGGTTGCATCGGTGGCTTTCCATTCAATCTCATACTCTCCTGCCGGCTGGAGGACATGATCGACTAGAGTTATTCCTAATGCCGTTGGTGGCAGCATCTTTACCGTAATATATGCCTGCTTGGACACGGCATATTTCAATCTGGTGAACTGTCCATATGAGAAGTGCAGTTGATAAGGGTCAGTGCTGACATAGGTGATCTTTGGGGTGTTGCCGGTTGCAATGATGAAGTTCTCGGCAAGTAGGGAAGAAACCGAGCAAGACGCTGTGCCCCCGCCATTCAGCATGACGTTTAAGGGATTCCTCCCATCCCAATTGGTGGTATAGGTACCCGGAGTGTAGGGTATTGCATCGACTATCTTGAAGTTTTGGCTACCCCATAGGATATTGATCGTGACGCGTTCTGGTTGAGTAACGGAGTAGGTAATTGGAAGAGGGACGTTCCTGCGTGGATAGTAATCCCCCTGGCTGCATGTGATGCTCCCCTGACCACTCGGCGGTAGCGGAGAGTAGCCGTCGGTTCTTGTCCCATCAGAGGCATTCAGTATATACAGATACGCCTCATCCAAAACGGTTTTGCCGGTCGAATCGGCACCATTCCAGGTATATGAATAACTGCCAGCGGTCAGACAGCTTATTGAAGCTTGGTACACCGGAGTACCATTGGTACCGAGCTTTTCCGGTATGACACTCAAAGTCACTGTTGCCGGGCTGTTGATGGTGAATGCTATGGTCGTAGATTCCCCTAAGGCTGTGTTTAACGTGTTCTGGCTGGCTGATATCGAGGAGAGGATCAGGTTATTCACGGTCACGGGTATAGCTGTTACTGCTCTGTTGCCGGCCTTATCTGTGGCAGTTATCTTCATCTGATACTCGCCATTCTCTAACCTGATCTCGTTTTTCAAATCATTGGTGATCCACACTGCCAGCGTACCTGAGGTGACTGGCATACTTGACGACGCGAAAAGAGTCCATTGCCCCGTGCCGGATGCTGCCCCATATTCCACTGTGTAAGTATCGAAATTGGTATCCGCAGCAGTTCCGGTAATGGTCGCCGTGTTCTGCAATACCCCGCCTGAAACAGGCGCTGTAATGGAAACAGTCGGCAGCGTGGTATCAACTTTTATGGTGCCTGTTTTAGGTGAAGCTCCCAGAGACGACACTGGATCAAGAGCATTGAATGCATAGGTATATGTGTCGTTAGGCACAACCACACCTGCAGAATTACGGCCGTCCCAGGCCTGGCTGAACGCAGAGCTACCTTGAGTTGTAAGGGTCCTGACAACAGTACCGGTTGAGTTGCTTAACGTTACGGACCAATTGACCGGGTAGCTGGCCGTCGCGCTAAGTAGCGACGAATCCTTGGTACCATCGCCGTTCGGTGAAAGGTAAGTCTCCGACGAATTTGCATTCTGAATCCAGAGGAGCCTGATGCGTGCCGCTTTTACTGTTGCATTCCCGGCATTATCGGTGACGGTGAGGCGCAGGGTGTATACGCCTCCAGTGGCATTGGTGAGGTCCCAGGCATACAAAAGGTTACCTTGCACTGGAACTGTTGCGCTCCTAAGGGCACTCCAGGAAATCGGGTTGTCTCCTGCCCCATACTCAAGGGTGTAGTTCTTGAAATCGGTAGGATCGGAGGCGGTGCCGGTAACATTGACGATGGTCCCGCCGGAAAAGATCTGATCATCAGTCGGCACATCGAGAATGGCCACAGGAAGTTGGCGGAATACCTTTACGGTTCCTTGTAAGGGAGAGGCCGCTTCCAAAGTCGCAGGATTTACCGCTTCTATCTTGTAGGTATAATTTCCATCCGCTACTTTCACAGACTGGCTGTCTTCGCCAAACCATCTCTGACTGATGGAAGTGCCGGAGCCGGTGAAAATTCTGACGACGTTATTTCCGCTGTCGGTGATAGTGATGGTCCAGTTGGCATTGGCGGAGATGAATGCCCCGAAGGTGAGATAATCCCCATCAGGATTGAACGCTGCTGGCGAAACCTTGACATTGCTGAAAGTCACTCCAGTCCCTGGAGTCTGGCCAATCCAAGGATTGTAGAGTACCTTGTCGCTGACGCTGTTGCCGGTGCCGGAAGGGTTGCTTGCATGGGTTGGTCCGGAGTCTGCCCCCCACCAATTATTTCTTGCGTCAACATCTACAGTCGTGGAACTGTTCCATACACCTGCGGTGGAATTGCCGTAGATTCGTGAATTGACGATGTAAGGGTTTGAAGAAGTGGCATAAACACCCCACTTGTTGGCTGTAACCGTGCAACCAACCACCTGAGGGATGTTTTGTGCACCATATACATAGATGCCGCTTCCGGCACTGTTTCTGATTGTGGAATTACGGATCACTGGCGAAGAAGAATTAAAGACAACGTTTGCGTTATTGTAGTACCCTCCTGAGCCTCCGTATTCGACGACAATGTTATTCAATATACTGCCGCTGGCAGAGTCACCGGAGAAGGTTATACCCGACCAGCTTCCGGCAGTAGGCGTACCCTGACTGGAAGTAAAGGTGATCGCTGCCGTCCCTCCATCGGCAATGATGGACCCCCTGGAAGATCCCGAACCAATCTGCAGCGAGGTGTTTGTGTTAAATTTCACCACGACTCCCGGATCGATGGTCAGGGTAGCGGTGGTGACGGTGTCCTTAAAAACATAGACATTGCCGAGAACAATATATGGTGCTACCCACTTCTTCCAAAGAGTGTTTTGCGTCAGATACTCCCCGACAACCTCGATTTTGCCGGTTGCGGTAAGTCCGCTGAAGGTGTTTTCAGACAAAATCCGGTTTATCAAGGCAGCCCCTGCATGGGGTGGCGAATTATCCCCATTGCTGAAGGTATTGCCGGTGATGGTAGGGGTGATGCCGGTGGATGCGAGGTAGATGCCATTGGCAATGGTTGAATTCGTGACTGACAACATTGAAGTGGAACTGTTCAGGTAAAGGCCGTACTTGCCAGTGCTATTGACGATGGAGACGCTGTAATTGGAAACTGTTGGAGAGCCGCTTCCGTAAATGCCATGACCGGTGGTGTTGGTATTGGTTAAGCTGCCACCGGTAATGATGGGCGATGAGGCAGAAAGATTGATACCGTAGCTGCCGTTGTTGGTAAGAGTGACATTCTCCAGCACCGGGTTACTATTAGAAAAGCTAGCATAGCCCGTCATGTCTGTTATGGTGCAGTTTCTAAAAACAGGTGAAGCGGAGTTGATACTAAAGCCGGTGGTATATTGAATGTCGGCAATTTCGATTACTGATGTTGCATCCACAGTGCCGTCATAATAGGTAAGGCCTGCCCATGTACCGCTGATGCCGCTTCGGGTGAAGGTGATACGATTTGATGGTGTTCCCTGGGCTATCAATGCCCCCTGGTTCGTGCCACTGCCGATCTGAAGTCCGGTGCTGGTCGCAAACTTGATGACGGTTCCCGGTGCAATGGTCAAGGTCGAGGCGGTTGTCGTGGTGTTGTAGACGGAAACAGTGCCGGAGACCACGTGATACGGAGCTGCCAGTGGGCTCCAGGTTACATTACGGTTCACCTGTTCGCCCACGATCTCGATTCTGCCGCCTGAAGTAAGGCCAGTTAGGGCGTTGTTGGCTATAAGCTGCCCGACTATGTTCGCCCCTACATGGATCGGAGAGCTATCCAGATTAGTGAAGGTATTGCCGGTAACGGTCGGGGTAATGCCGGTGGATGCGAGGTAGATGCCATTGGCAATGGTTGAGTTCGTGACTGACAACATTGAAGTGGAACTGTTCAGGTAAAGGCCGTACTTGCCAGTGCTATTGACCATAGAGACATTGTAATTCGTAATGACCGGTGCCCCGTTGCCATAAATACCATGGCCGGTGGTGTTGGTGTTGGTGTTGGTTAGGCTGCCACCGGTAATGATGGGCGATGAGGCAGAAAGATTGATACCGTAGCTGCCGTTGTTGGTAAGAGTGACATTCTCCAGCACCGGGTTACTATTAGAAAAGCTAGCATAGCCCGTCATGTCTGTTATGGTGCAGTTTCTAAAAACAGGTGAAGCGGAGTTGATACTAAAGCCGGTGGTATATTGGATGTCGGCATTCTCGATTACTGATGTTGCATCCACAGCCCCGTCATAATAGGTAAGGCCTGCCCATGTACCGCTAGTGCCGCTCCGGGTAAATGTAATCCTTTCCGTCGTCGTCCCTTTTGCGATTAGTGCCCCTTGATTGGCACCACTTCCTATGTATAGCCCGCTACCGCCTGCAAATAATTTAATTGTTGTTCCTGGCTCGATAGTCAGAGTAGCAGGCGAAATGGTATCTTTGTATACGTAAATGGCTCCTGAAATCACATAAGGCGCAATCTGTTTCCGCCACAGTGTGTCCCTGTTTATCTGCTCGCCTACCACCTCGATCTTGCCGGCAAAGGTCTGGCCGGTCAGGGTGTTGTTGGCGATGATCTGGGCAATGATATTGGCTCCCGCATGAAGGGGGGAGTTATCTAAATTAGTGAAGGTGTTGCCGGTGATAGTCGGAGTAATGCCGGTGGAGCCAAAGTATATGCCATTGGCGATGATAGAGTTGGTAACACTGAGGGCTGAGGTCGTACTGCCGAGGTAAAGACCATACTTGCCGGCACTGTTGACGATGGAGACGCTGTAATTGGAAATTGTTGGGGAGCCGCTGCCATAAATGCCATGGCCGGTGGTGCTGGTGTTGGTTAAGCTGCCGCCGGTAATGATGGGCGAGGAATTCGAAAGGTAGAGGCCATAGCTGCCATTGTTGGTGATGGCAACATTCTCCATGATCGGATTGGCGGAAGAAAGATTAATCCCATATCCCGTTACGTCTGTTATGGTGGAGGTTTTGATTGTAGGAGAAGCAGATGTGATACTCAACCCGCTATTGTACTGGACATCGGCGTTTTCGATGACGGTTATGGCATCAACAGTGCCGTCTTGGAAGGCGATGGTTCCCCAAGTCCCGGTTGTGCTGCTTCGGGTGAAGGTAATTCTCTCTGTCGTCGTCCCTCTGGCGATGAGTGCTCCCTGGCTTGTACCGTTGCCAATCTGGAGCCCGGTATTCGGGGCAAATTTGATCATGGTGCCTGGTGCAATGGTTAAGGTAGAGGGGATGGCCGTCGTATTGTAAACCGAGACCGTGCCGGAGACTACCCAGTAAGGAGCAACCAACTTGTTCCACGTTGTGTCCTGGGAAACCTGCTCGCCCATGACCTCGACCCTGCCCGTGGAAGCAAGGCCGGTCAGGGTGTTGTTGGCGATGATCTGGGCAATGATATTGGCTCCCGCATGCAGGGGCGAATTATCCAGATTGGTGAAGGTATTGCCGGTAACGGTCGGGGTAATGCCGGTGGATGCGAGGTAGATGCCATTGGCAATGGTTGAGTTCGTGACTGACAACATTGAAGTGGAACTGTTCAGGTAAAGGCCGTACTTGCCAGTGCTATTGACCATAGAGACATTGTAATTCGTAATGACCGGTGCCCCGTTGCCATAAATACCCTGACCGGTGGTGTTGGTATTGGTTAAGCTGCCACCGGTAATGATGGGCGATGAGGAGTTCAGGTAGATGCCGTAGCTGCCGTTGTTGGTAAGAGTGACATTCTCCAGCACCGGGTTACTATTAGAAAAGCTAGCATAGCCCGTCATGTCTGTTATGGTGCAGTTTCTAAAAACAGGTGAAGCGGAGTTGATACTAAAGCCGGTGGTATATTGGATGTCGGCATTTTCGATTACTGATGTTGCATCCACAGTGCCGTCATAATAGGTAAGGCCTGCCCATGTACCGGTTGTGCCGCTTCGGGTGAAGATAATTCTCTCTGTCGTCGTCCCTCTGGCGATGAGTGCTCCCTGACTGGCACCACTTCCTATGTATAGCCCGCTGCCGCCTGCAAATTTAATAGCCGTACCAGGCTCGATGGTCAGGGTAGCAGGGGAAATGGTATCTTTGTATACGTAAATGGCTCCTGAAATCACATAAGGGGCAATCTGTTTCCACCACAGTGTGTCCCTGTTTATCTGCTCGCCTACCACCTCGATCTTGCCGGCAAAGGTCTGGCCGGTCAGGGTGTTGTTGGCGATGATCTGGGCAATGATGTTGGCTCCCGCATGAAGGGGGGAGTTATCTAAATTAGTGAAGGTGTTGCCGGTGATAGTCGGAGTAATGCCGGTGGAGCCAAAGTATATGCCATTGGCGATGATAGAGTTGGTAACACTGAGGGCTGAGGTCGTACTGCCGAGGTAAAGACCATACTTGCCGGCACTGTTGACGATGGAGACGCTGTAATTGGAAATTGTTGGAGAGCCGCTGCCATAAATGCCATGGCCGGTGGTGCTGGTGTTGGTTAAGCTGCCGCCGGTAATGATGGGCGAGGAATTCGAAAGGTAGAGGCCATAGCTGCCATTGTTGGTGATGGCAACATTCTCCATGATCGGATTGGCGGAAGAAAGATTAATCCCATATCCCGTTACGTCTGTTATGGTGGAGGTTTTGATTGTGGGAGAAGCAGATGTGATACTCAACCCGCTATTGTACTGGACATCGGCGTTTTCGATGACGGTTATGGCATCGACAGTGCCGTCTTGGAAGGCGATGGTTCCCCACGTCCCGGTTGTGCCGCTTCGGGTGAAGGTAATTCTCTCTGTCGTCGTCCCTCTGGCGATGAGTGCTCCCTGACTGGCACCACTTCCTATCTGCAATACGGTATTGGAAGCAAATTTAACCACAACGCCAGGTTCTATGGTGAGGGTAGCTGCTGTGGTACTGGTCCCATACACCTGAACAGTTGAAGTGACATTATAAGGGCTACCGGCCAGAGTCCAGGTTGTATCCGTGGAAATGACACCTCCCACCGTAGTATCTGCAAAAGACGGCAGAGCATGACTTATCAGAATGAACAAAAAGAAAAGGAGTGTTTTGAGTCCCTTCACCACACCCTCCTGTAAGGTTATTTGATTTAGAACTATTTTGACGGCATACACAATAATGCTGAGAAAATCAATATTAATGGACTGTAAAATTTCTTTACAGTTGTAAAAAATTTTTACAGTTGTAAGTATTCCTTTTTTGATTTAAATAGTTAGCTATAGCAAAAAACAAGGACTTGATTCAAAAATTTGACTTCATTGGAAAGAAATAATCTTTAAGTGTGATTTATCAAACATAATAGCTGGCATAGGAAAGGAATTTTAGTTAATTGTCTCAGATGGTGCTTTTTTAGAAGCCTTAGCTTTGTGCCGCACGGTTGCCCGTGCTTTACAATGATTTTTTACCAAATGCGACAATGTAAATAAAAAAGTGGGTGCGAGATATTCTATCCCACACCCACTTCACGACTTTCAATATACCAAATGATTTTTGAGTAAAGCAGTGGCCGTAAGCCACCACACCTTCAGTTCCCTGCTTTATTTTTCACGATCAAACAAACCATCATCAAAGCAGAATGCGCCTCTATTCCACCGTCACACTCTTGGCGAGATTGCGCGGCTGATCCACATCGGTCCCCTTGAGGACCGCCACGTGGTAGGCTAAGAGCTGCAGCGGCACCGAGAGCAGGATCGGCGCCAGATCGTCGTTGTCCTGGGGTATTTCCAGGGTTACCTCGGCTTTGCCGGCTATCTCACGGTCTCCTGCCGAGCAGACGGCGATGACTCTGCCGCCACGGGCAATGACCTCTTCCATGTTGGAAGCCACTTTTTCATAGTTGGCATTCTGCGGCACGAGGATGACGACCGGCATATTCTCATCAATGAGGGCGATGGGGCCGTGTTTCATTTCGCCGGCGGGATATCCCTCCGCGTGGATGTAGGAGATCTCCTTGAGTTTCAATGCCCCTTCCAGGGCGATGGGATAATTGATGCCGCGGCCGAGGTAGAGGAAATCCCTGGCGTTCATATATCTTTTGGCCACGCTCTCGACCTGGTGATTGAGTTCCAGGGTCTTTTCCAGGAGTGCCGGCACCTTGACCAGGGAAGCGATCATTGCCTGTCCCTTCTCCTTGTCGATGGTGCCGATGGTGCGGCCAAGCTTGATGGTGAAGAGATAGAGGGCTACCAGCTGGGTGACGAACGCCTTGGTGGAGGCAACGCCGATCTCGGGGCCGGCGTGGGTATAGACGACGCCGTCGGCTTCGCGGGCGATTGAGGAATCCACCACGTTGCAGATGGCGACGTTCTTGCCCCCCCTGGCTTTGCCTTCGCGCATGGCTGCCAGGGTGTCGGCAGTCTCTCCCGATTGCGAGATGAGGATGATAAGGGTCCGATCATTGACGACGGGATTGCGATAGCGGAATTCCGAGGCGATATCCACCTCCACCGGAATCCGGCAATGCTCCTCCAGAAGGAATTTCCCCACCAGACCCGCATGCCAGGAGGTGCCGCAGGCAATGATGCAGATCCTCTCGACCTTTTTCAGCTCGCCGTCCGGCAACGAGAGGCTTTCCAGGTAGACATCACCCTCTTCTTCCAGGAGTCTGCCGGCGATGGTGTCACTGATGGCGCGCGGCTGCTCGAAGATCTCCTTAAGCATGAAGTGCTTGTAGCCCCCTTTTTCCGCCATGAGCGGCGACCAGTCGATGTGACGGGAGTTCTTCGTCAAGGGAGCGCCGGCAACTGTTGAGAACGCAGGCTTATTGTTACGAAAGACCGCCATTTCTCCATCTTCCATGAAGATCATTTCCCTGGTGTGGGACAGAATAGCCGGGATGTCGGAGGCGACGAAAAATTCCTCGTCACCGAGGCCGATAACCATGGGCGAACCCTGTTTGGCGGCGATCATGGTGCCGGCCTCGGTTTCACAGAGGATGCAGACTGCATAGGCGCCACGCAGTTCACCCAGCGCCTGTCGAACGGCCTTTTCAAAATCTCCGCTTTCACGGAGCTTTTTCTCCACCAGGTGGGCGATCACTTCGGTGTCTGTTTCACTCTTGAAGGTGTGGTGGGCGGCCCTCAACTCTTCCCGCAGCTGCAGATAATTCTCGATAATGCCGTTGTGCACGACAACCACCGGCCCGGCCTGATGGGGATGGGCATTTATTTCGGAGGGCCTGCCGTGGGTTGCCCAACGGGTGTGGCCAATGCCGATGGCGCCGGCAATCGGCTCTTTTGCCAGGAGGTTTTCCAGATTTATCAGTTTGCCCTCACTGCGCCTGGTCTCGGCATGGCCGTTATTGAGGGTGCAGATGCCCGCAGAATCATAGCCGCGGTACTCAAGCCTTTTCAGACCATCAAGAATAATGGGGGTTGCTTCTTGTCTGCCTGTATAACCAACAATTCCACACATTTCGAACTCCGTTAGAACATAGAACTTAGAACCGTCTTATTTGTTTTTGAGTTTCCAGCCTTCCTTGTTGACCTGGGGAGCCCTGGCGATGGCCAGGGAGTCAGGCGGGACATCTTTCGTGACCGTGGTTCCCGCGGCGATCAAGGAATTGCGGCCGATAGAAACGGGGGCCACGAACTGCACGTCGCTGCCGACGAAGACGTCATCTTCGATGACGGTCCGGTGTTTTTTCACCCCGTCATAATTGCAGGTTATGGTTCCGCAACCGATGTTCACATGGCTGCCGATGGTCGCATCGCCAAGGTAGGTAAGATGTGATGCCTTGGAGCCCGCGCCCATGATGATCTTCTTGGTTTCAACGAAATTGCCGATCTTGACCTCGTCTCTAAGCTCGGTACCAGACCGGAGATGCGCCATTGGCCCGATGGCAACCGTGTTGCCTATTACAGAATCCTCCATCACTGAGCCGGCCTTGATCGTCACACAGTCCCCTACCTTGCACCCCTTGATCACGGCTGAAGATTCGATGACGCAGTTGTCGCCGATGACGGTGCCGCCGGAGATGCAGACGTTGGGATAAATGGTGGTGTCCCGGCCGACGACGACCCCATGATCTATGTAAGTTGTCTCGGGATCGATGATGGTTGTGCCTGCCACCATCAATGCCTTATTGATTCTCACCCTTATGATGCGGCCTGCTTCTGCCAGCTGCACGCGGTCGTTTACTCCCATTACCTCCATCGGATCGGCAATGGGAAAGGCGCAGCAGGTCCGCCTTTCAGCAACGGCAGTTTTGATGATGTCTGTCAGATAATACTCTTTCTGGGCGTTGTCATTTTTCAGATCGGCGACGGCAGTGAAGAGAAACCCGGCATCAACACAGTAGATGCCTGAATTAATCTCGTTTATCTGCCGCTGTTCGGCGCTTGCGTCTTTTTCTTCTACGATTTCCGTCACATGACCCGCTGCGTCTTTGATCACTCTGCCGTAGCCATAGGGGTTGTCCATGCAGGTGGTAAGAACGGTAATGACGGCCTGCTGTCGGTAGTGGTATTCGAGGAACGTCTGCAGGGTCTCCGGGGTAATCAACGGCACGTCGCCGCACAAAATAAGAATGGCGCCTGTGAAACCTGAAAGAGCCTCACTGCAGCAGGCAACCGCATGCCCGGTGCCCAGTTGCTCCTCCTGGGAGGCAAAAACGATGTCCCCTTGATCGGCAAAAAATTCCCGTACCTTTTCCGACTGGTGACCGACGACCAGCGTTATGACCGCAGCACCCGCTTCCCGTACCACGTTGACCGGCCAGGAAATCATCGGCATGCCGGACAGGGGGTGCATGACCTTGACCAGTTCGGATTTCATTCGTGTCCCCTTGCCGGCAGCAAGGACAATTGCAGCCACTTTTGCCATTGAAAGGCCTCCAGTTGAGACTTCATAAGTAAAGTACCTCTTCTAACAAATAAGCCACTGCTTCGTCAATATATTAACTGGTTTCCATCCGGAAACTCCGGATGAGAAACTAAGTGGTTTCCGATTCGGAAAGAGGGGATTTTTTGTTCTGGCAAGGAAATCAAGGGCTTGCGCGGAGACATACATCGGTACGTCGCACAAGTAAGCCCGCAGATTGACGCCGCCAGGGCAGAAAAGAACCCTTTCCGGATGGAAACTAACTGGGAAGGGATGACTTGTCATAAGAACAGTATCCCCCGTGAATCGATGTCCGGATACTCTTGGTTTTCCCTTTACAGAATCAATATCTTGCAGTTATATTTAAGCTTCGGAGGGAACATGGGGATACCTGAAGATCTGTTATTTTTCGAACAGAGCCTGCATGATCTGGTTACAAAGTATGAACAATTTTTCCTTGGTCTGGAAAAACGTGAACCCCTGAAACTTCTGGACACTGTCGAAAGAGCCTGCCGAAAATACGCCAACACCAACATCTCCAACACGATGCTCAAGTTCAGGTATAATTCCCTGGTTGCGTCCTTTAACACCCACAAACAGAAATGGACCAGGATCAACCGCCTGATAGAGGAAGGAAAGTACTCCCGTGACCGCTTCAAAATGGCTATGCACTCTGAACATCCGGACAAGAAACAGCCCCGTGAAGCGAAGGGCGACACCAAGGTAAACGAACTGTACAGGGAATTTGTGGAAGCACGCAAGGCCTGTAATCTGCCGACAAGCAGCATCACCCCCGACATGATCTCCGCGGCCATCGAAAAACAGAAGCCCCTGATTTCTTCAAAGTATAACTGCAACAGTGTTGAATTCAAGGTCGTCATCGAGGACGGCAAGCCAAAAATAAAAGCCCGGCCCAAGCAGTGATGATCGAAATTCCCATTCCACCTGATACCGTTATGCATCGGAGCTTCCTGTGCATGTAGTCCTGGCCTCCATCCACCCCTTTCCATCCCCCCAGGCGGTCCCTCTTGCCGCTGCCTGTCTGAAGGCAGCCCTGGACCGTGAGAAAGGACTCTCTGGCAAGATTTCCGTATCCCTCACCGCTACGTTTATCGGTACACCCCAAGAACAATTCATCGAAGACATCCTCAAGCTGGACCCTGACGCGGTAGGATTCTCCATGTACGTCTGGAATCGCAACGAGTGCCTCGGTATCGTCTCTGCGCTACGGCAGCTGATGCCACGATTGACGCTTTTTGCCGGGGGACCCGAGGCTACTGCCGATACGGAGAGATTACTTGCCTCTTCCACGCTTGATTTTATCGTCGTCGGAGAAGGAGAATCCACATTCGTCGATGTCATGTCACGGATGACCCAGGGCAGCTCACTTGCCGGAATCGAAGGCCTTGCCCGTGCGCAGCAAGAAGGCTTCCAGTCCTTTCCCCGGCACCCTGAGCCGGACCTGGATCAACTACCTTCACCATATTTATCGGGGGTCCTCGTTCCAAGCGAAGGGGATGGGGTATTATGGGAACTCTCCCGTGGCTGCAACTTTGCCTGCGAATTCTGCTTCGACCACAAAGGGGGCGTCGGCGTTAGGCATTTCTCCCTTGAGAGGATAACGCAAGAGCTGAATTTCCTTGTCAAGAGGAAGGTTGCCCAGGTCTTCGTTCTTGATTCCACCTTCAATCAGGATATGAAGCGGGCAAAAAAAATACTGCGCCTGATCAAAAAGGTGGCACCCCACATCCATTTCCACTTCGAGGTGAGAAGTGAGTTTATTGATGCGGAACTGGCGAGACTGTTCGCTGAAATCACCTGCTCTCTGCAGATAGGGCTGCAAAGCGCGGACCCGCTTGTACTGCGTAACGTGGGAAGAGTATTCAACCGGCAGGACTTCAGCATCAAGATCGGCATGCTGAACAATGTCGGAGCAATCTTCGGCTTCGATCTGATCTACGGGCTACCCGGCGACAGCTTGGCCGGCTTCAGGCAAAGTCTTGATTTTGCCCTGTCCCTATATCCCAATCACCTGGATATCTTCCCCCTCGCGGTACTGCCCGGAACCCGTCTGGCCGAGCGGGCTGAGGAACTTGGGCTTGCCTGGCAAAGATCCGCGCCCTACACAGTTGCCTCATCTCCGACCTTTTCCGCGGCAGATATGGAGATTGCCCGAAGACTGGCCGCCGCCTGCGATATTTTCTACAGCAGGGGGAAAGCGGTAGCCTGGTTCAACTCGGTGCTTCAGTCTCTTCATCTCAGACCGGCTGCCTTGCTGGAATCTTTCATGCTTTGGCTTAGCGAACAAAAAATTACGGTGACCGGTGAAGATCAATTGAGTGACGGGCAGATCCTGCAGATGCAACGCCGGTTCCTGCAATATCTTTTCACCGGGAAAAAAAGAGCTCAACTGATCCCGCTGGTTCATGACCTGGTGGATTTTCACTACTACTATGCATCAGCTCTTCTTTCTCCTCTGCCCGACCTCCCCACCGACAGGGAACTGGAGCACACCGATCTGCTCCGCGAGCCGCTCACCCTTTCCTCCTCCGCTATTCTTGCCAGATTCAATTTCGAGATAATCGATATTCTGGAGGCAGGGGAAATCGACCTGCGTGAATTTGCCGGCTGTTTCAAGCCCAGCGGGTCCTTCGCCGTCATATACCCACGGGCGGACGACGTTTTCACCGAGTCACTGATTGAGCCTTATTACCTGCTACTGCAACGCCTTGGTTGCGGAAAGCCCGCCGGCGAAATCCTGACAGATATCGGACTTGCGGCTGAGGAAGCAAGCTCCTTTCTCGAGTTCGCGGCAGCAGAGGGTATTGTGACAATCAGTGGGAAATGAGGCGTTAATTCCCAGAAGCCTTTCCGGCAGGAACACATGAGCAATAGTTGTGTATATTGTATACTTTTTTCCTGTTGCTTTTTAATCTTCCCCATATTAGTATCCGGTCATTTGCTATGAGTGCCTTGCCATCAGCCTATTTAACTTAGCAAAACCTCATTAATTGAACACAGCAGGCTATTCGCGTTCTAAGACGCTTACTTTGTCGTATGGAGGTTGTTTTCATGTTTCAGATCGTAACCAGATTGCTTCCTGCCCTGTTGCTGCTTTTGGCTTTTGTCGGGCCGACTGCTGCCGAGCAGGGGATGGCCATTGACCCGGCCACCTGCCTTGGCTGCCACAGTAACAAGATTTCCGCTGCCGCCTTTGCTGCGTCAGTCCATGGTAAAAATGCTTGTACCAGCTGTCACGTGGAGATCACCGATCTTGCCAGGCATATGCGGGGCGAGACCAAGATCGCCAAGGTCCATTGCGAGCGTTGCCACAAAAAGGAGAATGCAGAACATTACAACAGCGTCCACGTCCAGAACGATGTGAAATGTGCCGACTGCCACACCGACATCCACACCCATACTTACTGGAAGAAGGACAAACGCATTGTTGTCGCGAAGTGCATACAGTGTCATGAAAAACAGGCTGTCTTCCAGCAATCCGTTCACGGCAAGGCCGTTGCAGCAGGCAACCAGGATTCTGCAGCCTGCAACGACTGCCACAACCTCCATGACATCAAGCCCCTGGGAGATCCCAAATCCCACACCAACCGCGAATTCCACACCAAAGTGTGCATGAAGTGCCATAGCGACGAGAAGATGATGGAACGTAACGGCGTCTTCAACGTCGCTGTAAAGACTTACATGGAAAGCTACCATGGCAAGAACTACCGGCTCGGTTTCCCTGAGAAGGTCGCCGGCTGTGCAGACTGCCATACTGCTCATATGGTGCTTCCTGCCAAAGACGCCAATTCAAGCGTCAACCCGCAGAACCTGGTAGTAACCTGCGCCCAGTGCCATAAAAATGCTACAGCGCTCTTTACCAAGTTCTATGCCCATGGCGAGCACACCGACCGGGAGAAATATCCCATCCTCTTTTACACCTTCATTGCCATGACCGGCCTGCTGGTGGGCACCTTTGCCGTATTCTGGCTCCACTCGCTGCTCTGGATGTTCCGCGGCTTTGTGGAGAACAGGGAAAAGGCACAGGCCCTCATGGAAGGTCACGTCGGACATGTCGTAGCCGATGGACATGCCGTTTACCGTCGCTTCCAGAGACGGCACATTTTCCTCCACCTCCTGGTGATCATCAGCTTCCTCGGTCTTTCGCTGACCGGCCTGCCGCTCAAGTTCAGCGACCAGGTCTGGGCCAAGATGTTCATGGAGCTTATAGGTGGATCGGCCAAAGCCGGCTTTATCCACAGGATCTGTGCAGGCATTACCTTTGTCTATTTCGCCAGCGCTATTGCCCTTAGCATCCATTTCCTCTTCATCCGCAAGGACTTGAAGGGCAACTTCCTGCAGAGGATGTTCGGACCCGACTCATTGATGCCCAACTTCAGGGATATCAAGGACGTCACCGGCATGGTCCGCTGGTTCCTGTTCCGGGGACCGAAGCCGACGTTCGAACGCTGGACATACTGGGAAAAATTCGACTTCATCGCCGTCTTCTGGGGTATGTTTGCCATCGGCGGTTCGGGCCTGATGCTGTGGTTCCCGGAGATATTCGGCTATTTCCTGCCAGGCTGGGCTTTCAACGTGGCAACCATCGTCCATTCCGACGAAGCACTGCTGGCCACCGGGTTCATCTTCACCGTCCACTTCTTCAACACCCATGGCCGGCCGGAGAAGTTCCCCATGGACTTCGTCATCTTCAACGGACAGTTGCCCAAGCATGAGTTCCTTGAGGAACGTGGGGACCAGTGGAAACGTTACGAGGAGCAGGGAATCACCGAGAAGTTCAGGGCCAAGCGCACCAGCGGGATCGCCTATGATTTCATCGTCAAGGCCTTCGGCTTCACAGCCGTAATTACCGGGCTTACCCTTGTCGTTCTCATGCTGTTCGCCTTCCTTGCCGGGGGATCCCACTAGGATTCCATTGAAAGAAACAAGAAAAAAAGAGGGCTGCCGAAATGGCAGCCCTCTTTTTTTCTGTACCTAATGATCGAACATGCCGTCTACTCCAGCTTTCTGAAAGAAGCAGCCTTGATTGCAGCAAACACCTCGCATCCCGGCACAATCCCCAGTTCCTCGGCCGCTTCGGCTACAACTTCGGATACCAGGCGTCCCGACCCGCAGGCGAGCTCAACCCCCACCGTATTCCCCGAAGAAAAAGTCTTGACGACCAGACATTTCAGCAGGTTCCTGGCACTAATGGCTTCCGGATGCTTCTTGAAGATGATGATGTCTTTGGATGAGAGTTCGAATAAGGACGCAGACTCAACACTCCCTGCGGAAACGAAAAGCTCCGTTTCTCCCCACCGGTAGGCATGGATGCCGCCGGCCTGCCGTGGGTCTTCAAGCCTGAGCAGATTGATGTATCCCACCTGGCTGTAGCCCATACGTGCTCTGGCCAACTCATCGGGGGTCGTGCGCTCAAGGATCCTGCCCCGTTCAACGGGCAGGACCTGATCCACCATCAGCCTCATTTCTATCAGCGAATGGGAGATGAAAAGATAGGGAATGCCGAACTCGACGCTGACACTTTTCAGGTAAGGAATGATCTGAAATTTGAGCCCATCGTCCAGGGCAGAGAGGGGTTCGTCCATGAGCAGCAGTGCGGGATTGGCCAAAACCGCCCTTCCCAGGGCCACCCGCTGTTTTTCGCCCCCCGAGAGATTGTTCACACCCCGCTCCAGCAGGCCGTCAAGCATGAGGACTTCCGTCAGAACAGCAAAGTCGATGGTTCGATGCTCGGGGGCACAGCGCTTGAAACCGTAGAGCAGATTGGACCTGACATCCAGGTGGGGGAAGAGGCATGGCTGCTGGAAAACGACTGCAATCCGCCTTTTTTCGGGCGGTACACATATTCCCCTTCGACTGCTGTAAAGGCAATGGCCATCGAGGCATATTTCACCCGCATCGGGACTATGCAAGCCGGCAATGAGAGAAGCCAGGGTGGACTTGCCCCCTCCCGATTGGCCGAAAATGCCGATCCGGTCGCCGGAGACGGTGAAATCGGCCTCAAGGGTAAAGCCTGCAAAATTCTTTTTTGCCTGCACGGACAATTCCATGCTTCACCCCCTCTTGGCCAGCTTGATGCTGATGAATTCATGTAAGAGGAGCACAACCGCCGACATGAGGATGGAGATGACACAAAGGGATATGGCCATAGCCTCACTGGCCGGGGAGCTTGCATAATCATAAATGGCAAGGGGAATTGTCTGGGTGACTCCGGGGATGTTGCCGGCGACGATGATAGTGGCGCCGAATTCGCCAAGGCTGCGGGCAAACATCAGCAGTGAGCCGGCAACCACTCCAGGCAGCGAAAGGGGCAGAATGATGGTGAGAAAGGTATCGTGCCTGCTCGCCCCAAGGGTGCGGGATGCCTGAATGAGCTGATAATCGATATGCTCCATGCTCAGGCGCACCGCACGGACCAGCAGGGGGAAGCCGACAACTGCCGAGGCAATTACAGCCGCTTTCCAGGTAAATATTATCCTTATTCCCAGCTGATCAAGGAAAGATCCGATCCAGCCGTTCTTGCCCAGCACCAACAGCAGCAAATAACCGATCACCACCGGGGGCAAGGTCAGGGGGAGATTGACCAGGACCTCCAGCAGCAGCTTCCCCCTGAAGGCGGTAAAGCTCATGACATAGGCGAAGCCAATGCCGAAGGGCAGAGAAAGTGCCGTGGCGGCCAGCGCTACCTTTGTCGACAGGTAGATAGCCTCATAATCTGGTGGAGTAAGTGATGTCATCCCATGTCTCTCGTCACAGCTGTTGCGTAATTGCTATCTTAACGTGAAACCTTTCTTGAGCAAGACTGCCTGTGCCTCCGCACCTTTCAGATAATTATAGAAAGATACGGCCTCAGGATTCTTGCTGCCGGTGCCAGTCAGTCCCATCCTGTAGACAATTTTCGGATAAAGATCAGCCGGCACGGTAAAAAGAACCTTTGCCCGTTTTGCCTGCAAGGCCTCAGTCATGTACACAAACCCGCCGTCCACTTCGCCTCGCTCCAGGTAGAGAAGGCATTCCCGCACATCTTTCGCCATGACCAGTCTTTTTGCAACACCTTTTTCCATATTGGCGGATCTGAGGGCGGCCATGGCGTACTCGCCGACAGGTACACTTTTGGGATTGCCGATGCCGATCTTTTGCAGCAAGGCAATGTCCTTCAGTGATTTGATCCGCTTGTCGGTCTTGCCGGCGAAAACGAGCTCATTGCCAGCAAAAGTGACAACACTGGCGGTCGCCATAAGCCCTTTGCCGACAAGGTAGTCCATCCAGTGGCTGTCTGCAGAAATAAAGAGGTCTGCAGGCGCACCATTTTCAATTTGCCTGGCAAGAGTCCCGGAGGCACCTGCATTCTTATACAGGGTAATATTCCTGTTGTTTCTGCTGAAGCTGCCGGAAAGTTCGTTGACGACTTCCTTCAGGCTGGCGGCAACAGACAGGTAAACTTGCCCTGCAGAAGCAGATGTTGCCCACAGCAGCACAAAAAGTATGATCAGCCGCTTCATTGTCGGCTCCTTTCTGCTGAAAAGCAGCAGTGATTTATTTCAGCCGGCCATCACGGCGAAAGTGATGCAGCTACTATGCCTTTTCGATTTACCCGGTCCCCTTGCCTTCTCACAAGATTCCGATTTCTGTAGTCCCCGTACAACAGGCGTGTGGACACCTCTGCCGACAAGGTACCAATCTGAAGGGATACCCCATCCTGTACAACGGCAATGGCAGATGCCTAATAAAGCGGCAAAAACCCTTGATACTGCTGGCGCCAGTCCCGCCGTGTTTATTCAAGGTCGCTTCCTCTTCCATTTCCCATAAACAGCGGGAATGAGCGCAAACGAACCCAGCAGGGCAAAGGAGGCAAGTACCCGCGGCGAAAGCACCTGTTCCGGTGACTCTATACTGGCAAGACTAGCCCCGGCGTTGCAGAAAACCAAGCTGCCGGGAATAATTCCCACCAGGGTGGCAAAGAAAAAAGTGCGCAATTTCAGGCGGGTCAGGCCGGCGGCGAGATTGATGAGAAAGAAAGGGAAAACCGGCACCAGGCGAAGGAACAGCAGGTAGCCGAAGCCCCGCTGCTCAAGTTCGCTGTTCATGGCTTCCAGCCTGGTGCCGAACCGCTTCTGCACCACATTATGAAGTAGATACCGGCTGACTAGGAATGCCAGAGTTGCCCCGCTGGTGGCAGCGATATTGGCGTAGATGGCGCCCATCATCACCCCGAAGATCGCTCCGGCAGCAAGGGAAAGTATCGCCGCCCCCGGCAGGGAGAGCGCGGTCTGCAGAACATAGATGGCAATGAAGACTATGGCAGCGGAAATTTTATGGTGTTCATAGTAGGAAACAAGACTGGCATGGTTGGCTTTCAGTGCCTCGATGGTCAGGAAGCGGTCCAGATCGAACCAGAAAAAAAGAAGAATTAAGAGCAGCAGCAGTGGGAATAATATTTTTTTCACTCGTTGGTCCCTTAGACAATGATCCGAATGTGGTACAGAGGTGCCAGTATAGCTAAAATATCTGCCGGATGAAAGTCGAAGAACAGAACAACCACTGAAAAATCTAAATTTTGGGTGACCTGTCCCGATAATTTAAATATGCGCTAATCTGCAAGGGGGATAACAGGTGCGCTCAATTTACAGGAACTGAAGGGAAATCTTCTCCATCAGCTTGTAATTGGCAATCCTGGCAGCTATTCTGGACATATTGGGCAGATGAGGTCTTAGCAGGTCTTGTTGCCTGCAGAACTTTCATATACATTGTCAGGTGCAAACAGGAAAGGTCAGAGGAGAGGATAGTTGCCGGGTAAAAATTCAAGGGGAACAGCCGATATAAGAGTGAGTCTCAAAACCAAGATAGTCCTGACAACTTCTGCTTTTGTCGTTCTGTTCATGTCAATAGGTGCATATTCGGGAATCTATTTCGAGCACCATCTCAAACCATTCATCTACGGGCAGCAAAGTGCTCTGGCCTCCTCCATGGCCGATGGGATCGACGGCAAGAATACGAATTTCCAGACAGAAATCGTCGCTGTGGCTGAACAGGTTACGCCGGAGCTCATGCTGCTTGCAGTTCCAACCGTTCTTTTACTGTCCATTGTCATGGTTTGGCTTTTGATGGGCATGCTGACGGCACCATTACACCGGTTCACCAGCCACGTGAAAAAGGTTGCCGCGGAGGATGAACAGAAACCGGTGGAGATTGAAGCCGGTGACGAGTTAGGGTCCCTTGCCGGGGCGTTAAACAAAATGCTGTCTGAACTGAATATGAAGAAGAAAACCATTCAGGAACAGCTCCGCTTCCTGCAGGTGCTGATGGACACCATGCCGGCGCCTGTGTTTTATAAGGACATGACCGGCAGGTATCTTGGCTGCAACGCCTCGTTTGCAGCCTTTATCGGCATGCCCCGCATCCAGATCATAGGCAAAACCGTCTATGACATTGCACCCAAAGCACTGGCGGACATTTACCACACCTCAGACCTGGAACTGGCAAAACGGCAGGGGATACAGGTTTACGAGTCAAGAACCCCCTATGCCGATGGCAGTTATCGTGACGTGGTCTTTTATAAAGCATTATTCACCAATACTGAAGGGATACCGGAAGGGCTGGTCGGCATCATGCTCGATATAACTGATCGTAAACGTGTCGAGGAGAAAGTGCGCGACATGGGAGAGCGATTCCACCAGCTTTTTTCCCAGAACTGGGATGCCATTCTCCTTTTGTCGCCGGAGACGTTCCGGGTTGTGGATGCAAATCCGGCAGCTGGCAAGATGTTCGGTTACGATGACAACGGATTGATATTCCTTGAGTTGTCTGCAATTCTTGACGCCGATGATCTGGCAAGGCTGGCAGATCTCCTTGCCAATTCCGACCATGCTGGCAGTGTTCAGCTGGACAAAGCGACAGTCATGCCCAAGGACGGCATGAACATCACGGTTTCCATCCGCTGCAAACTGATAAAAATCGACAGCGACCAGTTTGTCTATTGCTCCTTCCGCGACATCGGCGAAAGTATCCGCCTGAAAAAGGAGATGCAGGAGACCCAGGGGAAGCTGATTCATGCCAACAGGATGACCGCACTGGGAGTTCTCACGGCGGGCATTGCCCATGAGATCAATAATCCTAACAGCTATATCTTGGCAAATGCGACCCTTCTGTCCGAGGCCTGGAACGATGCCATTCCCGTCTTGCGGCGCCATGGGGAGGAGTACGGAGAGATATACCTCGGAGGATTACCCTTTGCCGAGATGCAGCAGGTGATACCGAGGCTTTGCTCCGGGCTTACCGAAGGTTCACGCCGGATCAGCGCCATCATCGCTAACCTGAAAGGCTTCTATCGGGAACAAAAAGGGGCGGTCGCGACGCCATTCGATATCAACAAGGCAATCGGTGATGGTGTTTCCATTCTCATCCATCACATACACAAGCACACCAATCACTTTTCGCTCTGTCTCGGGGAAAATCTTCCCCCTGCCAGAGGAAGATCGCAGCAGATAGAGCAGGTGATTATCAACCTGGTGATGAACTCACTGCAGTCCCTTGCCGATAAGTCCGGAGCTGTTTCTGTGTCCTCGGCCTTTGATGAGCAGTCCGGCTTCATCACGGTTACAGTGAAAGACGAAGGGAAAGGGATGGCGCCGGAGGTGCTCGAACGGCTTACGGAGCCCTTCTTTTCCACCAGGCTTGACGAGGGGGGCACCGGTCTCGGACTTTCCATTACCGACACCATCGTCAAGGAGCACGGGGGCTACCTGCTGTTCGATTCCATCCCCGATGGGGGCACCACCGCAACGTTCCGGCTCCCGGCGGCAGCCGGCGCTGTATTACCGACTGCTACCGACGGCGACTGTAAAATGGCAGCAGATTATCAGATTTGACGGCGAGGTTACAATGACAGTCCCGGGGAAATTTCCAATTCTTCTTGTCGATGACGAGGAGGAGATGCTCTTCATCCACAGCGTCATGTTCAGGGGGGCCGGTTTCAGCGAGGTGACCACCCTGAGCGACAGCCGCAAGGTGCTGCCCCTGCTTGAGGAAAGGAGCGTCGCCCTGATTGTTCTCGACCTCTATATGCCGTTCCTCGGTGGTTTCGAGCTGCTCAAGGAGATCAAAGACCGTTTTCCGCAGATCCCGGTCATCATCATGAGCGCGGCCAATCAAATCGAGCTGGCGGTGGAATGCATGAAAACCGGAGCCTTCGACTATTTTGTCAAACCTGCCGAGAAAAGCCGGCTGCTGGCCAGTGTCAACAGAGCTCTCGAGCTGCATTCCCTGCGCGACGAGGTCTCCCTGCTGACAAGGCATTTTTTCTCGGATCGACTGGACCGGGAAGAGGTATTTGCCTCTATCATCACGCGAAACCCGGCCATGAGACGCATCTTCC
Organism: Geotalea daltonii FRC-32; assembly: GCF_000022265.1. Taxonomy (NCBI): domain Bacteria; kingdom Pseudomonadati; phylum Thermodesulfobacteriota; class Desulfuromonadia; order Geobacterales; family Geobacteraceae; genus Geotalea; species Geotalea daltonii. Next base: position 4,109,209 of record NC_011979.1, read on the forward strand.
GCTATATGGAGGCAGTGGCGGCAAGTGATCAGCCGGTACTGGTGACGGGAGAAACCGGGGTTGGCAAGGAGATGGTCGTACGCGCGCTCCATGATGCCAGCCACCGCAAAGGCCAGTTCATAGCCGTTAACGTGGCCGGTCTGGATGACCAGGCTTTCTCGGACACCCTCTTTGGCCACACCAGGGGGGCATTTACAGGGGCTGACCAGGCGCGCGAAGGCCTGGTGACAAAGGCGGCAGGGGGCACCCTTTTCCTCGATGAGATCGGCGACTTGCAACTGCCGTCCCAGATCAAGCTGCTGCGTCTTCTGCAGGAAAGGGAGTATTATCCTCTCGGCTCCGACAATGCGAAGAAAAGCGATTCCAGAATTGTCGTCGCCACCAACCGCGACCTGAAGCAGATGATGGAGGGGAATTCCTTCCGTAGTGACCTCTATTACCGGCTCAAAACCCACCGAATCCAGGTGCCGCCGCTGCGCGACCGGCTTGAAGATATGCCCCTGCTCGTCAATCATTTTCTTGACGAAGCGGCTGCGGCCATGGGCAAAAGCAGGCCGGTTCCCCCAGTCGAGCTTAACGGCTACCTTGCTGCTTACAGCTTCCCGGGCAACATCCGCGAGTTGAAAGGGCTGATCTTCGACGCCGTGGCCAGTCATCAACAGGGGGTGCTTTCCCTCGAAACCTTCCGGAAAGCCATCGGCAACGACCATACCCCCCATGGCCCCGAGCCCGTTGACTATTTCAAGCACTGCAGCGGAGCAGCAGGTGAGCGTATGCCAACCCTCAAGGAAGCGGAAGAAGCTCTCATCGCCCATGCCCTGAAAGCTGCTTGCGGCAATCAGGGCATCGCCGCCGCCCACCTGGGCATCAGCAGACAGGCTCTAAACAAGCGCCTGTGCCGCCGGGGTGAAAATCCGCCAGACTGAGATATTATCCAGACGAAGAACCTCCCCACTCCAAACCCTGCGACAAAAGTTGCAGGCGTAACCTTCGTCTCTCCCCTCTCACCCCGCTAAAAATCAACACTCAACCGGAATTCCCATTTTTCAGGCGCAACAAACGTCGCACGCTACCCACAAACTGTCCTTTTGCCAACCCATTGATTTTACACTTAAATTTATCGATCCGACCTTGGCATTGCCCCTGCAAAGTGAGACTGACAAATGCAGCAGGGAGGATTGCAATGACCGTATCGTTACAGAAGCCGCTGACACTCAGTCTTCATGGTGACTGGTCGGTGGCCGGCATAGCTGGCCAGTGGGCACTGGTTTCAGCGTACCTGGCCGGACTCAAAAATGACAACGAAGGTGCAGACGAAGCCAGCCGGCGGATCCTGATCAGCATGGAGGGCATTGATGCGCTGGATGCCTGCGGATGTCAGCTTATGGCGATCTTCGTCCGCGATGTGCGAAAGATCGGCATCGAGCCATGCCTTACCGCCGTGCCGGATAACCTGCACGGCATCATCAGTGCTCTGGGCTTTACCCACCATTTTCAAAACATGGATCCGGGAGCGATCGAGCAATGAAAACCTCCATTGACATGGCCCGATTCTGCCAGACCTTCTTTGAGGAATGTAGCGAGCATCTGGCTGAAATAGAACGTATCCTCCTTTCCCTGGATTTGAACAGGCCGGATGAAGAGGAACTGAATGCCCTCTTCCGCTCGGCACACACTATCAAGGGAAGTGCCGGCATCTTCGGCTTCGAGGATATGACCTCGGTCACCCACCTGCTTGAATCGCTGCTCGACCGGATCCGGGGCCACGAGATGCTGCTCACCGCGTCTATGGTTGATCTTTTTCTGAAGGCAAAGGATGCCATCGCCCTGCAGTTGGCCGGTCACCGTGATGGAGAACGGGTCGACCTGCAGTTTATCGAGGAGGTCTGTTGCAGCCTGCGGCATCTAACCGAACAGGACGCCCTTCCCTCCCCCTCGACAAAAGGGGATTTACCCGCAGTTCAGGCCCAGACAGAAGATGGAAAGATGCAAAGCACCTTCGAGCTCCGCTTCAGCCCGGACACGGACCTCTTCATGCGTGGCGCCCGCCTTGACTATCTCTTCGACGAACTGGGGGAACTGGGAGAATTGACGGCTCAGGCAATCATAGCTGATGCTCCGCCGGTTGAGCAGCTTGATCCGGAACATTGCCACACCCGTTGGCAGCTATGGCTCGCCGGCACCTGCAACGACATGGAAATCCGCGATGTTTTCGAGTTTGTGGCTGATGATGATCAGTTGAACATCCGCAGGGTTCAAAGCGCTGAAATTGGCAATGACAGGCCGGAACCGCAGCCGGTGACGGCAAGTGGTTCCCAGACGGCAGCGGAGACACAACCGTTCGGCAGAAGGGCCTATGACAAGGATGAAACTGCGCCTGGAGCCTTCGGCCGTCGGGGGGGGGAGGCGGAATCTTCCATCCGGGTTGGCGTGGCCAAGGTCGACCAGCTGATCAACCAGGTGGGAGAGCTGGTGATCACCCAGGCCATGCTCGACCAGATGGGGAGGCAGCTGGATCCGGTCCTTTTTCAAAACCTGCATCAGGGATTGCTGCAACTGGAACGGAACACCAGGGATCTGCAGCAGAGCGTCATGTCCATCCGGCTTGTCCCCATCAGCATCGTTTTCAACCGCTTCCCCAGGCTGGTGCGGGAGCTGGCGGCCAAGCTGGGCAAGCAGGTTGAACTGAAAATGGTCGGAGAGACAACGGAACTGGACAAGGGTCTGGTGGAGAAAATCGCCGATCCCCTCACCCATCTGGTGCGCAATGCCCTGGATCACGCCCTGGAGGTTCCTGAGTTGCGCATAGCCGCCGGCAAAGGGCCCACCGGCAGCGTGATCCTGCAGGCGTCCCAAGTGGGGGGAAGGATCGTCATCGACGTCATTGATGACGGTGCCGGCCTCAACCGGGAAAAAATCCTGACGAAAGCAGTCGAGCGCGGCATTGCCACTGCCGACACCATGTCCGATGAAGAAGTCTGGCAGCTCATTTTCGCCCCCGGTTTCTCCACCGCCGAGGCGGTCACCGATATCTCCGGACGCGGTGTCGGTATGGATGTGGTGTTGAAAAACGTTCAGAGTCTCGGAGGACGGGTTGCCATCCAGTCGGAGCAGGGCAAGGGGACCCGCGTCACCATAAGCCTCCCCCTCACCCTCGCCATTCTGGACGGGCTGAGCGTTGGTGTCGGCAATGAACGTCTGATTGTGCCAATCAACGCTATTGTCGAATCCCTCCAACCCACCGGAGAAAATCTGAAAGCCATTAACGGCAACGAGGTGGTCCAGGTGAGAGGGGAATATATCCCCATCCTGCGCCTCCACCGCATTTTCAACCTTACCGATGCGGTTACCGATCCCAGGCATGGCATTCTCATGATCATAGAGGTAGAGGGGGAAAAGGGGGCAATGCTGGTCGACAATCTACAGGACGAGCTCCAGGTGGTAATCAAGAGCATGGAGGAAAATTATCGTAAAGTGGAAGGCACTTCCGGCGCAGCTATCCTTGGCGACGGTCGTGTAGCCTTGATCCTTGACGTGGGAGCCCTGATGCAACCGGGAAAAAGGAACAGCAACTGGCACCGGACCAGATCAAAGGAGGCGTGGGATGCAGAATGAACAGGGATCAACGCAGAGCGGGAGGGGGGAAGAATATCTAACCTTCACCCTTGGCAAAGAAGAGTATGGCATGGATATTCTCAAGGTGCAGGAGATTCGTGGCTATGACGCGGTAACGCATATTGCCAACTCACCCGACTTCCTCAAGGGGGTCATCAATCTGCGCGGCGTCATCGTCCCCATCGTCGACATGCGCATCAAATTCAACCTGGGTAGCGCCGTTTACAACGAATTCACCGTCGTCATCATCATCAATGTTGCCGGCAGAGTGGTCGGCATGGTTGTCGATGGGGTATCTGACGTCATCAGCCTTGCTCCGGAACAGGTCAAGGCAGCTCCGGAATTCAGCTCCGGTCTTGATACCAGACACATCACCGGCCTCGGCACCATCAATGACCAGATGCTGATCCTGGTGGACATCGAGCAGTTGATGTCCAGCCCGGAAATGCAGTTGATGAACAATGGAAACATGCAACCGTCGGCATTGCCGGTGGACACAATAACTGCCCAAGGAGAACAGCTATGCAATGGTTCTATAATCTGAAAATCGGTACCAAACTGCTGTCAAGCTTCATCATCCTGGCCCTCATCGCCGGAATCATCGGCTGGATCGGCATTGCCAACATCAACAAGGCCGATGACAATGGCCAGATGCTCTATGAAAATGTGACCATTCCCATCTCCCACTTGGGAGAGATATCAACCAGTTTTCAGCGGGTGCGGGTCAACCTGGCCAAGATACTGCTGGTGCAGGACCGGGCGGAAAAACAGAAATACAGTGAGCAGATCAAGGAGCTGAGTGCCGAGATCACCAGGAACGTGGAGCTGGCGGAGAAGACCTTTACCGGCAGTGAGGAGAAGGGGTTGTTGAAAGATTTCAGCGACAGCCGCACCGTCTTCAGGCCGCTTATCGGTAAGATAGCCGATTTGTCCATGGCCGGCAGGGATGCCGAAGCCCTCGCCGCCTATAACGGGGAAGCGACTCATGCGGCCATGACTGAGCAGGCGGCCATCAACAAGCTGGTGGAGTTCAAGGTCAAAAATGCTAAGGCCATGTCCCAGCAGAACACTGCCATGGCCAGTGCGGCAATCCGCTTCACCCTAATACTGGCAGTTGTCGGTATAATCCTGGCAATCAGCTTCGGCATCTTCATCACCCGCATCATCACCACTCCCCTGCAGGAGGCAGTGCGCACAGCACAGCTGGTAGCCGATGGCGACCTGACCTGCAAGGTGGAGCCGAAATTTCAGGATGAGACCGGCCAGCTGCTCCTGGCCCTGAAGGAGATGAACGTCAGCCTGGTCAATATCGTCCAGGATGTGCGCAACGGTGCCGATTCCATTGCCACTGCCACCGAACAGATCTCCGCCGGCAATGCCGATCTCTCCCAGCGCACCGAGGAACAGGCTTCGGCACTTGAAGAAACCGCCTCCAGCATGGAGGAGCTGACCTCAACCGTTAAGCAGAATGCCGACAATGCCCAGCAGGCCAATCAACTGGCCATCAGTGCCAGCTCGGTAGCGGTCAAAGGGGGAGAGGTCATTACCAGAGTGGTTAACACCATGGGTTCCATCTCCGACAGTTCCCGCAAGATTTCCGACATCATCGGCGTTATCGACGGCATCGCTTTCCAGACCAACATCCTCGCCCTCAATGCAGCTGTGGAGGCGGCCCGGGCCGGTGAACAGGGGCGTGGTTTCGCCGTGGTCGCCGCAGAGGTACGGAGTCTGGCCCAGCGTAGCGCTGCTGCGGCAAAGGAGATCAAGTCACTCATCGAAGACTCGGTAAGCAAGGTGGAGGATGGCAGCAAACTGGTGGAGGAAGCTGGCCACACCACCCAGGAGATTGTCACCAGCATAAAAAGGGTCACCGATATCATGGCTGAAATCTCTGCCGCCTCCATCGAGCAATCCAGCGGTATCGAGCAGGTTAACACCGCCATCACCCAGATGGACGATGTTACCCAGCAGAACGCCGCCCTGGTGGAGCAGGCTGCAGCAGCGGCAGAGTCACTGGAAGAGCAGGCAGGGCAACTGGTGCAGATGGTCAGCCGCTTCAAGCTGGATGAAAACCTGCAATTGCGAAAGGTAACGGTGGAGAAGAAGGTGCGCCAGATCGATTCCCTGCCGAACAAACCTTTGGCTGCCAAGGCCAGGCCGGCCACTGCTCTAATGCGGCTGGCCAAAGCGGAAGGGCATGACTGCGCTGTGCCTGCAGAGGCCGATGGTGACTGGAAAGAATTTTAAACAGCGGGACAGAGACAATGAAAATGACAGGGATGGCGGCCGCACCTGCCGGCAAACCGCCGGCACCGGCCAAGTGGGATGGTAAAGAGACGGTTCTGTTTCCCCTTAAGGACGAGGAATTCGGCCGCCTTCGCGAACTCATTCACAGCATCGCCGGCATCTCCCTTTCACCAAACAAGAAGGACCTGGTCTACAGCCGTCTGGCACGCCGCCTGCGCACCAGACGGCTCTCCTCTTTCACTGACTATATCGGCATCCTGGAAAGCGGCAATAGTCTTGAGCGGGAAGCTTTCATCAATGCACTAACCACCAATATGACCTCCTTTTTTCGCGAGGCCCATCATTTCCCCATTCTCGCCCGCCACCTGGGAAGTATCAAATTCAACAGGCCGATTACCATCTGGACCTGTGCATCTTCCACCGGTGAAGAGCCATATTCACTGGCCATTACTGCCATTGAACAGTTCAACAGTTTCAATGCTCCGGTGCGCATTCTTGCCACGGATATAGATACCAATGTTCTGAAGAGGGCGCGCAAAGGCATCTATCCCCTTGAACAGTTGCAAATGCTCTCTTCGAAGAGGATGAAACGCTTCTTCCTCCGTGGAAAAGGAGAAAACGATGGCTTTGCCAAGGTCAAACCGGAATTGCAGCAGATGATCACCTTCCGGCAGCTCAACCTTCTCAGCACGGACTGGGGGCTGTCAGAAAGATTCGACGCCATCTTCTGCCGCAACGTCATGATTTACTTCGACAAGATGACCCAACAGCGGGTGCTGACAAACCTGGCCCGTTACCTTAATCCCCATGGCCTGTTCTTTGCCGGCCACGCTGAAAGCTTCCACCATGCCACAGATCTGTTCCGGCTCTGCGGCAAGACTGTTTACGCCCTGAGGAGCTGAATCCGCCATGGCTATCAAGGTTCTTATCATAGACGATTCGGCACTGATACGCAGCCTGCTCTCCGACATCATCAACCGCCAGCCCGACATGGAGGTGGCGGGGACCGCCCCGGATCCACTTGTGGCAAGGGAGAAGATCAAGGCGCTCAATCCAGACGTGCTTACCCTGGACGTGGAAATGCCGCGCATGGACGGGCTGGTCTTTCTGGAAAGGCTGATGCGACTGAGGCCGACGCCGGTGATCATGGTTTCATCGTTGACTGAACGGCATTCGGCAATTACGCTCCAGGCCCTGGAGCTGGGGGCTTTCGATTTTGTCACCAAACCGAAGATCGACATCTGCAACAGCCTCCAGGACTATGCCGATGAACTCGCCGACAAGATCCGTGGTGCGGCAAGATGCCGCCTGCACCGGCCATTACGAGATACGGTCGCCAGGACGATCGGGCCAAAAAACTCGGCCGATGTCGTCCTTCCTGTGCACCATGGCAGGTTTGCCACCACGGAAAAGGTCGTTGTCATCGGTTCTTCGACGGGGGGCACTGAAGCACTGAAGGCTTATCTGACCACCATGCCTCCCGATTGCCCTGGCACTCTCATCACCCAGCACATGCCGGAAACCTTCACCAGGACCTTTGCCAGGAGGCTCGACAGCCTGTGTAAAATTTCGGTAAAGGAGGCGGAAGGAGGTGAACGGGTGTTGCCGGGACATGCCTATATCGCTCCGGGGAACCGGCACCTGCTGCTCAAGAGAAGCGGTGCCAATTATGTCACCGAACTGTCGGACGCGCCTCCTGTCAGCCGTCACCGCCCCTCTGTGGACGTACTTTTTCGTTCCGCCGCCAACTGCGCCGGCAGCAATGCCATCGGCATCATCATGACCGGCATGGGAGATGACGGTGCTGCCGGCATGAAAGAGATGCACGACAATGGTGCTTTTACACTTGCTCAGGACGCGGAGAGCTGCGTCGTCTTCGGCATGCCCAAGGAGGCCATTGCCAGGGGAGGAGTTGACCGGGTGGTGCCGCTGCCCGAACTCTCCAGCCATCTCTTTGACTGGCTTTTAGCCCAGGGCCGGCGTAATTTCAGGGTTTAAGAAGCCCTCTCCCATTCTTTTTGAGAACAAATGACCCATGACCACAGTGACCACGTCCTGTTTTGGCCTCACCATCTGCAGAAAAGTGGTGCACAACCACAATGGGAAGATCTGGGCGAAAAGTCCGGACCCGGCAATGGGACAACCTTTGGATCACTCTGCCGTTGGTGTCTGAATTCCTCACAGTCAAGGACCAGGAAACCACATGAACAATAAAGTGATGATTATCGACGACAACGAATATATCCGGGAATCCATCGAGATCCTGTTCAGGGCCAAAAGAATCAACGTCCTTACCGCCTCCGGAGGGGAAGAATGCCTGCATCATCTGGAAGCGGGCTTCAGAGGGGTCCTGCTCATGGACATCATGATGCCTGAGATGGACGGCTGGGATACCATTCGCCAGATGGTCGCCAGAGGGCTGTATGAGGGCAATACCATTCTCATGCTCACGGCAATGGGGGAACCCGACGGCAGGATGGAAGAGATCCAGAAATATGTGACCGATTACCTGACAAAGCCTTTCAATCCCACTGCCCTCCTTGAAGCGGTGGAATACTACCACCAGTTGCTGGTATCGGGTAGTACCGATGTCCGGCAATAACCGGCGAGCCGCTGGCACTGAAGAAACTTTTCTGCGCATTGCCCCCAAAGGCCGCCATACAAGCAGGGACCGTAGATTTTGTCCGGAAAGAATTGGTGAAAAAATACTGGCTCTGGTAAGCCGGAACCAATAGGGGGGGCAGCACCGTGCATATGCTTAACGTGAAGATGTCTCACATGGAGCAGGAAGAGAATGAGTTTGAACGGCAAAGTACCGTGGCCTCCCGGATTGATTACGCCAGGCTTTTTCATGCTGCACCAGTTGCCATGTGTATCACCACCCTGGGCGGACGGTTCATCGAGGTAAATGAAGAATTTCTCGACAGGAGCGGCTATTGTCGAGAGGAGGTTATCGGCTTTACTTCCGCCGAAATCGGGATCTGGCTGGACGACAATGACCGGGTCCGCATAATCAGCTCACTCATAGATAAAGGCAAGCTGAAAAATGAGGACATCTATTTCAGGGACAAGAACAATAATATCTTCGCCGGACTTTTTTCTGCCGAGCTCATCGAGATAAACTGCGAGCCATGCATTTTTGCCTTCATAACGGACATTACTGAACGAAAACATCTCGAAGAGCAGATAGAGATGCTGAATACGGACCTTATGGCAAGGAAAATGGAACTGGAAATGGCAAACAGTGAACTGGAGGCATTCAACTACACGGTCTCCCATGACCTCAACGGCCCTCTCACAATTATTGGCGGGTTTTGCCAGCTGCTCAGGGAACAGTGCGGTCCTCTGCTGAAAGGAGAACACCTGGAGTACTTGAAACGAATCCAGGAGGGCACCCGAGTGATGGAGAAACTCATCGATTCGCTGCTCTGCTTTTCGCGGCTGTCCAGGTGCGAACTGCGGCGGGGAGAGGTGGATCTGAGCATGATTGCCAGGGAAATCACCGACAGCCTGAGAACGAAAGCTCCCGATCATAGGGTAATATGCATAATTGCAGACGGCATAAGAGTTGACGGTGACGCCACTTTTTTGCAAATCGCCTTGGAGAACCTCATCGGCAATGCCTGGAAGTATTCAAGCAAAAAGGAGGAGATCTTCATCGAGTTGGGGAGAACCGAATCGAAGGGGAGGAACTGCTACTTTATCCGGGATAAGGGGGCCGGTTTCGATAATATATATGCCGAAACCGTGTTCAGCCCATTCAAACGGCTGCACAGCGACAGGGAGTTTGCCGGCCACGGTATCGGCCTCGCCACCGTCAGTCGCATCATCCAACGCCATGGTGGCGAGATCTGGGCTGAAGGAAAAGTCGGGGAAGGAGCTACCTTTTATTTCACATTGTAGTAGGGGTCAGGAAACGGAGAAAAAGTGGCAAAGTGGCAATCTGTGGAAAAAGCCAGCATCAGCGACCTAGGAGTCTGTCGGACTTAGAATGAATCGGCTGCGAAAATGGCAAATCGGTCCGGATCTCCGTAAATTTTCGACAAATAGGTCCACTATTCGCTCTCAAATTTCCAAATATCCGTCCTCGATTTTCCATTCTCTCGCTTCGACCCTAAGTCCGACAGACTCCTGGTAACCATTCAACAGAAAATCGTATATGAGAATCTTGAGGAAGATACTCGCAAAGAAGTACCATTTCTTCTCGACGTACAACACGAGTTACACTCTCACCTACTGACGCGTGTGATGATTCCATTAGTGCGAACCGATGCTCAGAAAGCAGGTTGGACACGTTGTGCCCTACATTTACAATAGAGAGGCAAAGTGTGTTCGCATCAAGTATACAAATTTCAGAAATCAACGCAAAAGGGGCTAGACATCACTGTCTAACCCCTTGTAATTTTTGGTGGAGATGAACGGGATCGAACCGTCGACCTATGCGTTGCGAACGCATCGCTCTCCCAACTGAGCTACATCCCCTGATGATTTTCTCAATGTATACCGCAAATAATAACGGTTGAAAAGGAATTTTCAGTTCTGAATCGGCACGACGACGCTAAATTCCACGCCGATACCCGGTCGGTTGTTGATATGGATCTTGCCGCAATGGTTGGTGATGATACGGTTTGCTATGGGAAGACCAAGGCCGGTGCCGGTGTCTTTTGTGGTGTAAAAGGGATTGAAGATGTGGTGAAGCGTTTCCAGCGGAATGCCTCCGCCGGTATCCCTGACCTTGACGGCAACGGCTTTCTGTCCGTCGATGGTTGAGGTCCCGACCCGAATGGCAAGCTCACCGCCATTTTTCATCGCTTCCTGTCCATTGAAGAAAAGGTTGATGAACACCTGTTTCAGTTGTTGACAGTCGCCGAGAAGCGCCTCGATCTTTCGGGGAAAGCGGGTCGTAACCCGGATGCCTTTCTCTTCCAAGGAAGGCCGGACCACTGCCAGAGCGTCCTTAACTATCTCAGAGATATTGCAGGGGGTATAACAGATTGTTGTCTTCTTGGAGAAAGAAAGGATATCGGTCAGCATCTTCTCCAGTCTCAGCACTTCCCGGACGATCAGGTCGGCACTTTCTTTCTCGTCGGATGCCTTGGCCAGCCTGCCTGCCAGCCGCCGTGCAAATCCGCCGATGGCAACCAGAGGTCCCTTGAGCTCATGGGCAATGCCGGCTGCCATTTCACCTATGGCGGCCAAACGCTCTCCCTGGATGAGCCGGTCCTGGGCCTCTGACAGATCGCGATTGGTATCTTCGATCCGATTATAGAGGATGGAATTCTGGATGGCCATGCCGGCTTGATTGGTGAAAAGTTGTAAAAAGCGCAGGTTGTCTTTGCTGATAGGCCTTCCTTCGAGGCTGTTGTCGACCACGATGACCCCTACCACCTTTTCACGGGCTATGAGCGGTGCGACCGCGAAGGAGGTGATGCCGAAGCGCTTGATGAAAGTATGATCCGCCTGCTTTTCACGGGCGGCCACGGGCACATAGATCAGCCGTTTTTCCAGCACGGCCCGAGAAGCCAGGTTCAGTGACTTGTCCAACTCCAGGCGGCTGGCCATTACCTTCTGATTGAAATCGGCTTGTCGCTGGCAGACCATGTTGTCATCGGAGATGTCCCAGCGACTGGCCAGGATATCCTCAGACTCGCTGAAGGGATCGGTGCAGCATGCGGATGTTTCCCTGGTCACTCCAAGCATTCCCTGCATGATTCCTGACCTTTTGTTGATAAGGAAAAGCATGGCCCGGTCGAAAAAGGGAGCCGGCCCCGAAGTAAGCGCCGTCAGGGTAAGGTGGATCAGCTTGTTCAGTTCAATGGTGGAAAGGATAGTATTACTGACACGGTAGAGAAGGGACAGATCTTTCAGTTTTTTGTCATTTTCAGCAGAGAGATTGGTCAACAACTGAAGGGCAATGGTTCGCACCTGCTCCAGGACCTTTTTCCTGGTAGCGGTCAGGCTCTCGTTTGGCCCCAGGCCGATGGCGAGAACGCCAAAAAATCGGTCATTGCGTGAGATAGGTTCGCAAAGAAATTCGACTTCACTACCATGCCTGGTTTCGTCGGCATGGAGAGCCTGCGGTGGGATAGAGAGCGGAATTCTTCTGGCAGCACAAATTCCGGCACCGCCCTGTCCTGGTGGGATATTGCATGGAGTCATGGTGCCCGGATCGGCGCTGCTTATTTTCCTGGACAGGCATCCTTGATACTGATCATGGAGATAAATGGTGACGGATGTTAGCTGGAGTGAGCCGGCAAGACGTTTAACAAGGGATTTCAACTTCTGGAGAGAAGTGCGGTTTGGGGCGTCGGCTATGCGCACCGCATAACTCAAGAGGTTGTACCTGTCCCGAAAGGTCATGGCAAAACTCCGGCGGGATGTGTATTGGAGGGTGAAAAATCAGAGCATACGGAAAAATTATCGCAGCTTTTCTTTCTGTTCCTGATCCATTTTGCAGTCGATGCAAAGGGTGGTTACCGGGCGTGCTTTGAGTCTCGCTTCACTGATGTCTTCTTCGCATATTTCGCAGATGCCGAAGGTGCCGTCCTCGATACGCTGAAGTGCTTCCTTGATCTTGTTGATGAGTTTCCGTTCCCGGTCCCTGATGCGCAATTCGAAGTTACGATCCGATTCCTGGGTCGCCCGGTCGTTTGGATCGGGGAAATTCGTCGTGTCCGAGGTCATTTCCGACACGGTCCTGCCGGCTTCTTCCCTGAGGACGCGGATCTCTTCCAGCAGTACGTTTTTAAAATACTCAAGCTTTTCTGAATCCATGGACTTCACCATCCTTTGCTAAATCATTATAATATTAAAAAGGAATTTAACTATTTAGTAAAGGAAAATTTTGTGGTCAGGCCTGCTGAGGAGTGACCTAAAAGACCTTGTCCAGGGCTTCGTCGACCGATTTCACGCCAATGAGTTCAAGACCCTTTGCTTTGACCTGTTTCAGATTGCCGGCTGGAAGGATGCAGCGGCTGAATCCCAGCTTGGCGGCCTCCTTGACTCGAAGCTCGGGCTGGGTAATACCTCGCACTTCTCCGGTCAGACCCACCTCCCCCAAAAGAAGGGTGTTGCCGGCTATGGGCTTGTCAAGGTGGCTTGAAGCGACGGCAACAACCATGCCCAGGTCGGCGGCAGGCTCATTCAGTTTTACCCCGCCCGCCACGTTCAGAAATATGTCCTGGCCCGCCAGCGACAGCCCCACTTTTTTCTCAAGAACAGCCACAAGCAGGGACAGACGGTGATGATCGACGCCAATAGTTGTGCGGCGAGGAACACCAAGTGAAGAGGCACTCACCAGGGCCTGCAGCTCGACGAGGACTGGGCGACTCCCTTCCAGAGACGCCACGACCACGGAGCCGGAAGCCCCCATGGGCCGTTCGGAAAGGAAAAGCTCGGAGGGATTTCTGACCTCGCAGAGCCCTCCTTCCTTCATTTCGAAGACACCGATCTCGTTGGTGGAACCGAACCGGTTTTTAACCGCACGCAGAATCCTGAACGGATGACCGCTGTCCCCTTCAAAGTAGAGAACGGTGTCAACAAGATGTTCCAGCACTCGTGGGCCGGCTATGGCGCCATCTTTGGTCACATGGCCGACAATGAAGACCGGAATCCCGCTCCCTTTCGCCATTATCATCAGCCGGCCGGCTGTCTCGCGAACCTGACTGACGCTGCCGGGTGCCGATTCCAGCCCTGAGGTGAAGATAGTTTGAATGGAATCGATAACTATCGCCTTCGGCTGCATCCTGGCAATATGGGCAAGGATGTTTTCCAGGGCCGTCTCGGCCAGGACGTAGAGGCCAGGGGCATTGACTCCCATTCTCGCGCCACGCAACTTGATCTGCCGGGCGGACTCTTCTCCGGAAACATAAAGGACGGTGCCGGTCTTAGCCACGTGGTTCATGGCCTGCAGAAGCAAGGTAGATTTACCGATACCGGGATCACCACCGATAAGGACCAGGGAACCTGCCACCAGCCCCCCTCCCAGCACCCGGTCGAACTCTGAGATGCCAGTGGGAAGATGCATCTCTGCTTCCCCACCGACCTGGTTGATCGGCAATGGGGGGCCTCCGGGGAGTGCCCTGCTAGCGGCTGCCCCGGATTTAATGGCAACTTCTTCCTCCATGGTATTCCATGCCCCGCAGTCGGGGCATCGGCCAAGCCACTTGGCGGACTGGTAGCCGCATTTCTGGCAACTGTAAAGGGTCTTTGTTTTCAATGTCTTATCCCTCTTTGTACTGGCCCGGATAGTAGTCCCTTTCTCCAGGTGTGTCAACAGCGACCCTTGTGGCTGCTATCGGTGTATTAGTTTGACAATGATTTTGACATTAATATAAAATTCCTTTTCTACCATTATCCTGCGTAAACAGGGAAACAATGAATTTAGGCACCGAGTCCATATTGAAGCTGGTACGCCCCAAGACAGAAAAGCCTGGAAATCCGGGTCCTATTCTGGCAGATATTTACAAGGCAATGAGAGCCATCGGCTTTTATCCCGAAGGGCACCCGAAGCGCGAGGAGATAGTCGCCAATGTCTATAATACCTTAGGGCATTTTGTGCAGGAAAAGGAACTGGCATTGACCATCAGCCGGGCAGGGTTCTCCTCCGCAGGTGAGCCGATAAAGGCAGAGTTGAACCAGATGGTTGTCAGCCTTGCCGCTGAGTTGTTCATCCGCAGGATCCAGCAGCTTACATTTCTCCCGGATCTGTCCCTTGATGACCTGCGTGCGTTCCTGCACCTGTTGTCCATGGACCAAAAGAATCTTGCGCTTTCCGGGGGGATGGCACAGCTGATGCCGGCAAGGGGCATACGAACAATATGGGCCAATGAGATAGATCTGTCGGTGATCTGGGAAAAGCGGCAGGCGCTTGAAGAGAAAATAGAGTCTGGAGATGCGCTGGCCAAAACGGGCGAAGAGGGACCTGAACGGGCTGAGGGGGAAGAAGGTGCTTATCCCGCAGACAGCGGGAACACCGATACAGATACCTTGATGGAACTGCTTGCCCGAATGGACCGGGAAACCGACGACAACCGCTACCAGCAGTTGGCCCGCAATCTGGCCAGCAAGGCAGAAGGTTTCAAAGAAAAGGCTGTTTGCGCCCCTCTTTTTCTGGTTTTGCATGCGCTCCTGCAGCATAATGAAGATACAAACCGGTCCCAAGTGCAGAGAGATTATGCTGTTTTTACCCTGGAGCAAATTGCAGAAGGGGTTACGATCGATTTTCTTCTGCAGCACCTGGAGAGCAAGAGTCCGCTGGAGACAGCAAAGATTTATCCCATACTTAAAAAACTGGGGGCAAAGATTGCCTATGTGATCATTCAGAGGCTCTGCTTGGCTGACGGCCTTCATGCCCGAAAATCACTTGCAGCAGCACTGCTCGCCATCGGCCAGCCGGCGGTTCCTCCGCTTCTCGCCATGCTCAAGGACGAGAGATGGTATGTGGTCCGGAACATGGTGGCCATTTTAGGGCAGATCGGCTGTAGGGACAGCGCCAATGCCTTTAGGCCGGCGCTCTATCATGGCGATCAGCGGGTAAGGAAGGAAACTATTCATGCGCTGGTAAAAATCGGCGGCAAAGATGCCGAATCCATGATTATCGAGCTTATTGAAGATGCAGACCCGGCCATTGTCCTTCATGCCATAATGTCTCTGGGTCTTTTAAAGAGCGATGCCGCCGTGCAACTGCTGATCCAGATTATTGAAAAATCGGATTTTTTCTCCAGGCAGATCAAGGTAAAGAAGGAGGCGATCATCGCCCTTGGCAGGATTGGTGACAGACGGGCCGTCACCCCACTACTCAGCCTGCTTGGATCAAACAGCTGGCTGCCCTGGAGTAAGTGGGACGAAATGAAGATTGTGGCCGCTACGGCGCTTGGCCGACTCGGGGATGAAGCAGCGCTCCCTTCTCTGAACGCTTGTGCGGCAAGGGGCGGATCTCTGGGGAAAGCCTGCAGTGACGCGGTTGACAATATCGAGAGGGTGGCGGAAGGTCTCTATGAGTGAAATCAGCCAGGAAATCGCCCAGCGCATGGCGACACTGCTGTCGGGTTCGATCAAGGGAGTCGGCTTTTATCCCTCCGGCCATCCAGCCATTCTCAACCCGCTTAAGGAAATCGTGACCATTGTTGAGGCAGCCCTGCGAGCGCGCCCCGAAGTCAGGCTGGGAGTTGTGGATGGGGTCTTATTTGTCGAGAAGCAGCTGTTTTTTGCACCATCCACAAGCATTGAAGAGCTGGCAACCCGCCTGCAGGAGAAGGAAATCACCGGCATCATCCTCAGTCCCGGCATTAACGTCAGCGGACTTGCCCGGTTCGTTACCCTCCTGGGAAAGAATCAACTGAAGGCTGAACAGATCAACACCGAAATCAGCTCCCAGGGGATAACGGGTCTCTCCATCATCACGGCCATGGATGAGGACCAGGAAGAGATCCAGCAGGAGGAAGCCTGCCTCAGGACTCGTCATGAAGCCCTCGAAACGGTGGAGCAGATCTTCAGGGAAGTGGAGCTGGGCAGAATTCCCGGCAGCGACAGGATATCAACCGTGGTCCGGGAAATGGCTTCATTGGCGGTCAAAGATTCGGCGGCACTGCTGGCGTTATCGATGATCAAGGACTACGACAACTATACCTTCAATCACAGTGTCAATGTGGGGGTAATTTCCATGACCATTGCCTCCCATATGAATCTTGGACGGGAGGAAATAGAGACGGTCGGCATGGCCGGTTTCCTCCATGATGTGGGAAAGGTCCGAATAGAAAAAAGCATCCTTAACAAGCCAGGAAAATTGACGACCATTGAATACGAAGAGATGAAGAAACATACCGAATCGGGCATTGAAATCATCGATAAAATGAAAGGAATCAATTCGAAGGTGGCACAGGCCGTGCTTGGACACCACATCGGCTATAATCGTAAAGGCTACCCCGAATGGGCAAGGGAAATGCCATTCACCTCAATGAGCGAAATTGTTGCCGCTGCCGATTGTTATGACGCCATCACTACGGTCCGCGTTTACCAAAAGCCATACAATCCAAGAGAGGCCATTGCCCACCTGCAAATAATAGCGGGTTCTTATTTGAATGGCGATATAGTGGATAAGTTCAAAGAGATGATGGGGCCGTACCCGGTAGGAACGGTGGTGAGGCTGGATAATAATGAAATTGCCATTGTCTACCGGCCGAATCTCCAGGTGCCTGAAGCACCGAAGGTGAAGATTGTAATGGATGCTGCTGGCAGAAGACTTGCCATGCCTCTGCGCAGGAAGCTGGCTGACGAAAAGGGAAACACTTACGCCAGAATTGTGGCGGTAGTAGATCCTCTAGTGAAAAATATCGATATTGCCGGCTGTCTCAACATGTCTTCAGCAAGGTAGGTCGGTCTTTGGCAGGCAGAAAACCTGCTATGACAGCGCCAGCCTCCCCAGGGCAGAAGCTGCTGCTTCCCTGGTCGCTGCGTGAGGTGACTGCATCAGCGAAATCAGACGTTCCTCAAGCTGCAGGTTCCCGATCAAGCCAAGTGTCCGGGCCGCTTCAGCATCAAGAAGTCCATCGCCTGCATCGAGGAACGGCAACAGGATAGGGACCAGGGATGGATCCCTGAAGTTGGCCAACGCCGCGATGGCCTTTGCCCTGATGGCTGAATTCGGCTCCTTCAGCTTGTCGACGAGCGGCATTAACGTGGAAGGGTTGGCCAGATTGCCCAGCACCTCAATGGCTGCCGATTTTATATCTTCTTCCGGACGGGAAATGCAGTAGAGAAGCGGAGGAATAGCCTTCTCTCCCCCTAATTTCCCTAGTGCATAAATGGCCTTTATCTTTGAAGAACGGTTCCCTTTTTTCAACAGATCGAGAATTTCTTCCCGGCTACCGAGCCCTTCCAGGCATTCCAGAGAATGTGCCGCAGCGGCGCGCACCGCTTCACTTGAATCCTTGAGTGCGGCAATAAGAGCTTGACGTCGTTTGTTGAGGGCTTTTGAATCCATTGGGTATTTCTATCAAAAAAGGACACGTTGGACAATAAATTTCACTCGGGAGTTTTTCATGGGTATGAATCTAAAGGCGGCCCTGCTTTCGGGCCTGGTGCTCCCCGGTTTGGGCCAGCTCTATAAGGGGTGCAAAATCAAGGGTTCCGTAATGATCGCGCTGGTGAACATCTTTCTCATCGGAGCGCTTCTGTTCGCCCTTAAAGGAGTCGGGAAAATAATCGTTTCTTCGAAAATGCCCGGTTCACCGGATATGCAACAGGTGCTGGAAACAATGAGGAATGATACTCCTGCTGCCAGATGGTTGTTGGCCGCTTTTTTCGGCCTTTGGCTCTATGGTGTGGCAGATGCCCTTCTGGGTAGGAAGAAATAGCCGGAAGATTTGTACACGCAACCAACGGAGTTATTGGTTTGACAAATGCAGCTCAAATGTGCGATAAACTAACGCTGTTTTGGATTTGCAGGCAAATTTGCCAGGCAGATGGGAGAGATGATGTTATATTCACAAGTACTTGCCACCGGCGGCTTCGTCCCGGTAAATGCCATAGCTAATAGTTACTTCGATTATCTGGTGGAGGACGCTGATGAATGGATACGCTCGCGGACGGGAATAAGGGAGCGGCGATTTGCCTCTGCAACTGAATCCACCTCTGATCTGGCCACTTCAGCTGCAAAGGATGCCCTGCAAAAGGGGAAGATAGATCCACTATCCATTGACTGCATCATCGTTGCAACATCGACTCCCGATATGATCCTGCCGGCTACAGCCTGCATGGTGCAGAAGAATATCGGAGCAGCAAACGCCTTTGCCTTCGACATGAATGCAGTTTGCAGCAGCTTCATCTACGCAGTGGAGACGGCCGACAACTTCATCAGGTCCGGCAAGTATGGGAAAGTCCTTGTCATTGGGGCCGATACCTATTCCAAAATACTTGACATGCAGGACAAGACCTCCTGCCCCCTTTTCGGTGACGGCGCCGGTGCCTTGATTCTCGGATCCACTCAGGAAAAAAAAGGTATATTGCAGAGCATCGTCAAAAGCGACGGCAACGGTTGGGAGCTGATCCAGGTGCCATCATCCGGGTCAAGGAAACCAATAACCGCCGAGACCATAGCGGCAAAGGAAAATACCTTCAAGATGGCCGGGAAAAGCGTCTTTATCTTTGCCACGGACGTCATTCCGCAGATAATCACGGAAGTTACCGCCAAGGCCGGTATCCGCCCAGACCAGCTTGACTACATCATTCCCCATCAGGCAAATGTCCGCATTATCGATTTCATTTCCAAAAAGACCGGCATCAACAAGGACAGATTCCTGCTCAATCTTGACCGTTACGGCAATACTGCAGCTGCTTCCGTCGGCCTGGCTCTGGACGAAAACGTAACCAGCGGCAAGATCAAACCGGGCCACCTGGTCCTGATCATGGGCTTCGGCGGCGGACTCTCCTGGGGGGGCATCCTCATCCAGTTTTAATACCCGCCAGCCCTTCCTCCAATTTCAACACCTCAAGACCAGCCTTAGTAAAAATCTCCACCAGCAGTGTTGCCGGCACCTTCTTTTTCCAGCCGCCATGGAATTTGTCGGCGGCGAGCAGAATACCTCCCAGGTTCAATCTCGCCGCCAGTCTTGTAACCGCCTCTTCCAGCGCCACTTTTTCGTGGAGAAAAGGACCTCCCAGAATGCCATTGCAGAGGATCACATGGAATCGTTCGGCTTTAGCCGGTATGCCGGCAATATCTTCCAAACGGAAAGCCATTCTCTTGGAGATTTCACCGCTGAACAATGGCGCCACATGACGTCGGTAATTAGCCTGACGCTGCAGATCATGGGGAAAAAAGACATGGGCGGCGGCAAACAGCTCGAACGGTTCAATGGTTGAACCGCAGATGTGGAAAGTTTCCGGGGAATAGCCGCACTCCGGCAGCAGTGCCGCCAGTTCATAGGTCCCTTCACCGCAGCCGCAGGCAGCATCAAGGCAGTTAATCTCATAGTTGAATCTGCGCCTGTTTTCCCTGAGCCAGTCCTTCAGGAAGTCCAACTGCTTCGGATAACGGTTAAAACCGCCTCCATATCGTGGCGGCAGGAAATTGTGAAAGAAGAACAGGCGCCTCTTCTTCTCGTCGGCGAGCAGGCTGCACAGCAGCTCGGCAGGGTTGGCACTTGTCACGAGGGATTGAAGCCCATGCAAGGCGTCGGGCCAGCTGGGAGCGTTATGAATGGCCGAAGCTCCAAGGAACGGAGTGAATAAGGTTACCTTGGCAAAAAAACGATTGAATACGGGAATGATTCGATCAAGAGGAAACAGGAGTTCGGCAAGGGCCTGCATTTCATGGGTTATGACCAGTCCCGGCGCCCACAGGCCATGGGTAATGCTCGTGGCATAGCGGTGAAATGAGCAGTCAAGTCGGGAAATGCGTAGGTCAAGGTCATGATCTTCGATCTTCCCCGGCACCAGCAGGTGGGCGAGACGTTCTTCTGCAACTTTTGAGGCAAGGCTGGGTTGAACGCTGAAATGCATCTGCATGAATCAGTTTTCCTTGCAATGACGTACGGCAATGCCAAAGGGCACCCCTCTTTATACACTTTAGCGGATTTTGTCAACGCTGGTTCAAGCGGCAGTTACTGTTTTTTGTCCAGAAGAGCCTTGAGCAGGGAGGGATTTTCAGGGCGAGGGGATGATTTCCTGGTGATGAGATCACGAACCGAAAGAAGATCCTTTTTCAGCGTCTCTCCGTCTCTTACCAGTATGCGGGTACGGGCATCGCTGCGCACGTATGGTGCCAGCAGATTGATTGCCTCGGATATCAGTTGACTGACAACCACCCGCTCCCGATAGTTTTCGAACTGCCCGGTTTTCAGGCGTTCCTTGATAGTCGTAAATTCATTGGAAAAGTAAGTCAACACTGTTCCATAAACATTTGTCTCATCTGTCATTATTATATCCCATATGGATGCAGTCGTGCCAAGACACCAGAGTCAGATGCTTTTGGCGGCTTAAAAAACTTTTCGGCGATGGACCTTTTTTCTTTAAGGAATAATGCCCGGCCGAAAAAAGAGTGCAGCAAGCTGCTCTTGCCATAATTGTGGCTAAACAGCTGCTTTTTTGTTATGCTTTCCAGGTTCAATGCCGTTTATTCCAATTGCTGCAACCGTTGCCATGACCGCTTTCATCTCCAGTCCCAAAAAAATTGTCGCCGCCATTGCACCGGACGATGCTAATGTCACCCTTGCCGGACTGAAAGGCTCTGCTCCCGCCTACATTCTTTCCCGCCTGTGGGATGAGCACTCTCGGCTTCTTTTCATAATCACACCCGACGCCGACACAGCAGAGGAGCTGTACCGGGAGATGCGCTTTTACTCCGGCAGCGATGAGCGGGTTCTCTATTTCCCCCCATGGGATACTGCCCCGTTCGACACGGCCTCACCACATGCCGATATCGTAGGGCAGAGGCTCAACGTATTGTTCCGCATGATGGACGGCAGGGCCGGCGCTGTGATTGTTCCACTGCCCGCACTGATGCAGAAGGTCCTGCCGCGAAAAACCCTTGGTCAAATCTCCCAGTACATCGTCGCCGGTGAAGAGGTGGAGCGGGATCTGCTGCTTGAGAAACTGGTCAAGTTAGGTTACTCCCACGTGCCGCTGGTGGAGGATCGGGGTGGGTTTTCCATCCGGGGAGGAATACTGGATATCTTCCCTCCGGACCTGCCGACACCGGTCCGTATCGAGTTCTTCGGCGATTTCGTCGACACCATCCGCACCTTTGACCCGGTTACCCAGCGATCCCTGCAGCCGTTGCAGGAGTTGATCCTTCTCCCTTCACGCGAGGTGGTCATCTCCGAAGAAGTCCTGACAGCTTTTGCACCCCGGCTGAAAAGAAGGTGCGACGCCCTTGAGATACCTGCTACCAGGCGTCGTGAACTACTTGAGCAGCTGCAAAGTGCCATATACCCCCCCGGGGTCGAATACCTTCAACCCCTGTTCCACCCTGACCTGGAAAGCCTTTTTGACTACTGCGGTGAAGATTTCCTCAAGGTCATCTACGACCCTGCAGCCATGGCAGCAGCGGAGAATGGTTTTGCCGAAGAACTAGCTGCCGGCGAGCGCAAATCCCTGGAAAAAGACAACATTGTCTGTGAGATAAATGACCTCTTTCTGGATGCAGTGCAGCTTGGCAGCTATCTTGACCAGGGACGTCGCCTCTCCATCCCCTTCCTGGAGATAGCCGGCGGCAGGGACGCCGGGCAGACCATCCGTCTTCAGGTGCAGGACAACAGCTGCTTTAAGCTGGATGTTACGGCTGAGGGTGAAGGAGTACTGAAACCGCTGGTGGAAAAGCTTCTTGCCCGGCAGGCCGAACAAAAACATGTGCTCATGATTTGCCACCAGCGCAACCAGGCCCAGCGCCTTTATGAGATGCTTTCCCATTACAATCTGCCACTGGCTCTCTCGGAACGGGATTTCCCGGGTGAGTTGGGGCGTTCCGACAGCCAGTTACGCATCATGGTCGGGGATATCTCACGGGGATTCCAGCTAGCTGAAGACCAGCTGGTCATTATTGCAGAGGAGGAGATCTTCGGCGTCAGGATCAAACGCCGTGGCGTTTCCGAAGCGAGAAGGAAACAACTTCTTACTTCCCTTGCCGAACTGAAGCCCGGCGATTACATGGTGCACATCGATTTCGGTGTCGGCATCTACCGGGGACTGCAGCATCTCACCTTTTCCGGCATGGAAGGTGATTTCCTGCTCCTGGAATACGCCGGAGCCGACAAACTTTACCTACCGGTGGACCGGATCAACCTGGTGCAGCGTTACGTGGGGGCCGAGGGGGTTGAACCCCATGTGGACAAGCTGGGTGGGGCCGGTTGGGAGAAAACCAAGGCCAAAGCCCGGGCAGCCATCCAGGAAATGGCCGGCGAGCTGTTGAAGATATATGCAGCACGCCAGGTGGAAGAAGGCCACGCCTTTTCGCCCCCCGATGAGCTTTACCAGGAATTCGAGGCGGCCTTCGCCTATGAGGAAACCCCTGATCAGCAGGCGGCAATCGAGGACGTGCTGCTCGACATGGAGAGCAAGAAGCCAATGGACCGGCTGATTTGCGGCGATGTGGGCTATGGCAAGACCGAGGTTGCCCTGCGTGGCGCTTTCAAGGCGGTCATGGACGGCAAACAGGTGGCAGTGCTGGTACCGACGACCGTTCTTGCCCAGCAGCACCTGGAAACTTTTTCTGCGCGTCTGAAATCATACCCGGTGAAAGTGGAAATGCTCTCCCGCTTCCGCACCCCCAAGGAGCAGAAGGAGATCATCGAGGGGGTGAAAAACGGGACGGTGGACGTTGTTATCGGCACCCATCGCCTCCTGCAGAAGGATATCGTATTCAAGGACCTGGGGCTGCTCATCATCGACGAGGAGCAGCGTTTTGGGGTGACCCACAAGGAGAGGCTGAAGAAATACCGGGCGGTGGTCGACATCATGACCCTGACCGCCACCCCTATTCCCCGGACACTTTACATGTCGCTGATGGGCATCAGGGACCTTTCCATCATCGATACCCCTCCGGTGGATCGGCTTGCCATTAAAACCTTCGTTGCCCGCACTTCCGATGATTTGATCCGCGAGGCGGTGCTCAGGGAATTGCGCCGGGGGGGACAGATTTTCTTCGTCCACAACCGGGTACAGACCATCGGCGCCATGGCGGAGCACCTGCAAAGGATCGTCCCCGAAGCGAAGATAGCCGTCGGTCATGGACAGATGGAGGAGAAGGAGCTGGAAAGGGTGATGCTTTCCTTCATGCATGGGGAAAGCAACCTGCTGCTTTGTACGACCATCATCGAATCCGGCCTGGACATTCCCACTGCCAACACCCTCATCGTCAACCGGGCCGACACCTTCGGTCTTTCTCAGCTCTACCAGCTGCGCGGCAGGGTCGGTCGCTCCAAGCAGCGCGCCTACGCTTACCTGCTCATACCCGGCGAGGGTGCCATATCGGCAGATGCCAGGGAGCGGCTGAAGATCATTCAGGAGCTGACCGAGCTGGGAGCAGGGTTCCGCATCGCGACCCACGATCTTGAGATCAGGGGTGCCGGTGATTTGCTGGGTGCACGTCAATCTGGCGATATTGCTGCGGTAGGTTTCGAGCTCTATACCGAGTTGCTGGAAGAAGCAATCAGACAATTGAAGGGTGAAGAGCTTGCGGAACGGGTGGAACCGGAGATCAAGCTGCGTATTCCGGCGTTTATCCCCGAGGATTATGTCCGAGAACCGAACCAGCGGCTGATCATCTACAAGCGCCTTACCCAGGCAACTTCAGAGGAGGATGTGGCGGAGATAATGGGCGAGCTTGTCGATCGCTTCGGCAAACTTCCGCTGGCGGCCCTCTATCTGGTTGAGGTCATGAAGCTGCGGGTAGCGCTGAAGGCAATGCTGGTCAAGGAAATAGAATTCGACGGCAAAAAGCTGGTTCTCTCCTTCCACCAAAAGACTCCCGTTTCACCAGACACCATCATTGGCTTGATCCGGCAACAACCGAAAAAATACCAGTTTACCCCCGATTTCCGTCTTTGCGCCGAACTTGCCGACACCTCCTTTGATGGCGTGCTCAAGGAGGCGGGAAATCTCTTGAAAACCCTAGGGTGATGTGCTACTTATAAAAGACTGAGAAAATATTAATATAATCTAAGGAGTCATGGCGTGAACTACAGACAAACTGGAAAGCTATTCTTTGTCGCACTCTGCATTACCGCAGTTTTCGGCTGCAAGGGGCAAACAGGTACCGGAGCCAAGGAAGAAAAGAAATCCGGGCCGGTCTTGGCAGAGGTCAATGGCTCGACCATTACCGGCAGCGATTTTAATAAAGAGGTGGAAGCGCTTCCCCCATACCTGAAGCCGATGGCAGAAACAGTGGAAGGCAAGAAGGAGCTGCTCGATACCATGGTGGTCCGGGAGCTTATTCTCCAGCAGGCGAAAAAGGATGGTATCGACAAGAGTCAGGCTGTAGCCGACAAGCTGGAAGAGTTGAAAAACCGGATTATCGTTGAGGCATTCCTGAAGAAAAAAGTCGAGGAGCAGGCAAAGATAGGCGACGCTGAGCTTCAGGATTTTTACAATAAGAACAAGGAAAAATTCCGCACCGGCGAACAGGTAAGAGCGAGCCACATTCTGGTGAAAACCGAGCCCGAGGCGCAAGAAATCCTCAAGCAGCTCAAAGCCGGGGGCAACTTCGAAGAGTTGGCGAAAAAACAATCCATCGATGCAGCCGCTGCAAAAGGAGGAGACTTGGGCTGGTTCGGCAAGGGGTCCATGCTCCCCGAATTCGAGAACGCTGTTTTCGGTCTCAAGGAAGGTGCAACCTCTGGCATAGTCCAGACCAAGTACGGTTACCACATCATCAAGCTCACAGGAAAGCGTCCTGCAGGTGTCAGACCTTTGGATGAGGTGAAAGAGCAGATTAAAGCTGCCATTCTTCCCGAGAAACAGCAGGAAGTGTTCAAGAAGCTTAAGGAAGATCTGAAAAAGGGCGCCAAGGTCACGGTGAAAGAAGATGCGCTCAAGACACTGGACGGTGAAAAACCTGCAGATAAATCTAACGCGCAGCCGCCAGCACCAGACAAGAAATAACCACCCTTTTTACTTTTGGAACTGCGGCCGGGCGTTTCGTCCGGCCGCTTTTTTGCACTAACCCGAGCCCATGGAAGCCATTATGAACAAGTTCTTGCTTTATTTTGCTGTCAGTGTCCTCTTCATTTGTCCCGCAGCTGCAAAAGGGGAGCTGATCACTGCAGTTGCCGCCATTGTCAACGACGATGTCATCACCACCCTTGAAGTGCAGAAAGAGACTGACCAGATAATCAAGGAGATGGAGAAAAAAGGCCCTGCCGAGACTCCGGACAAGGCTGCATTACGCAAAATTGCACTGGACCGCCTGATAGACAAAAAGCTGGTTGAGCAAAAGATTAAAGAGCTGGATATCAAGGTTCCCGAAGAGGAACTGAGGCAGTCCATTGAGGATGTAAAAAAACAGAACAACCTTACGCAGGAAGCTTTAGTTGCTGCCCTTGCAGGACAAGGACTTTCTTTTGAACAGTACAAGACCCAGCTCAGGGAACAACTTGAGCGCCTGAGGCTGATGAGCCAGGAAGTGCGCTCAAAGATTCAGGTAGGGGAGCGTGAAATCAGGGAATATTACGAAGCCAATCACAACCGTTACGGCGAAGAAGAGTTCTTCCGCGCCCGCCACATATTCTTCAAGGTCGGCAAAGATGCGCCGGAGAGTGAAGCGGCAAAGGTAATGACGACGGCAACGCAGGTTTTGCAGGAGGCTCGGAGCGGCAAGGATTTCGCCGAGCTGGCCAGGCAGTTCTCGGACGACCCCGCGGCAAAAAAGGATGGCGGAGACCTTGGTACCTTTAAAAAAGGGGACATGATAGGGGAGATTGAAGCCGCAGTCAGCGGCATGAAACCTGGAGAGGTCAGCGATCCGGTCAAGACTGCCGCCGGTTTCCATATCATCAAGTTGGAAGAACGCAGCAAAGGCAAGCCGCGGCCCTTTGAAGAGGTAAAGGCGGAAATCGAAGATCTTCTCTATAAAAAGAAATCGGAAGAGCGGTTCAACCAGTGGGTCAACGATCTTCGCAAAGGGGCCGCCATTGAAATAAAGCTGTGATTGGTGATTGGTGATTGGTGATTGGTGATTGGTGATTGGTGACTGGTGACTGGGAAAGCACCAGTTCCCCGATTCCAGTGCCTCCTCAGTGCCCCCTGTCCCTGCTTTTAGAGTCCTTTCTTCGACAGTTCTTCCAGCAGTTGCCGTTGTGGCCCGGTCAGTTGTTCCGGCACCTTTACCCCGACCCTGACGAAGAGATCACCGCGCCCGGACCCTGCCAGGCGCGGGAATCCAAGCCCCTTCAGCCGGATCTTCGTGCCCGGCTGGATGCCTGCCGGGACCTTGATCCTCTTGGTCCCATCCATGGTCGGCACATCCAGGGAGGCACCCAAGGCTGCTTCCGTGAACCTCACCTCCTGGGAGACGACGATGTCATCACCTTCCCGCTGCAGTACCGGATCTCCTCCGACTTTCACCGTAAGATAAAGGTCGCCGTTAGGCCCGCCATGGATGCCGCTGCCCCCCTTACCCTGCAGCCTCAGCTTGGCACCGTTCTCAATGCCGGCAGGAATCTTTACCGAAAGCTCCTCCCGCTGGCCGTCCTTCATGTAGGCAATGCGTTTTTCACAGCCACTAAACGCCTCATGAAAGGAAACGTTCGCTTCCATGGAAAAGTCATCACCCTTGCGGGGTCTCTGGGCGAACCGACCACCCCCCTGTTGGAAGCCACCAAAACCGCCGCCGAAGATGCGGGAAAATATGTCATCGGTACCGAAGCCTTTGTCCTTGAAAAGGTCTCCCACATCGAAACCGCGGAAAATATCCTCCTGGGAGAAGCGCTGGTGAAAACCGGTATCGCCAAACTGGTCGTACTGTGCCTTTTTCTGGGGATCGGAGAGAACCGCATAGGCTTCGTTTATCTCCTTGAATTTTTCCTCAGCCTCCTTATTGCCAGGGTTCTTGTCCGGATGATATTTGACGGCCAGCTTTCTGTAAGCTTTCTTGATCTCGTCGGCAGATGCCCCTTTTTTCAACCCAAGCACCTGATAATAGTCGGTGGTTGCCATGAATGTCCTTTCGCCATATATTCAATTCAGAATAGCCAATGTAATGGCGCAAAGTTCTTATGTCAACCATTGTAACACCAGCGTTTGCCTTGACAAGAAAGGTTAGAAGGGCTTAGTATTCAGCTGTTCCAGCCCCATCAAGCCCAACAGGGAGAGCTCCAAATGAAAAAAGCGATAATTGTAGGCGGCGGTATTACCGGTCTTGCAACAGCCTGGCTCCTGCGGGAGAAAGCAAAAAAAGCGGGGATGGAACTGGAAATAGCCCTTTTGGAGAAAGAAGAGCGGGTCGGTGGAAAGATCAGGAGCATTAAAGCAGATGGTTATCTCTGCGAATGGGGCCCTAACGGTTTTCTCGACAACAAGCCCCAGACCCTGGACCTGTGCCGGGACCTGCAGGCTGATTCGCAGCTGCTGCGCAGCAATGATAATGCAAGAAAACGTTTCATCTACTCGGAAGGCTTTTTGCACCAACTGCCTGAGAACGGTCCCTCTTTCTTCAAAAGCAAGCTTATCTCCTGGCCCGGAAAGTTGCGCCTCGCATTGGAACCCACCCCCTTCATCGCCAAAGCGCCAGATGGAGTGGACGAGACATTGGCCGCCTTCGGCCGACGCCGACTTGGTGACGAAGCGCTACGCAAGCTGATAGCGCCCATGGTTTCCGGCATTTTTGCCGGTGATCCTGAGACCATGTCCCTGCAGTCCTGCTTCCCGAGGATTGCCGAACTGGAACGTGAATACGGCGGACTGGTCATGGCCATGGTCAAGCTGGCGAAAAAGAAAAAACAGGAACTTGCCGAAGGTAAAGCGGTGGCAAGTGCGGCAGGGCCGGGCGGCATTCTCACCTCGTTCCGTGATGGTCTCCAGACCTTGACCGAAATCATCCGTGGCCAGCTGGGTTGCGAAGTGCTCTCTGTCGGTGAAGAGGTTGTCAGGATCCGCAAGGGAAGCTCGGTACCGTACCGGGTCGAGACGACCAGCAGGGAGCTTGATGCCGACGTGGTCGTGCTGGCGACCCCGGCCTACGCTACGGGGCAGATGCTGGAAGGACTGGACAGTGCCATGACCGGCATCCTTGGTCAGATTCCCTATGCAACGATGAGCGTTGTCTGCTTAGGTTATGAGCAGGATAAGATCAGCCATGACCTGAACGGGTTCGGCTACCTGATTCCCAAGGGAGAAGGAATGAATATCCTCGGTACCCTTTGGGATTCCAGCATCTTCGAAAACAGGGCACCCCAAGGCAGAGTGCTGCTGCGAAGCATGATGGGCGGAGCCTGTTTTCCCGAGTACATCAAGCTATCCGATGAGGAGGTGCAACGCAGGGTATGTGACAACCTGAAGACCATCATGGGAATAGCTGCGCCTCCAGATTTTGTCAGGATCTTCCGCCACGAAAAAGCAATCCCCCAGTACACCGTCGGGCACGGCAAAAGGCTGCAGGCCTTGCTGGATGCCGGACGGAATCACCAGGGGCTTTTGCTTACCGGCAACAGCTACCGAGGCATCGGTCTCAATGACTGTGTGGCGGCAGCCGTGAGGAGCAGCAACGAGGTTATGGAACATCTGCAGAAAAGATAGTCGCCGGTTGGAGCAGAGCACGTGCGGCCATGGAGGATTTCCCCCATGGCTCTTTCATCCTGTAACGGTAAAGTAAGCTTCAGGTCTCTCAGATGGCCATCCGTTGCTGTAAAGATGGAATAATTGACACTCTTGTCCCCCTTCTGCTATAAAAATAGTTCGGATATAAGTAATTGAGGCAGCAGGGATTAGTTGTTTTTCAGGAGAACGTGGATGATCGTTTATTGTGAAAAGTGCAACAGCAAGTTTCAGGTTGATGACGCAAAAATACCCGATACGGGCATCAAAGCCCGCTGTTCAGTTTGCTCACACGCATTTGTCTTGAAAAAAGAGCCTGTTGTGACCACATCTGCCTCCCAGCCTGGGCCAGCCGACCGACTGGCCCAGGCAGAACCCGTTCAGGCACAGGCTAAATCAGGCAGCACTACCGGATTTGACGCTTCCGTATTCAACGATACAGCTCCGGAAAGAGCCAAAAGTCAAAGCCCGCTCATGGGCAGCGGCGGGCCTTTTTTCTCGAGGTTTGCAACGGAAACTGCCGCGAAGCCGGTCAAAGACGCCGATGGACAAGGGGATGTTGTCGTCGAAATAACAGACAATGGCAGTTTTGACAACGCGGCAGAAATATACGAAACTGAAACGCAAGGTGCCGAAGGTTTGGCGGATGCTTTTTCCAAAGAGCCTGCCATGGCAGGCAAGCCGGAGTCTGGATATGATGCCTTTGCCACCTTTGTCGAGCGGCACAAACAAGACCCCCAGACAGGCCAATATCCAGGTCCGGCTGCAGCCGAAATGGAGAATGCAAAATCGGGATTTTCTGCGGCCAGCGGACAGTCAATGGCGAAAGCAGCTGCAGAGGCGATGTCTGCTACCCGCGTACCCGAGGTGGTAACATCTGTCGATGGGCAACTGCCTTCTAATCAGATTTCCAATAGAGCGATGAAGGGAATCATGACAAAGCTGGATGCCCAAGGAATGAACGACGACTATGTGGTGCAGATGGTCCACGAAATTTGTCAGGCGGTCAAGTATGTGGAAGGGGTGGAAAAACCCGACTGGACGACCAGGATGATGGGCCTCGACATGCTGTGCAAGATTCGTGGCCTTTATGCAGGCGAGAAGAAAGAGGATCCGGCAAACCGGCAGTTGCAGATAGTTACCGGCATCAACATGTGAAGAAGGAACATTTGTCGATGATGTTTTAAGACGGTCAGGGAGTAAACATCAGCCCTGGCCGTTTTTTTACCTACTGCAGGTATAAGGAGAAAACCATGGGCTCTTATCTGAAGTTTTCCGTTCTGGCGGTAACCATCCTCTTCCCTCTGTTGGCGACAGCCGGTGAAATTCCCCGCATTCCCTTCTCCCCCCGCATAACATCGGTCACCGTGTATCCCGATCGTGCCATGACCAGACGCACGGCAACTGTTGAACTGAAGCAGGGAAATTACCTGATTGGGATAAGCCCGCTGCCGGCACTCATGCATGATGACACAATCAGGGTTGATGGGTGTGGAAGCGCTGTGGCCACCATAACCGGGATGGAGATAAAGAGGAGCTTCCTCGACCAGACTCCGGAGAAAAGGGCCAGGGAACTGGAAGAGGAAATAAAAAAACTGCAGCGGGTGCTGGCTGGCCTTGACGCGCGCAAGGGTGGACTTGCCGCCCAGAAGGGATTCATTGACTCAATAAAGTTGGCTTGGGGTGAGCGCATTTCCAAGGAACTGGCGGTGGGTAAACCAACTACGGCAGATCTGGACGAAGCGTTGAATTTCATTGGCAACGGCATTACCGCCGCTGAAGAGAAAAGCCTCGACCTGGAGATGGAGAAGGCTAAGGTCAAGGAAAAGATCGATGCCCTGACCAGTGAGCTGGAAGCCGGCCGCGGTACTGCCAGGAAAGAGGCGAAGGTGGTGGAAGTAACGGTGGAAGTCGCAAAGGCTGGAAGTCTTACCCTTGAGCTGTCCGGGGTTGTAAGCCATGCCGGATGGGAGCCGGCCTACGATGCACGATTGGCCGGTGATGCAAAATCAGTAGAGTTTACTTTTAAGGGCCAGGTCCGGCAGCAAACCGGCGAGGACTGGAATAATGTGGATCTATACCTTTCCACGGCACGACCGGCCATTGGGGGGAATCCCCCCTCCCTCTATCCGTGGCGCCTGTCCTTTTATCGCCCCATGCCAGTATATCCCGCGGCAGCAGCCATGGCAGCGCCTGCCTATAGAAGTAAGGCTCAGGTGCTGAAAGAAGAAAGATTTGACGAGGCGCCGGAGGCTGAGGAACAGGCACAGCATTTGACAGCCGATGTGGGTCAAGAGCAGACTTCGCTCCTCTTTCATATCCGCCGCCCTGTAGATATTCCCTCCGACGGCACCAGCCATGGGACGACGGTGGCCATTGAAAAACTGCCGGTGCAGGTGGATTACCTGGCGATCCCCAAACTTTCCCCATATGCCTACCTCAGGTCCCAGATCATCAACGGTGCTGCCTATCCTCTTCTTCCCGGCAAGGTCAATATCTTCACCGGGGGTAATTTCATCGGCTCCGGACACCTGCGGAAGGTGGCAGCCGGTGAGAAGTTCGAGCTGTTCTTCGGGGTGGATGATCAGGTTTCCATCAAGCGGGAAGAGTTGAAGCGCCACAAGGAGGCAGGGCTGTTCGGCAAGAATCGCCAGACATACGGCTATAAAATCGAGGTCACCAATTATCGCAGGGAAGCAACTACCATCGTCATTAACGATCAACTACCCTTACCCGGCGATGAGGAAATAAAGGTCACCCTTGGAGAGCCCAGCATAAAGCCAGAAGAAATAAAAACGGACGGAACCCTTGTCTGGAAACTGCCGGTTGATCCTGGAACAAAGCGGGAAATATCCTTCAGCATTCAGGTGGAATATCCGAAGGATCGGGAGGTAAGCGGCTTGTAGAAAGCCAGACATCGGTAACCGTAACCTGCAAGAAAAAAAAGGGTCCGGAAAACTTCCCGGACCCAAACCCCTCCAACAAACTCTCAGTCACCAGCCTCAGAACTCCTGAGGCATGGCCTTGACCTGGGCAGCAGTGAATACTGGTCCATCCTTGCAGACGTAGACATTGCCCACATTGCACCGGCCGCATTTCCCCAGTCCGCATTTCATACGATTTTCCAAGGTCGTATAAATGGCGTCATCCTTGAAGCCCAGCTTTTCCAGCACCGGCAGGGTAAATTTGATCATAATCGGCGGGCCACAGACCAGGCCAATCGTGTTTTCTGCGGCAGGGGCGGCCTCTTCCAGGATGGTGGGCACAAAGCCGACCTTGCCGTCCCATTCAGGGCCATTTCCACCCGGATCCACCGTCTTCACCAGCTTCACGTCCCCCCGCTCCTGCCAATCCTTCAATTCCTGCTTATAGACAAGATCGGCCTCGGTGCGGGCACCATAGACTATGGTGATGTCGCCGAACTTGTCACGCCAGTCGAGACAGTTCCAGATCACTGTCCGTAAGGGGGGAAGCGCTATTCCTCCCGCCACAAAAACCAGGTTCTTGCCGAAGAACTGCTCGATGGGAAAGGAGTTGCCGTAGGGGCCGCGCACGCCGATGGTTTCACCCACCTCAAGCCGGCGCAGGGCTTCGGTAACCCTACCGGTGGCCCTGAAACAACACTCGACGAAACCCTTGCGGGTGGGGGAAGAGGCGATGCAGAAAGTGGACTCGCCGGCGCCAAAAGCAGAGTACTCGGCGAACTGGCCGGCGCGGAAGGAAAATGTATCCCTTACCTGCTCGTCCTGGAACACCAGCCGCAAGGTGCGCACGTCCGGGGTTTCATCGATGATCGATTCGATGGTGACGAGATACGGTCTATAGATATTTTTGTTGTGATCGCACATAAGATGCCTTTTCACCACGAAGGCACGAAGGGCAAGAAGAAATCATCTCAGGATAAAAACAAATGTCAAAACGGTTTTGCCTTTGATCCTGATTGTCCTGAATTGTGTCTTTCGTCTTTCCTTTGTGCTCTTCGTGTCTTCGTGGTGGATTTATTGTTTTTGAATCTTCTCCAGGACCGCCTTGATATCGATCCCCACGGGGCAATGCCGGATGCATCTGCCACAGCCGGTACAGAGGGTCTGGCCGAACTTGTCACCGTAGTACTTGAATTTGTGCATGATCCGGTTTCGGTAGCGCTTGTTCTGGATATCGCGGGGATTGTGGCCCGAGGCGTGGTTGGTGAACTTGCCGAAGCCGCAGGCATCCCAGCTCTTCCGCCGTGCTCCCTTGGCATCAGTCCCCTCATCGACGATATCGAAGCAATGGCAGACCGGGCAGAGGAAGGCACAGGCGCCGCAGCCGGCACAGCGATCGGCGATCTCCTGCCAGAGAGGGCTTTCAAAGTTTTCAGTAAGCCAGGTCTTGATCTCGGCCAAATCCAGGCGAAACGCCACAGGTTCCGACACAGGCAGCGGCTTTGTTTCCCCCTGCTCACCGAAAAGCGATGCATATCGACCCAGAAAAGCCTTCCCCTTTTCCGTGAAACCATCACAGGCATAGCCTCCTTCGGTCAAGGGGGTAAGAAAAAGATCCGACCCTTTGCTGTCCTGGGGAGAGAGTCCTGTAGCCGTACAGAAACATGCGTCGTCAGCAGTGGCACAGGCCAACCCGATGATGGTGGTCTTACGGCGGCGCTCAAGGAAAAACTCGTCGTTGTAATCCCAGGTGAAAACGGCATCGAGAATGGAAGGCGCAGCAGCATCGCAGGGACGCGCCCCAACAAGAACGGTCTCGGGAAAAGCGGCCACATCCACATCTGCCACCTTTACCCCATCACAGTTTCTCTCATAGGTGAGGATGGTTTCGCAGAGGGGGAAGAAGGTCTCCTTGGCCGAGCGTCGTGGCAGAGTGCCAAGTGCCAGTTGCTCGCCACTGTCAAGCGGCTCGTAAAGGATTATGCTGCCGCTCTGCCTGGGCGCAACAACGCGTGTCCCCTCTTTGATGAGGATATCGATAAGGATACAGAGGTTCTGGTCAGTAATCGTTTTCTGCATTTTGTTTCCTGTAGGGGCAACCCCCTGTGGTTGCCCGGATGATGGGCGGCTACGGGTAGCCGCCCTACGAAATTATTTGATGAAACTCTGGTCGTCATTATCTTTATACTCTGCCAGCGGCCCCTTCTCCACTGGAGTGAGCCCAGCCTCGAAGTCATAGAGTGCCTTCAGCTCCTTGGCCATTTTCCGGTTAAGGAGGTTCAAGGGGATATCCATGGGGCAGGCCCGTTCGCATTCGGCACAACCGGCGCAGCGTCCTGCCAGGTGCATGGCACGGACGATGTGCCAGGCTGTGTTCCCTGCCGGACGAGGTGTTGTCTCCACTGCCTGTGGACGGTTACGGTCGCACATGCACTGCTCGCAGTAGCAGAAAGGGCAGACCTGGCGGCAGGCCAGGCAGCGAATGCAGCGGGAAAAGTGCTCCTTCCAGAAGGCCCAGCGCTCCCCAGGGGTCATCGCCTCCAGCCGTGCCAGCTCTTCGCCCTCCAGCGGGGTCAGTTCCGGCAGGTCAGGGGTTGTTCCCACAATGAGATCAGCCCCTTCAGGTGTATGGACGGAGCACTCGCGGCACTTGCGCGAAATGTTTCCGGCGGTAAGCGGCTCACTGTTCGCAGGTCCGTTCCCTTTTACCCCGGCGCAGGCGACGCCAATGATATAGAGATCCTCCCTTTTGAGCTGTGATTCACCCAAGAGCCCTGCCAGGGCCCGCATGTCGCATCCCTTGGCGACGATGGCTATCTTGCCGGCTCGGCGGATCTCTTTCTTGGCCTTGGTCAGGTAGAGGGCCAGGTTGTTGACGCAAGCCGGCGAGAAGATGAGTTCACTGGCCTTAGCCGGATCGGTAATGATATGGGGGATTGCGGTGCCGGCCAGGCGACCGGCCTTATAGCCGATGACGGCTGTGACGCTGCCGCCGGCAAGCAGTTTGGCCGCTTCCTTCCCGATGATTTCGCTGGTGGCGGCGTACCCGGTGGTATCGATGGAGGGGGTTACTGCGATTTTTTCTGCCGTATTGTTCATGTATAACCTTCAGTACGAGTCTTTCCAGCTTTAGATGCTACCATAGGCCTCTTGCAGCTCCGGTGTGTCCAGTGCCCCTGACCAGTGTTCCTCTGTCTCCAGTTCCTTGAATTCGGTCATCGGCCCCAGCACTCTGATTCGCTCGGTCAGTTCCGTTACCACCTCCACCCATTTCCCCCCCTCGGCAGCCGATACCCAGGAAAACTGGAGACGATTGAGATCGACACCGACAAACTCCAGCAGTTGACGAAAGGCGGCAAAGCGGCGGCGGGCATGAAAATTCCCCGCCATGTAATGGCAGTCGCCAGGATGGCAGCCGGAGACCAGCACCCCATCAGCACCGCGCTGGAAGGCACGAAGGATAAAAACCGGATCGATGCGCCCCGTGCAGGGGAATTTCAGCACCCGGACGTTGGCCGGATACTGCATGCGGCTTGTCCCCGCCAGGTCCGCCCCGGCGTAGGTGCACCAGGTGCAGACGAAGGCGACGATTTTTGGTTCGAGCTCATGATGTTGTTTTTCTGGATGCATGATTAAAACCTTTCACCACGAAGACACGAAGGACACGAAGAAATCAAAAACTTTTTAGGTGTAAAGCCAAGCCATAGGATCTATCCGGCTTTTTGTTCCGTCTTTCGCCTTCCTTCGTGCTCTTCGTGCCCTTCGTGGTGGATTTGTTATCTTACAACGCCTCTATCATGGCAATGATCTGTTCATCGGTATAGCCGTCCAATTCCATGTCCCCGCCAGGTCCGCCCCGGCGTAGGTGCACCAGGTGCAGACAAAGGCGACGATTTTTGGTTCGAGCTCGTGATGTTGTTTTTCTGGATGCATGATTAAAACCTTTCACCACGAAGACACGAAGGACACGAAGAAATCAAAAACTTTTTAGGTGTAAAGCCAAGCCATAGGATCTATCCGGCTTTTTGTTCCGTCTTTCGCCTTCCTTCGTGCTCTTCGTGCCTTCGTGGTGGATTTGTTTTTCCTACAACGCCTCTATCATGGCAATGATCTGTTCATCGGTATAGCCGTCCAATTCCATGTCCCCGCCAGGTCCGCCCCGGCGTAGGTGCACCAGGTGCAGACAAAGGCGACGATTTTTGGTTCGAGCTCGTGATGTTGTTTTTCTGGATGCATGATTAAAACCTTTCACCACGAAGACACGAAGGACACGAAGAAATCAAAAACTTTTAGCTCAGGATCTATCCGGCTTTTTGTTCCGTCTTTCGCCTTCCTTCGTGCTCTTCGTGCCTTCGTGGTGGATTTGTTTTTCCTACAACGCCTCTATCATGGCAATGATCTGTTCATCGGTATAGCCGTCCAATTCCACACTCTTGGACGGACAGGTGGCCTGGCAGGTGCCGCAGCCGCCGCAGACGCCGGGATTAACATAGGCGACGACCCTTATCAGGTTCCCCTGGCGGTCCCTGATTTCCTTCTCTTCGATGGCGCCATAGGGGCAGACTTTCTTACAGTAAAAACAGCCGACACAATTTTTCTCGTTGACCCGGGCCACGATCGGCTCCCGCTCCAGCTGATCCTTGGCGAAAAGGGTCATCACCTTGGCCGCTGCTGCCGAAGCCTGACTCACCGTATCGGGTATATCCTTCGGCCCCTGGCAGGCTCCGGCCAGATAGATGCCGGCCGTGGCGCACTCCACCGGTCTGAGTTTCGCGTGGGCTTCGGAGTAGAAATTGTATTTGTCGTAGGAAATACCAAGCTTCTGGGCCAGGCTGTCAGCGCCGGGCTGGGCCTGGACTGCCGTCGCCAATACCACCAGGTCGGCCTCGATTTCCACCTGTACCCCGACCAGGGTATCGCTCCCCATAACCACCACCTTGTCCCCCTTCTGGTAGAGCCGGGAAACCATGCCGCGTATATAGACCGCCTCCTCTTCCTCCACCGCCCGCCGCCAAAACTCATCATAGCTCTTGCCGGGGGTGCGGGCATCCATATAGAAGACGTAAGCCTGGCCGTCGTGAACCTTGTGGTGGTAAAGCATGGTATGCTTGGCAGTGTACATGCAGCAGATCTTGGAGCAGTAGGAAATGCCCTTTTCCCTGGCCCTGCTGCCAACGCACTGGATGAAAACCACCTGCTTAGGTTCCTTGCCGTCTGAAGGACGGAGGATTTTTCCGCCCGTAGGGCCGGATGCACTGGCGAGGCGTTCGAAAGTCAAGCCGTCGATGACATCAGGGATGGTGCCGTAACCGAATTCGCCATAACCTTCGATGGGGCTTACTTCCGGCTTCCGATCAATGGAGTAGAGGTCGAACCCGGTGGCAACAACGATGGCGCCGACCGGCTCCATTACAAGCTGGTCCTGCTGTTCGAAATCTATGGCCTGGGGTCCGCATACCTTGGCACAGAGGCCGCATTTACCGGCTCTGAACTTGAGGCAGTTTTCCCGGTCGATTACCGGCGTATTGGGTACCGCCTGGGGAAAGGGGACATAAATGGCAGAGCGCAGGCCCAGATCCTGGTCGAATTTGTTGGGGATTTTCTTCTGCGGGCATTTGGCCATGCAGATACCGCAGCCGGTGCACGTATCCTCATCAACAGAGCGGGCCTTTTTGCGGATGGTGACGGAGAAGTTGCCGATATAGCCATCGATGCTTTCGATCTCCGACCAGGTGTAGAGCTTTATGTTGGGATGATTGGCGGCATCGACCATCTTCGGCGTCATGATGCATTGGGAACAGTCAAGGGTGGGAAAGGTCTCGGAAAGCTGGGCCATATGGCCACCGATTGAAGGCTCGCGCTCGACGAGCACCACCTGGTGTCCGGCGTCGGCGATGTCCAGGGCAGCCTGGATGCCGGCAATACCGCCGCCGATGACCAGCGAACGCTTGGTGACCGGGACGGTGATCGGTTCCAATGATTTTCCCCGCTTCACCCGCTCCACCATCAGCCGGACCATATCGCTCGCCTTGGCCGTCGCTTCTTCCCGGTCCTCATGAACCCATGAGCAGTGCTCGCGGATGTTGGCCATGTCGCACATGAACGGGTTGAGGCCAGCTGCCTGGGCCGCCTTGCGGAAGGTCTTCTCATGCATGCGCGGACTGCAAGCCGCGACGACGATACCGGTGAGTTTGTGCTCGGCCACGGCCTTTTTCAGCAAGTTCTGCCCAGGATCGGAGCACATGTACTTATATTCGGTGGCGTAGGCAACGCCGGGCAGCCTGCCTGCAGAAGCTGCAACCCGCTCCACGTCTACAGTTCGGGAGATGTTCTCTCCACAGTGACAAATGAATACGCCGATTCTTGACATTTATACGTTCCTCGTAGGGGCGACCCTGTGTGGTCGCCCTGCCCATGCGGTCGACCGTTCAGGGCAGGCACACGGGCCTGCCCCTACAGTAATTTCTTTTCCTTCAACAGGGGCAACGGGCTGACCATCATGCTTTCCAGTCCCAGGCGGCTGGAGGATAATCCGACCGCCAGCCCCACCATCTGGGTGATATAAAAGACAGGCATGCCATACTGGACCTTATACCCTTCCTCGATCTCCTGCTGACGGATGTCCAGGTTACCGTGGCAGAGCGGGCAGGCGACCATGACGCAGTCGGCGCCTGCAGCCTTGGCCGAGGCAAGTATGGCATTTGAAAGCTGCAGGACAACGCCGGGGCGCGACAGGGTGAAGTTGGCGCCGCAGCATTCGAGACGGTGCGACCAGGAAACAGGTTCGGCTCCAAGAGCAGCCAGGACGTTTTCCATAATGCTCGGGGCTTCACAGTCATCCAGCTCCGGCACCTCAGGAGGACGGGTCAGCAGACAACCGTAGTAGCAAGCGACCTTGAGGCCGTTCAATGGTTTGGTTACCGCCTGTTCAAGTTTATCCAGGCCAAAATCCCTGGCCAGGATCTCCAGCAGGTGTTTGACCTTCTTCTCCATTGGCGCCGGGGCGGCAATAGCCTTCTCCACCTGTTTGCGCTGGATATCGTTGTGCCTCAGATGATGCTGGGTAGTCTTGAGCCGCGAAAAACAGGCGGCACAGGCCACGGCCAAATCCCCCTTTACCTCTTCGGCCAGAGAAAGATTCTTGGCACACAGGGAGAGGGAGAGCAGTTCATCCACGTTGTGGGCCGGAGTCGCACCGCAGCAGAACCAGTCTGGCACTTCCTCCAGTCCGATTTTTAGCGCCTTGCAGACACCGCGGGTGGAGATATCATATTCCTTGGCCGAGGCATGGAGGGAACAGCCGGGATAATAGGCGTAACTGAGGATCTTTTTACCGGGGGTCACGGCGCCTCCCCTTTGTTCCGCATGGTTTCAATGCGGCTGAAGATGTTTTCTATTTCAGAGATGTTCCTGTTTTTCGAATGGAACATTTTCAGCTTGCCCCGGGAAAGGAGCTTGGGGCCGAGCAGCAGGTCCTTCATGAACTGACCGCTCTTGACATTGAAGACGGCGCCAAGGCGCATTTCGTACTGGCGGCCATAGGTACGGATG
This sequence comes from Geotalea daltonii FRC-32, assembly GCF_000022265.1. NCBI lineage: Bacteria > Pseudomonadati > Thermodesulfobacteriota > Desulfuromonadia > Geobacterales > Geobacteraceae > Geotalea > Geotalea daltonii. The sequence goes on from NC_011979.1 coordinate 4,148,793, forward strand.
TTATCAATGAAGAGCCGGTTGGCCAGCTGAACGAAACTTTCCTTCGAGGGCCCGTCAGCATCCCACGAAAGCTTGCGCAGGGCATCCATGATGGCTGCCAGATTGACTTTGTTGGGACAGCGGGTGGCACAGGTCTCACAGGATGCGCAGTACCAGATGGAACGCCCGGCCAGTATCCGCTCCCACTGGCCCAGCTGAAGCAGGCGAACCACCCGGTTAGGGGGATGTTCCATGAAGCTGGCCATGGGGCATCCGGCCGAGCATTTACCGCACTGGAAACAACGGCGGACCGAGGTGCCGGAGAGGGCCTCGACTTTATCGACGAAACCGATGTTCATGGTTTCGTTGGACAGGAGCATTTTTTTGCGTTTCACCGCTCCACCTCTTTTTATCTTTCAAATCATTTTTTAAAAAAGAACATTTTTAGCAAGGTTAAAATATCTTGCAAGCAATAGCCATATAAAATAACTAGTTAGGCAATAAAATTTAATATCGATAAAAATTGAATAACATACTGGAAAGCGCTTTGTCAACATTAATGGCATGATGGCCTGATAAAAATAAAACAGTGTACGCTATCGACAGCAATCAGGCTGATCAGGAGCCCTTCGAGTATAGTTCACGGGCCTGGGAAATAGCAACCGTATCTGTTTCGGCTTGAAACTCATTTTGACAGCCGGAGTAAAAAAGAATAAAAATGAACCCTTCCACTATTTTTCATCTTCCGAGGTCTGTATCAGCGAGCTTTCCAGACTATACCGTTATGTAGCAACCTGCCGCGGTGCTTATTTTACCGGGTTATTCTGGCTTTTCGGCACCAACGGCTTTGCCCTGCTCATTCCGTGGCTGCTTAAACTGGCCATCGACAGCCTGGGCAAACAGGGAACACCCATGCACAGCCCCGCCTGGTATGCGCTGCTGATCATGGTTTCGGCCCTGCTCCAGGGGGTGATCCGCATTTTTTCCAGGACTACCCTCCTCCACGCCGGCCGCCGCATCGAATACATGATCCGCGAAGACCTCTATGCAAAGCTCCTCACTCTGGATCTGCCCTATTTTTCCCGTGAGCGTACCGGCGACATCATGTCCCGCTTTGCCAACGATCTGACCAATGTCCGCATGCTTCTGGGTTTCGGCATGCTCAATGTCATCAATACTGCCATCGTCTATGTGGCGGCCCTCTCCCTGATGGGGCACATCAGTATCCATCTGACCCTCTGCGCCATCATCCCTTTTCCCCTGACCATTCTCATCGTCAAGCGTATGAGTGCCTCCATGTTCAGGCGTTCACAAATTATTCAGGAAGAACTGTCGCGACTGACTAGCAAGGTAGAAGAAAATGTTTCTGCTGCCATGGTAATCAAGTCCTACTGCCGGGAAGATGCTGAAACCGGCTCATTTGCAAAAATCAGCAGCAGTTATCTGGAAAGCAACATGGGCATGGCCAGGATTCGAGGCGCCATGATACCGATCATGGCCGCCAGCGGCGCCATGGGAACGCTGATCGTGCTTTTTGTCGGCGGCAGCCGGGTTATCTCCGGAGAACTGACTTTGGGAGACTTCGTCGCTTTCAATGGCTATCTGGCAATGCTGGTCTGGCCGACCCTGATGTTGGCCTGGATTCTCAACCTGTTGCAGCGGGGTGCTGCCTCCATGTCACGACTCAACGAGGTGCTGGAGGCAAAGGCGACCGTCCGGGAACCAGCTCAGCCGGCACCGGTGACAATTAACGGCAACATAGAGATAAGGGATCTTTCCTTCAGCTATAATGACAATCCCCTCTCTCCAGCCCTCTCCCATATCAGCCTCCATATTAGTAAAGGGATGCGCCTGGGCATTGTCGGCCCCATCGGCAGCGGCAAGTCCTCGCTGGTGCGGCTGCTCCCGCGCCTTTATCCTGTTGCCGACGGCAAGATCTTCATTGACGGCACCGACATCAACCAGATTCCACTCAAGCAGCTACGTGAGGCCATCGGTTTTATCCCCCAGGAAAGTTTTCTCTTCTCCCGGACTATCGGCGCCAACATCGCCTATGGCAAAGAAGGGGCAACCAGGGAGGAGATAGAGAACAGCGCGCGATTGGCAGGGATTGCCCCGGACATTCTGCGCTTTCCCGACAGCTATGAAACGCTGGTAGGGGAGCGGGGGGTAACCCTTTCCGGCGGACAGAAACAGCGCACTGCCATCGCCCGGGCGCTGCTGAAGAATCCGGCAATCCTCATCCTGGACGATCCACTGTCGGCAGTGGATGCCCGCACCGAGGAGGAAATACTGGCCAACCTGGCGGATTACTATGGTGAGCGGACGGTTATCATCGTCTCCCACCGTCTTTCGGCCCTGCGGAAATGCAACCTGATCCTGGTCATGGATGAAGGGCGCATCGTCGAGCAGGGAAACCATGGAGAACTTCTGGCATTACAGGGGCGATATGCGGCCATCCACCGCGAGCAGCTGCTGCGCATGGAAATAGAGGGGTATTGATGCACTTCGGCGGCATCTATGAAGACGAAATAGTCGGCAAAGCCTATGATCGAAAGTTGATGGGGCGGTTTCTGCGCTATCTTCTGCCGTACCGGCGGCTGGTGGCGGGAACGCTGGTCGTGCTGCCTCTGGTGGCTGCCTGCAGGCTTGCCCAGCCCTGGCTCCTGAAAGTAGCCATCGATAATCACATCGTCGCCGGCAAGATGGAGGGACTCCCGGTCATTGCCGCCTCATATCTGGGGCTGATTCTTGCCGAGGCCGCATTCACCTTTATCCAGGTTTACCTGCTCCAGTATCTGGGACAGCGGGTCATGTTCAACCTGCGCATCGAGTTGTTCAGCCACGTCCAGCGGCTCTCCACCCGCTTTTTTGACCGGACCCCGGCGGGAAGTCTGGTTACCCGGCTGACCAGCGATGTGGAGGCCCTTGGGGAAATGTTTGCCGCGGGCATCATCACCATTGTCGGTGACATCCTGGTCCTGGCCGGTATCATCGGCATCATGCTCTGGATGAACCTGCGCCTGTCGTTGGTCACCTTTTCCGTGCTGCCGGTGCTGTTCTGGGTCGCCTTCACCTTCCGTAACCGGATGCGCACCGCCTTTCGCCAAGTCAGGGCCCGGCTGGCCAACCTCAACACCTTTTTGGCCGAAAGCATCGGCGGCATGGCAATCGTGCAACTTTTCAACCGCCAGCGTGGCGAGCAAGAGGAATTCCGCCGTCTCAACAGGGAGTACCGTGACGCCAACCTGCCGGTAATAACCTGGGACGCCTCCCTTTTCGCCGGGGTAGAGGCGATTTCAGCCGTAGCGGTCGGTCTGATCATCTGGTACGGAGGGGGGGAGATCGGCCGCGGCACCCTGACCTTCGGTGCATTGGTGGCCTTCATTCAGTATATCGAGAAATTCTTCTCCCCCATCCGCGATCTCTCAGCCAAATACTCGGTGATGCAAGGTGCCATGGCCGCCCTGGAGAGGATCTTTCAGCTGCTGGATACTGAAAAACCAGCATCTGATTCTCCCCCCTCTCTCCAGCAGTCTCCCCTCACGGGAGAGGATGTACATTCACCCTTCATCGAGTTTAAGAATGTCTGGTTTGCCTATCAGGGAGAAGAGTATGTCCTCAAGGATTTCAACCTGCAGCTTAGGCGGGGGGAAAAGCTGGCTTTGGTGGGTGAGACCGGCGGCGGGAAAACTACCGTTACTCGGCTGCTGTCAAGACTTTATGAGATTCATCGCGGCTCCATCACTCTCGGCGGTACCGATATACGGACCTTGCCCCTGGCAACCTTGCGGCACAAAATAGGCATCGTGCTTCAGGACCCCTATCTTTTTACCGGCACCATTGCCTACAACATCACCCTTGGCGATCCCGCAGCCGCAGCACGCCTTGAACAGGCTGCCACCATGGTCGGCGCCGATCGTTTTATCCATCGTCTGCCCAAGGGCTTTAACGAGGAAGTGCGGGAACGGGGGGTTAATTTGTCGGCAGGGGAGCGGCAGCTCATCTCCTTTGCCCGCGCCGTTGCCTTTGATCCGGAAGTACTTGTCCTCGATGAAGCCACTGCCAGTGTAGACAGCGAGGCGGAGCGTCTCATAGAGGAAGGCCTCAAAGGACTCCTCTCCGGCCGCACTTCCCTGGTGGTTGCCCACCGCCTCTCCACCATCAGGGATGCCGACCGCATCGTCGCCATCCATCGCGGCGAAAAAATGGAGGAAGGAAACCACCAGGAGCTGATGGCGGCCAGGGGGCTTTATTACCGGCTGTACCAGCTGCAATTCAGGGATTGAGTTTACACAGCAAAGGGCGCCTTTGAGGTAATTATGCTGTTAGCTCGTCACGTCTCATAAAATATTAAACCAATTAAAGAAAAGCCCTGAATGATTACAGGGCCTTCCTTTCTTGTTGTCAAAACTATATTTTACTTTCGTTTGTGATCTACCTATAAAATTATTGCGTTGCCGACTCTGCTGTTATTGCTCTCGGCATCCACCGGGGGATTCCACTCAGGGATTCTATTGTCATAGTCAGCTATCGCACCAACATAATAGGTTCCGGTCATATTTGGTGGCAGATAATTTGATCCGGTAATAGTCACTATATCACCACCCCGTATCGCACCATTGTAATAGGCCATGGCAACCCACGTGTCAGCCCCATTTGTTATCACTTCGTCCTGAGAAAGGTAAATTCCTGCATAATTGACGGATGCATTACCGTTACCCAAATTCTGGACCTTCAACGAGCATGTTAACATGCCGTTTGCTACGCTGCCGGACACACTGTCAGCTACTACCACCAAATCATTAGTGATCGTCACTTGGTTGCCGACTCTGCTGTTATTGCTCTCGGCATCCACCGGGGGATTCCACTCAGGGATTCTATTGTCATAGTCAGCTATCGCACCAACATAATAGGTTCCGGTCATATTTGGTGGCAGATAATTTGATCCGGTAATAGTCACTATATCACCACCCCGTATCGCACCATTGTAATAGGCCATGGCAACCCACGTGTCAGCCCCATTTGTTATCACTTCGTCCTGAGAAAGGTAAATTCCTGCATAATTGACGGATGCATTACCGTTACCCAAATTCTGGACCTTCAACGAGCATGTTAACATGCCGTTTGCTACGCTGCCGGACACACTGTCAGCTACTACCACCAAATCATTAGTGATCGTCACTTGGTTGCCGACTCTGCTGTTATTGCTCTCGGCATCCACCGGGGGATTCCACTCAGGGATTCTATTGTCATAGTCAGCTATCGCACCAACATAATAGGTTCCGGTCATATTTGGTGGCAGATAATTTGATCCGGTAATAGTCACTATATCACCACCCCGTATCGCACCATTGTAATAGGCCATGGCAACCCACGTGTCAGCCCCATTTGTTATCACTTCGTCCTGAGAAAGGTAAATTCCTGCATAATTGACGGATGCATTACCGTTACCCAAATTCTGGACCTTCAACGAGCATGTTAACATGCCGTTTGCTACGCTGCCGGACACACTGCCAGCTACTACCACCAAATCATTAGTGATCGTCACTTGGTTGCCGGCTCTGCTGTTATTGTTCTCGGCCGACTCAGGGACTATATTGTCATTGTCAACTATGGCACCAACATAATAGGTCCCTGTCATATTTATCGGAATGTATGACCATGAGGTTAGAGTGACTGAGGAGCCGCCAGGAATACCACTAGGATAGTAATATGCAGAGTTAAGCGTGTCCTCTTTTGTTATGAGTTGATCGGTGGAGAGGTAAATGCCGATAGAATTAGCACCTGCCGTTTTGATCCCCTGATTTTTGATTGTTACCGAGTACGAAAGCTTCCCTCCGCTGGCCGTGGCGGTAACACCCGTCACCACCAAATCAGGTTCGATAGAAGAAATCCTGATGACATTCCCTGTCGTGCAATTGTTGTTTTCATCAGTCTCGGGGACAAGGTTAGTATAGTCGGCACAGGCTTTGATGTAATATTCGCCAGTTTGGATTGACGGGATAGTGACCGTGGTACTGGTCGAATCTGACATACCTGGCCCTAGTGAGGGGACGGTCCTCTCACCTAGTGGATAATCTACGCCATCTCTAGTGAGATAGAAACCGACCTTTGAGCTATCTGCTGCACCTGCGCCCTGATTCTTTACCTCGTATGATATGTCTATTGTGCTTTCAATAGTACCTGTTGCAGGCCCCGTCACCCTGGTTATAGCCAGATCAGCGTAAGACTCGTATCCAAGCATCACCGAATGTAGCACCGGTGTGCTTAGCCCGTCCGAAGAAAGCTTTACCTGTATCTCAGCCGCCGGGGTGAAAGAAACGTTGAGAGGAACAGAAGTCGTTACGCTGCCGTCCGTTTCGGTTGTGGTTTCCGAGCCGGATGTAGAGACGTCGTACCAAGTGTCGGCTGACCCGTCAGGGCCTTTATAGGTTGCACCATCGAGCGACAAAACATCCGGCGCAGTTCGTATCTGGAACTGGATCTTCTGGTTTGCGCCAGGGGTGGCGTAATTCCAGGATAGGTGTATGGCATTGGCGTTGTTAATTCCCATTACGGGAGCATCGACGCGAAGCCCGATATTTCCAGGAGCCTGACCGCCAAGGAGGTTGAGTGGTGGATCGATTTCAACGTCTTTTATAACTTGGTCTGTCACACCGTCAATGACAGTCATATACTGATTGGACTTACTGGTCAGATAAACTTTATTATCTACCGCATTGAATGAGGCAGTCGTCGCGCCTGCCGCTACTGGCACGGTAATCAGCGCGGAGTCGGAGACTCCATCAAGAATGGTGACGGTCTGGTCAGCAGTGTTTGCAATATAAGCCTTATTGCTTTTGGGATTGTAAACGGCGGCATAGGCTCCGTTGCCAACTGTGAGGGTGTGGGTGATGGTATCGGTAGTGACATCTATCACCAGAACCTTGTTGTCGTTGTATTGCCCAACATACAGCTTGTTGCTCTGGGAATTGTAAACAACACCAGCTGCCCTGCCAGGAAGTGATATGTTCGGCATCAATGTGTTGGATCTTGCGTCAATAACCGCTATCGAAGTACGATCAACCCCAGTGGTGTAAATCTTATTATTCAACGTCACGCAGGTTATGGTCGCAGAGGTCACGAAATCTTTTGTGACACCTATCATGACATCTCCAGGCGACGTAGTAGTATCGATATTTAGCCTGGTGGCCTTTTCCCAATCTTCTTTGTTGTCCCATTTCACCGGGGTTATTGTTGACGCCTGCGCAGTTACTGAGATGCCAGCAATTCCCACCACTAATCCCATGAACATAACTGCCGTTATTGTTTGCCTCATCACTCTGTCCAATTTCTTTAAGCAGTCCATTTTCCCTCCAATCAATATATGCACAATTCCAATCAACCCTGCATCAAAGGTCCTTTACCCTCCTTTCCTGCTCGGTTAAAAAAGCAAATGCAATGCTAGCTGCTTTTAATCATATATTACATATTAATGCAAGCTGTTTATCTACTTTCCCCTTTTCCTCCGGCCATTTTACTGGATAGACGTGAGATGAAAATTTAAGAGGTACCTCAATCAAACAAGTTATATCCCCCACAGGATAGGAGTCCACCTGCTCAAGATGAGGCCAAGATCATCCGTAACAAATCTTGCCTTGACCTCATTCAGAGTAATTTAGTAATACTGCTGTGGTTACTCCTGAGCATCTATATCAAATTCCGTTTTCTCCATCTCTACGTATTGCAATAGTAAGAGGATTGCTATCATGAAACATCTCATTCTCGGCACTGCAGGACACATCGACCATGGCAAGACCTCGCTGGTCAAGGCTTTGACCGGCATCGACACTGACCGGCTCAAGGAAGAAAAGGCGCGTGGCATTACCATCGAGTTGGGCTTTGCCCATCTGGAACTGCCGGAAGGGATACAGTTCGGCATCGTCGACGTTCCCGGCCATGAAAAGTTCGTCAGGGCCATGGTGGCCGGAGTCGGCGGCATGGACCTGGTGATGCTGGTCATTGCCGCCGATGAGGGGATTATGCCCCAGACCAGGGAACACCTGGAAATTTGCCAGCTCCTGGGGGTGAAGAAGGGGCTGGTGGCCCTGACCAAGACTGATATGGTGGACAGCGAATGGCTTGGTCTGGTGACGGAAGAGGTGCGGGAATACCTGTCCGGCAGCTTCCTGGAAGATGCGCCCATAGTCCCGGTTTCCTCGCGCACCGGTGCAGGACTTGATGAGCTGAAGGGGGAGCTGGCACGGCTGGCACTGGAGGTGGAGGAGAAGCGGCACGATGGCCCCTTTCGCCTGCCGGTAGACCGGGTCTTCACCGTGACCGGCTTTGGAACGGTTGTCACCGGAACGCTCCTTTCCGGTGAGATCCAGGTTGGGGATGAGGTTGAATTGCTGCCGGCCAGTCGCGAATGCAGAGTCCGCGGCATCCAGGCCCATGGCGCAAAAACCGACCGTGGTCTGGCCGGGCAAAGGCTAGCCGTAAACTTGCAGGGGGTTGATCACGACCAGGTTTTGCGGGGCGATGTGGTGGTGCCCAAGAACCTGTACCGGCCGACCCGGGTCGTGGACGTACGCCTCAACTACCTGAGTTCGGCACCGAGGGAGCTGAAGCATCGTGCCACCCTGCGTCTCCATTCGGCCACCTATGAGGTGCCGGCACAGGTCATTCTTCTGGATCGGGACACGCTCAAGCCGGGAGATACCGCCTGTGCACAGCTGCGTCTTGCCAATCCGGTACTGCTTCTTCCCGGTGACCCATTCGTCCTGCGAACCTATTCACCCCAGGCTACCCTTGGGGGTGGCAGCATCCTCGATCCGGATCCACCTCGCCGTCGCCGGCGTTCCGAAGAGGCCATTGCACTCCTTGAGGCCATTGAAGCGGGCAACGAGGCGGATAAGGTCAGGATGATGGTCGCCGCCAGTCTCCTGTCAGGCCTCCCTCTCAATGAAATCATCAACCGTACCGGCATGTCGGTAAAAAGAATCGATGCAGCTCTGGCAATCCTTCTTACCTCTGGAGACGTGCTGCAGGTGGTACGCGAACCCAGGATTTTTCTCGGCAAAGCTGCCTTCGAAGGGCTGAAGGCGAAGTTGATGGAGGAACTGCAGACCTATCTCCGCGACAATCCCATGAAAGACGGCATCAACAAGGAAGAACTCAAGTCTCGCATACCCAGGCGCAGTGACCCCCGTTTTTTCGGCCCGATCCTGGCTGCCCTTGAGAAGGAAGGAAAGGCGGTCTCGGAGCGGGATATTATCAGGCTGCCGGGACGCAAGGGGGAGGCAAGCATCGATCAGGCCGGCATCCAGGAAAAGATTGCGGCTGCCCTGCAGAAGGGTGCAATGGAGCCTCCCACCATAAAAGAATTATGCAATGACTGCAAATGCTCAGAGAAACAGGTACTTGAGCTTCTAAATCTCCTGGTGCGAGATCACAAAGCGGTGAAGATCAAAGGTGATGTTTTTTACGCACCTGATCCCATTGTGACAATACGGGAAAAGCTGACTGCATATCTCAAGGAAAAGGGGGAAATCGCCCCGCCTGAGTTCAGGGAACTTACCGGCCTTTCTCGGAAATTCATGATCCCTCTTCTGGAGTATTTTGATCAGGAAAAGCTGACCATCCGTGTTGGAGATAAGCGTGTCCTGCGCAAAGGTTAGCAGCCAACCTATCGAATGCTTTAATAGCAAAATAATAGAACCCTGTTCTTTTTATTGCTATTTTCCCCTTGCGGGCTCCCAATGCTTCATCTAATATGCAATGAGTTTCATATTTAAGTTTGTCAAGGAAAACAATATGGCTAGAAATCTCAGGTTCGGCTCCAGCTTTATCCGTTTTTCACTATTTTGCGGTTTTGTCGCTTCTTTGTCCGGTATTTACATCAGCATGAAGATGGATCGGTCAGCTTCAGCTTCTCATATATATGCCATTCTTGCCGGCGTTGCTTTCTCCGTGAATGCCCTGGTTGCTCTGACTGTGTTCCTGATGCTGGCCGCCCGAAAAATGGTCAAAAGGGTACATATTATAGCCGATGCCATGAACCGTGGGGCAGACGGGGACCTGACCGCCAGGGTGCAGGTGGATTCAGGGGACGAGCTCGGAATTCTCGGCAGCAGCTTCAATGTCATGCTGCAAAATCTGTCGGGGATGGCTGGAAGGGTTAAGATTACCATCCACGAACTGAGCAGGATGGCTGTGGACATCAAGGAAGTTTCCAGGCGTGGGGTCACCGTCGCCGAAGTTCAGTCCCAAGGGGTCAAAGGGACGACCATTGCCGTCCAGGAGATTAATCAATCCATAAATGACGTTGCCCAGGGAGTGGAAAGCCTTTCCAGATCCTCGGCGGAAAATGCGTCATCCATCCTGGAGATGTCGGCCAGCATCGAAGAGGTGGCAAAGCATGTCGAGGCCCTTTTTGAGGCAGTCGAAGAGGTAAGCAGTTCCATCATAGAAATGGCATCTGCTGAGAAGGAGATTGGTCGCAGCGTCAACAGCCTCATGTCCGATTCCACGACTACGGCCAAGCTGGTGACGGAAATGGGAGACTCCATCAAGCAGGTGGAGAGGAATGCCCTGAATACAGCAGCCATTTCCGAAGAGGTGCGAAACGATGCCGAATCGGGGCGTGCTTCGGTGGAGGCGACCATTTCCGGAATCGAAGAAATCCGCCGCGCTTCCCGGACCTCCTTTGAATCCATAGAGAATCTAGCAATGCGGGCGGGCAACATCGGCAAAATTATCCAGGTGATAGACGAAATCGCCGAACAGACCAACCTGCTGGCTCTCAATGCTTCGATCATCGCTGCCCAGGCCGGCGAGCACGGCAAGGGATTTGCCGTCGTTGCCGGAGAGATAAAAGAACTTGCCCAGCGTACCGGCAATTCCACCAGGGAAATCACGGATATCATCAAAGGGGTCCAGGAAGAGACCCAGCGGGCTGTAAAGGCATTCAACCTTGCTGAGCAGCGCATCGGTGAAGGTGAGAAGCTTTCCCAGCGTTCTGGGGAAATGCTGGAAAAAATCGTCTCCGGAGCCCAGATGGCTACGGAACAGGTAAACCAGATCGCCCGGACGACGGTGGAACAGTCCCAGGGGAGCCAAGAAATCAGCGGGGCAATGGACCGGGTTGCCGACATGGTCAAGCAGATTGCCAAGGCCACCAGGGAACAGGGCAAGGGGAGCGAGCTGATCATGTCTGCCGCAGAGCGCATGAAAACCCTGACCAGCCAGGTTAAATCATCCTCTCAGGAACAAAGCAGCTCAAGTAGCCTTATTGTCCGCTCGACTGAGGGTATCTCCTCTATGATAGAAAACATCAAAAAAGCATGCGGAATGCAGGCGGAAAGCAGTTGTCGTATCGTTCAGGCAATTGAAGATATCGCCGAGTCCACGAAAACGACAGTGGATGCCACCAGAGTAATGGATGGCGTTGCTGCGGGTCTTTCCCAGCAGATAGGGGTCCTGAGCAAGGAAATGTCGATCTTTAAAATAGAATCGGGAAAATAATTATAATCAATTCATTGACAAATACGAGCTTAGTGTTATAAAAGGTACTTCAGCTAATTATATCAGAAGGTTAGTAGATCGGCATGCCTGGGAGGTGCCCCCCACAAGGAACTATTCCGTAATAAACTACTCGAATCTGGCAACGGAGGTTTTAATGTACGAGCATCATGTTATGGTGGTTGAAGATAATCCTGATGATGAACTCCTTACCTTGAGGGCCCTCAAGAAATGCAATATCCGTAACGTGGTAGTGACCCGTGACGGAGCAGAAGCCCTTGATTATTTATTTTCAGCTGTCGATGCCGATGGCCTTTCCGTCAAGGTGAAACCAAGCTTCATTCTGCTTGACCTCAAGCTGCCCAAGATAGATGGTCTGCAATGCCTGCTGGCAATCAGAGCTGATGAAAGGACCAAGGACATCCCTGTTATTATTGTCACCTCTTCCAAAGATGATAAGGATGTTAACCGTTGCCGGACCCTCAGGGTTAAAGGCTACCTTAACAAGCCTCTGGATGCCAGAGAACTAGCCGAAACACTGCAGGAACTGGGGTTCCAGATAAACTTGCCCAGCAGCATCCCAGCTCCGGCTCCACGGCCATCATCCCTGATCTGACCGTCACCTGGGGGGGGCGGCGCAATCCCTGGTACTACCCTGGATTTTTTCCACAGCATGCGGTACCGCCGGCCAAACAGCTTCAATATTCTCCACAGCCCCTTTCGGGCTGCCGGGCAGATTGATGATCAGGCTCCTGCCCCGGATGCCGGCTATGGCTCGCGAAATCATGGCATGCGGCGTCTTTTCCAGGCTTCTTGCCCGCATTACCTCACCAAAACCGGGTATGACACGGTCCAAAACAGCCATGGTTGCTTCGGGAGTCACATCCCGTGGCGAAACGCCTGTTCCTCCTGTGGTCAGAATCAGGTCAACCCCACCGCTGTCCGCCCATTCCTTCAATATGGACACAATTTCTTCATGCTCATCGGCAACAATGGCGCTTTTAACAATGGCTACCTCATGTGCCGCCAACCAGTTCTGCAGCGCCGGCCCACTGCCGTCTTCACGTTCTCCGCGGGCGCCCTTGTCGCTTAAAGTCAAAACTGCCGCCTTCATTCACGCCTCCTAAGCTGATTCTTTTATCTTCTTGTGATACCATAACACGCCCTGAAGGTAAGTCTCAAGCACCGTTTATGACGAAATGGAAGGGCTATTCAAATCGGTGATGCGACAATAGCGACCGGGGAAATATGGTAAAATTATCAAGGGCAGAATCAGCTGTCGCCCTCTGAAAGGTATTCATCGATGAATCTTTTAAGCATAAGCGAAACTCTGGCAGAAAAGCTTGACCGGCTGGAATTCTCCCGTCCGGTTGCCCATGTGTACAACCCGTTGCGTTATGCCTGGCGGCCACACCGGGAGTACCTGAACCGCTATGGAGGAACAGGGAAGAAAGCGGTGCTGGTCGGGATGAATCCCGGGCCGTGGGGCATGACCCAGACCGGTGTGCCGTTTGGCGAGGTGGCGGTGGTGCGGGACTGGCTGAGAATAGCCGATCCTGTAGAAAGGCCAGGTCTTGAACACCCCAAAAAGCCGGTCCAGGGTCTGAACTGCCCCCGCAGTGAGGTGAGCGGCAAGCGTCTATGGGGCATGATCCGTGAGCGCTTTGAGACACCTGCACAGTTTTTCAAGGATTACCTGGTCCTTAACTATTGTCCGCTGCTCTTTCTCGATGCCCAGGGGACCAACCTGACCCCGGACAAGCTTCCGAGTGTGGAACGTCATGCGCTTGAGGATGCCTGCAACGGGGCATTTCGTCATATGATCGAATATCTCAAACCTGAATTTGTTGTAGGGGTTGGTAATTTTGCTGCAATTCAGGCAGAAACCGCTTTACAGGGGCTGCCGGTAAACGTAACCAAGATCCTCCACCCAAGCCCCTCCAGTCCGGCTGCGAACCGGGGATGGAGTGAGGTTGCACTACGGCAGCTGTCTGAAGCGGGGATTGGATTCCAGCCGTAGCTACCTTGTTTATATGCCTGTCCAGAGGTGACCATGATAATTGAGCTTCATTGTCACACGAAGGAACATTCCCCCTGCAGCAGGGTACCAGCCATGGAGCTTGCTGCCGCTGTCAGGCACAGGGGGAGCGACGGCCTGGTCATCACCGACCACCATTATATGTGGCCGACAGAGGAACTTGCAGAATTGAAAAGAGAAAACCGCTTGCCTGGCAACTTCATGATCCTGTCAGGCCAGGAGGTACTTACAGCCGATTTTGGTGACGTGCTCGTTTATGGAGCTGCCAGATCCATCCCCCATGGCATGTCCCTTGCCGCACTGAGGAAAAATCATCCCCATGTGGCACTGGTCTGGGCCCATCCTTACCGTTACGGCCATCTTCCAACCGCTGTGGAGCTTATGAATACAGATTTTGACGCCATAGAAATTGTCAATCCTCACCACAGCGAAGAGGAAAATTACCGAGCCGTTTCGGACTGGCAGCGGTGGAAATACCGGGCCAGCAGCGGTTCCGATATTCACAGAATCGACTTCAGCGAATTCTATCCGGTACAGTTTGACTGCCAGATAGGAAGGATCGAAGAGTTGGTAGCCTGCATAAAAGCAGGCCGAATTTCTCCCCGGATCGGCAAATACGCTGAACACTGATAAAGAAGTTTCCTTCTGCTCGTAGAAAATTTTGTCGAATCAGAAAAAAATCCCCCTATGAAAAAAGAAGGGCCAGGGTATTGTCATATGCCCTGGCCACAGTGTCTTTCCCTGGAATTGCCAATCATGAGTCGACCGGGTTGCCCCGTGTTTCGGCATCCAGTATGGTCAGCAGGTTTTCCGGGGTGAAACTGCAGACATCCTCTTTGCCCTTGTGAGCCCATTTGATCCGGTCGCCCCCGGTATCGTGCACCAGATTAACCCGCGTGCCACCGACCTTTTTCACCACCGACCACATGTCCTCCATGCTCAACAAGTCAAGGCCGCCGATTTCCTCGGTGCCTGAGCTCTCGGCTTCGAAGCGTTCAATCAGGTCGTAGTCGAGGAAATCCTCCTCTTTGCGCCACCACCTTACAAACCGATCTTTTTCGGTACGCCGTTCCTTCACTGCTTTTACAGCTTCCAGTCCTGTCATGGCACACCTCCTTGCCCATTGTCATCATTTCCGGGGATTTTCATCCCCACCTGAATTAATTATACTCCCGTCTCGGCCAAGGGATATCCTTTAATTGCGATTTCTGCAGCTTGAATTTGGACAGGACATGGTGGCGAAGAAAGGACGGAAATATCCTGAGATTTCAATTGAATTCATTAATCTGATGTTGTAGCCTAATCAGATGCTGCGAACGCCAGTTAACGGGGCAAAAGCAAATCTGCCCCGTTACAGTCAGCAGATCTAGTTCCAGCAGTCGCTGGTTCCCGGCAGTATCGAGAACTAAGCCATTGCCTATTACCAAGTATCAGGGGGAAACCATGACATTGTGGGAAAAAGCCAAAGCAGAATTCATCGACATCATTGAGTGGATTGACGATTCGAGCGACACCATGGTCTGGCGGTTCCCTCGCTATGAGAACGAGATCAAGTATGGGGCTCAGCTGGTGGTCAGGCAGGCCCAGGCGGCGGTCTTCGTCGACAGGGGAGAGATTGCCGATGTATTTACGCCTGGACAGTACCGGCTGGAAACGCAAAACCTACCCGTGCTGAGCACCCTGAGGGGCTGGAAATACGGCTTCCAAAGCCCGTTCAAGGCCGAAGTTTATTTCGTCAACGTCAGAAGCTTTACCAACCTGAAATGGGGCACCAAAAACCCGGTCATGCTCCGGGACCCTGAATTCGGCCCGGTACGCCTCAGGGCCTACGGCACCTACGTGGTTCGGGCCAGCGATCCGGCAAAATTCATCAGGGAGATTGTCGGCACCAGCGGGCATTTCACCCTCAACGATGTATCGGACCAGCTGCGAAACCTTATCGTGACAAGATTCTCGGACATGCTTGGCGAGCACCGCATACCCGTTCTTGATCTGGCCGCCAGATACAATGAACTCTCACTTTATCTCACGGAAAAGGTTGCTCCCGAATTCAATGAATACGGGCTGGAAGTGACCAAGCTCCTGGTGGAGAACATTTCCCTGCCGCCAGAGGTTGAGGAGGCGCTGGATAAAAAGAGCAGCATGGGCATCATCGGCAACCTGGACGACTTTACCCGCTTCCAGACCGCCAACGCCATGGAGGCCGCGGCACAAAACCCGGGGGGCGATGCCTCGGCAGGCATAGGTATGGGCATGGGCTTTGCCATGGCCAACCAGATGGGAAAAGCGGTCGCCGCTCCCCAGGCAGCGGCGCAGACTGTCCCGCCCCCCCTTCCTGAAGCAGAGAGCTGCAAGTACTACGTAGGAAAAAATGGTAAGCAGGCCGGGCCATTCGATGGGGATGCCATCATCGCCTACATAAGAAAGGGCTCCATCACCAGGGAAACCCTGATGTGGAAAGAGGGGATGGACAAGTGGCAACCAGCTGAATTATTTCCCGAGTTTGCCGGCGAAATGAAAGCAACCCCGCCACCTCTGTTCGAATAAGGGAGAAACACAGCATGGCCAACTGTTCCAACTGCTCTGCACCACTGCTGTCAGGTTCGATCAAATGCGAATACTGCGGTAGCCGCAACGATATCGATCTCAAAGGCATCAATTACTACACGACCAACGAGCCCGATTCGGAACGGATCTGTCCGCGATGCAACATAAGGCTCAAGACCATTGACCTGAAGGTCGAAGGGAAATTCCTCGTCGAAAGATGTGATGAGTGCCTGGGGCTGTTCTTTGATCCGGGGGAACTGGAAGCGCTTCTCCAGGCAACGGTGACCAATGTCTTTGCCATCGACCGAAGCAGGCTGAATGCCATCAATGCAACCAGAAGAGCCGAAAACTACGCCATCACCTACCTCAAGTGCCCCATCTGCAGCACAATGATGAACCGGGTCAACTTCGGCGCCAAGAGCGGAGTCGTCGTCGATATCTGCAAAGACCACGGCGTCTGGCTCGACGGCGGGGAGCTGCGGCATCTGGCCGAATGGATGAAGGCCGGCGGCAAACTGCTCGACCAGGAGCGTCAGGAAGAGCGGAAAAGGCAAGAGGCTGAAGCCCAGCTGGAACTGCTGAAGCAACGTTCCAAATCGTCGACCGGCGGAGAATTCAGCGAGTATGGCGGCTTCAGAAACTATGATGGCAATGATACTGATGATCTTTTCGAGCTGCTGAAAAAAGCTGTTATCTTCTTTACCAGGTAGACAAATGGCACCTGATAAAACCACCCCGATAACGCCCGGCCGGTACCGGCACTACAAGGGCAACTATTATGAAGTGATCGGCATCGCCAGGGACAGTGAGACCGAGGAGCCTTTCGTTGTCTACCGTTGCCTCTACGGCGATTATTCCCTCTGGGTAAGGCCCCTATCCCGGTTCGCCGATACCGTCACCATTGAGGGGCAAGATGTGCCGCGTTTTCGACGCTCTCACCCTTTTTAATTATCCTCCTATTGGATGCTCGTCATCATCAATATTTACCCCCTGGTGTGTAACTACCCATACTGTTGCTGCAGGGGCTGCCTCCGCCTGACGTCGTGCACGTCGCACTTCCCGATGTCAATTCGTTAACTGCCGTCAATGGCCGGTGATTTGTCAGGGAAAGCGGCGTTACCGTGTTTCTTATGAATGCATACGGTCTGCTGGTCTCGGTTGTACCTCGGGGCCACTTGGAATCAGTTCCCGTGCCGGCCAGCCTATTGAAGCCGTGAACGTTCTCGCCACGTGTCGGACGACTGGCGGTAATGCTGCTGGAGTGGCAATAGTTGCACCCATAACGCAGATAGGTGACCATGCTGCTGTGCGTACTTGATGCAAGTGCAGAACCGGTGCCGTGATGTTGAGAGGTGCTCGTGTTATATCCGGCATGGCAGATTTTACAGAGTGTCGTTTCGTTGGTGCTGGCCGCAGGGGTCCCTGTGACTGTTGCCGTGCCTCGAAGGGTGGCTTGTGCGCCGTGGGCCGTTACGGTACTGGTCTGAACCCCGGATGCACCAACAGGTGCATGGCAATCCCAGCAGGAAATCAGTGGCCCCCAGCTCGTTATGTCAACGCTACTACCCCTGGTCGCACCGTTCCATGGATTGACCATTCTGGTGGTTTTGGCATACCAGTTATTCTGTTTGCCCATAACAGGGTGATAGGATGAGTTGCTTGTGGCAAACGCCGCTGCAATATTGGTGACACCGCCGGTTACCCCGTTAGCGGTTATCCCGGCCCCTGTATATCCTGCTTCCGCAATGGTAGTGGCAAAGGGCTTTTCTGCAGTCCCACCGGGTACCTGTGCTGTGGTACTTACGGCACCGTTCCCATCATGGCACTTGAGGCAGAAGTTGATCTGAATAGCGGCCACATCAGCCTCGACGTTCGGGCTACCCAGATCCCGACTGAATCGGGGCGGTTTTGCATCAACAGTGGTGCTCGTATAGGAACCGGGAGTCCCGCTGAAGGTTACACCTTTGATGGTAGAACCGGTATCCGGATCGCGAAGCTCTATCAGTCCGTTTTGGTGATATGAAGTAGGTTTCCCTGTGGACATCTCCCCTTCCATGTGGCAGACGATACAGTCGTACTGGGTGACTGCACCACCTGCGGAGCGCTTGTGAGACCAGGTGTTGTTGAATTCAAGGGAAACTGCCCTTCGTGAACCATTATTGGCCAGAGGACCCTGTTTTATATCCACAGTTTTACTATGACAAGAGACACAGCTCGGTCCTTCGATGCTGCCGTTCAGGTGCAGTTGGAAATTCAATATGGTCCCGGTCGCAGAAACGTTGTTGTGACAGCCGCTGCAGGAGGTTGTTGGCACCTGACCACGATGGGCCGACGAAGATATGCCGTAAAGCGGAGGATTGCCGTGGCAGACACCGCAATTGCTTCCCGATCTGGCTGCGGTCCAGGTTACGGTTGCCGTACGCGCTGCTCCGCCACGGCCGTCCTGGTGGCACTGGTTGGTGGAGCAGGTGCCCCCCGATGAGTAGGGATAGCCCTTGCTGTCTGTTGTATTGGTAGAACCAAAGGTATAGTTGACAACAGCAAGGATATCGGCCTTGCCGTCCTCCTCATTATGCAGGTTTGCAGGATGGCAGTTTTTGCAGGCAAAGCCGTAGGCAGTGGCAGTTGTTTTATTGCTGCCGGTCAGGTTATTAAAGACGGTCCCCTGGTTGTAATGCAGAGCATGTCCTGCCGTTGTACTCACAGAAAGCTGGCCGTTATTGCTGCCGCCATGGCAACCATCGCAAATCTTGGGCTCTCCTTTATAGGCAAAGCCGTTATAGGTTGTATCGGAGCTATGGAGATGACACTGGGTGCATACCGTGCCTGAGTTATGGCTGTCTGAGCTGGTGGCAGTATAGTGTACCATCTTGTTGGGATCTGCATTTTTATAGGTATGGCAAACGTTACAGATACCATTGAAAGGAGCCGCCGTCTTAGCCCAGTTTGAGGCAGCAGCCTTTGCTACAAAGGAAACATTATTAGTGGTAAAGCTGGACGGCACTCCAGTTGTTCCATCAGAGGTCATTGACGGCTTCAGGTGTACCATGGCAATGGGTCCTGCATTGGTGCTGGTCCGGTCTCCGTGTGAGTCATGGCAATCCCAGCAGAACTGGCCGCCATTGAGTGATGTGGAATGCTTGCTGCCGAAGTGATATTTATCCACCTTGCGCTGAGTCGCTGTCTTGGCGGTATATCCGGGCCCTGGCGTTACCCCGGTTGCGCCGACGGAGGCATGACAGACAAGACAGACACCATTCCTGCCCCAAGTTGCATGATCGAAATTGCGCAAACGCATCGGATTATTGGTGTCCCCATGGCTGACACTGCTGTATTCATGGCAGTACAGACATGGATCGCCTGCCCCACCAGCCGTGGCTGCAGCCGAGGAGAATCCGGCAAAGGCCGCTCCGGTAACGTCATAGGAGCCGGATTGCCTGCCGTGGCCCGACCAGCTCCATTCAGCCCGGGCAATCTTTGCCATGGTGCTGTTTTTGAAAGCGTAATTGACGGTATCGGCAGTGGCAAAGTGACAATCACCGCACTTGTTGGTGCCGCCCCAGGTGAATACCGTTGAAGCATTGCCGCCATGGCAATTGACATTACTACAGCTGGTTTTGGTCGTCGGAGGGTTTGCAGACGTGGGGGTAAAGGTATTTGGCAAGCCGATAAATGTTTTCGTGCCGTTGGCAACGACATTGTAATTCTTGTTTACATGGTTTCTCACGCTGGAAATGGTATTGCCGCCACTGCCAACCGTGCCGTTGTGGCACCAGTCGCAGGTAAAGCCCCAGAAGACCGCATGCTTGGGATGGCTGTTGGCCTTGCCCTTGTAACCGTTCTGGTAATCAGGCCCTGTCGGATAGGCCGTATGACAGCTGCCGCAATGAACGTTCGCCTGTACCGTATCCCATTTGATCCAGGGAGTTGAGTAATCGGTGAAAGAAAAGGCCCGACTGTGGCAGTAACCGTTTTTACACTGATTATTTCCGGCATCCCAACGGAAAGCTGCAGAGCCGACCGTACTGCTGGCGGAAATATTGCGAAAACCATTGGGATGCTTGGCACGACTGCCGGAAAGAAGCGCAGTATTGCTGGTTGTCGTAGACGCATGACAGGCGGCACAGGTTACCAGGGTGTTGTTTGTGGAGGTATTGTTGCTGCCGATGGTCCCACCATTGCCATAGGTGTTGGCATGCTTGTTGTGGGGTTTTGACCAGGTGGTGTGCTGAGAGTTCGGATCATCGGCTGCCTTGTTATGGCAATCCCCACAGGCGGCGGCTCTGCCGGTCCAGCGCAGCACACTGGTCATTGGGGACTGGATCAGATCCAGAGTATTCGCATAGTTACGTTTGCCCAGGCCGCCGCGTCCGTCCGAGTGGCAGTAGGTGTCGCAGGAAGTGCCGGTTGAATACCCATATCCGCGTCCGTCATAGATCAAGCCTGTGCCGCGGTAGACCACCTCCGGCCTGCCTGCCCCTGAAGGAATATTGTTGAACGGTGGGCGCATGATGACTTCAGCAACAGAACCATTTGTCACGCCGGCAGGAGGCCCA
Source organism: Geotalea daltonii FRC-32 (assembly GCF_000022265.1). Lineage (NCBI taxonomy): Bacteria > Pseudomonadati > Thermodesulfobacteriota > Desulfuromonadia > Geobacterales > Geobacteraceae > Geotalea > Geotalea daltonii. The sequence goes on from NC_011979.1 coordinate 4,169,418, forward strand.
TTGAGATGGCTTTCGGTCGGACTGCCGGGATGGCAGACGCCACACATGAAGACGTTGGTGCTGCTGGAAAGATTGACATTGGTCCATCCTTGTTCGGTTGTACTGGACGGGCGGGTAGAGCGGTTGTAATGCTTACGGTGGGCGGGTGAAAGTGTGGCTGTCGATGTAGTGGTGTTATTGGCCTCATGGCAGTTGCCGCAGGTGTTAATCGTAGAGGTGTCCCAGTCCCGACTTTGGGTGGTGGAATTGTTGCCGTGGCAGTAAGTATTGGAGCAGACGTGGGTAGAAGCAAAGCTGCCCGAGAAATTGGCCATCTTGATGAAGTTAATGTCAATCGCACGGTTGATGTGCTTGACGTCGGTGCCGTTGAAGACAGACCGGCCATTGGCAGCGACTGTATTCACGTGGCACCAGTTGCAGGTAACCGGCTTGTGTGGCAAGGGCCCGGCACTTATGTGGTTCAGGTGCCGCCCCGAGCTCATCTGTCTTTGAACGCCAGCCAGGCCGTTGTGACAGTAATTGCACTCGATGGTCCCCTGCTGACCGGCAGCGATGTTGTTCCAGGTCGTAGGAGGCGCCTTGTAGACACCTGCCCCGTTGGAGTGACAGTAGATCTGGGTACAGCCGTTGGCGGCATAGGCCAACCCGCCGGTCGATTTAGGCCCCCATGCCACGTTGTTCACCCTGTTTGCGTGAAGCGAAAAAGCGGTGACATTATCAAAGGCATTTACCGTCGAGGCATGGCACTCGTTGCACTTGAAGTTGAAACCGCTAAAACTGCTGCTGGTATTGTTCACATGTGCAGTATGACCTTTGGTGGCAATCGGATCGGCTGAGGCTGCATTGTAACCATGACAACCGGCGCACCCCCCCGACAGCGAGCCTCCCCAGGTAACCGGTTTATTGAAATGGCAGTAGACATTGGTGCACTGTTGGGCACTACTGTCCCAGCGAATTGCCCCGGCGATGCTGTTGCCGGTAACGTTGCGGAAGCCATTGGGATGCCTGTCGCGTCTGTTGGCAATAAGAGTAGTATTGTCGGCTGCGGTCGCTGCATGGCAGGCGTTACAGGTGGCATTGGCACTGCGGGAGCCGGAAAGGTGCTTAGAGTGGGAACCGGACCAGGTGGGGTTGGCATCACCATACTGGTTGTGACAGTTGCCGCAGACGACCCCGGTTGAGGTTGTCCACTCCAGTCTTGGCGCCGATGTGCTGTTGCGTTTCCCCGGGTTGCCACGCCCATCGGAGTGGCAGTAGGTATCACAGGTGGTCCCGGTGGAATAACCATAGCCGCGGCCATCGTAATTTACGCCGGTGCCACGCGTCACTGTCTCCGGTCTCGTTGCCCCCACAGGAGGTGTAAACGGCAGGCGCAAGGCGACCTCGGCCACCGAGCCATTGGTAACGCCTGCCGGCGGCCCGCTCAGATGGCTGGTGGTCGGGCTGCCAGGGTGACATACCCCGCACATGAAGACGTTGGTTGAAACTGAGCGATTTACATTGGCCCAGCCATCCTCCGTGGTATTTGCCGGCCGGCTGCTCGTATTGTAATGCTTGCGGTGGGCCGCTGAAAGGGTGGCTGAGGTCGTGGTCGTGTTGTTGGCCTCATGGCAGTTACCGCAGGTATTGAGGGTTACCGTATCCCAGTCGCGGGTGGAGGTGGTGGCATTGTTGGTATGGCAGTAAGTGTTGGAACAGACATGAGTGGAAGTACTGTAGCTACCGGAGAAGTTTGCCATTTTTATGAACGACACATCGATGGTGCGGTTGATGTGCTTGACATCTGTACCGTTGTATACCGATTGACCGTTAGATGCCACCGTATTCGAGTGGCACCAATTACATGAGACGGGTCGATGCGGCAGGGGGCCGCCATTGATATGGTTCAGGTGCCGCCCGGAGCTCATCTGATTCTGGATTCCTGCCAAACCGTTATGGCAGTAATTGCACTCGATTACCCCCTGCTGGTTGTCACCGATGGTCTTCCATGTCTGGGGAGGGGCTTTATACCTTCCCTTGCCGTTGGAATGGCAGTACACCGTACATGTCTTGGCAGGGTCGTAGGAAAGGACACTGGTCCCCCCGGTTGGCACATACGCGGCATCGGGGCCCCAGTTCACATCGGCTGCGCCATTGACATGAAGGGAAGTAGAAATCAGCCCGGTGTCGGAGGAATTCACCGTCGAATTATGACATTCCTGACAACGGAAATTGAACCCGCCAAAACGGACACTGGTGTTGTCGACGTGGGCTTTGTGACCATTGCTGGTAATGGTTGAAACCGCATCCGCATTGTTACCATGGCAATTTACACAGCCGGTTGAGTAACTGCTGTCACCCCAAGTCGGGTTCTGTCGAGGTGGTTTTCCTTTTCCGTCGCTGTGACAGTAAAGATTGGAACATTCTCCATAGGCCGCGCTTGGCGCCATATCACCAGTGGAACCTGCAGCTGCCGGAGTCAAGGAACCGGCCGCCTGGTACCCGGCTGATGATCCTACCAGAGGGTCCGTCGTTTTCATTGCCCAGCGCACATTCCCCTGGACATGGGAAACATCAATAGCCGGATGACAGAGATCACAGGAGAAGCTGTAACCGGTAGAACCAGAGTGCCTGACATGGCTTCCCATGGTGGGCGGTGTGGTCGGTGTAGTTCCGTGGCAGCTGCCGCATTGATTCTGACTTGCTGCGTCCCAGCGCGGCGATTGGTTTGCCCCGCCCGTTAACGGAGCTTTCACCTGCACTGCACCAACTTTCACACCACCCCCGTGGCAGTATACATTGGAGCAGATGTTGGCAACGGCATGATCGGTAACCACCGCTGCTATCGTTGTGTTTGGAGTGCCTGAAGAAACAGAGTAGCCACGGTCAACGGAAGAATAGGGAACATAGGTGCCGCTGGTTACCTTGCCGCCAAAACCATAAAAACCGATATCGAGGCTGTTGCTCAGGTTGGGCATCCTAATGGTGCCGTTGCTTATATAGTGGCAGGTATCACAGACCATGCCCCTGGCCTCGGTATGGGTAACATGGGCGCCGGCCTGTCCGGAAACAAGGGCATTGGAAGCTCGCGGTGTACCAATGAGCCCCGTATCCCCACCCAGCACCGCCTCCGAAGGGGGATTGCCGTGACAACCGCCGCAGGCGGCCTTGAAACCGGTATTATGCTTATGGCATGTTGTACAAATGGCTTTTGGGGTAGGATGACTGAGGTTGCCACCATTGGCGATATTGTTTGCGGTATCTGCATTATGAAATTTATTTTGGCTGTGACAGGCTTCGCAGATGCGGCTGGAAGTTGCATGGCCACCGGCATCCTCACCCATGCTGGTTACGTTGCTGAAGGATACGCCCACCGAAGGGGAGCCATTGGGCCAGTTTTCGCCGTTCTGAGTAGTCAAGACGCGGCGGACGTTCTTAATATTGGGCTTTTTATTCGGCTCATGGCAGGTGGAACATTCGAATTTCCCGTACTTACCGCTTGTTACCCCCCATCCTCCTTGGGCGGCCCATTTTGTCGAGCCGGTTCCCTCGCTGTTATGCATAAGATCAACGGCACCCGATGGTAAAGGGATCAAACATATCGCCCAGGCAATCGCCAGCAGTGCCAACCCTTTTGAAATTCTCCCCGGAGTAGCCATTACAGTCTGTATTATCATCGCATCTTCACCTTTTATGAAAAATCCCTTTATGCCGTTATTGATCATGTGCCTTCCCCTTACTGGTTCGCGTGACAACTCACACACTTAAGCTGCGCCCCCCAGGTAATGCCCGGTTGATTGACGTGGCACGCGGTGAGGCATGTTTTGCTCTGGGCATTCCAGGTGGCAACACTCAGGTCGGCACTATCGTATGAGGTATCGGTCTTGTAGCCTCCGCTGCGTGACCAACCTAAAGCATTGGCAACGTTGGCCAATTGGGCCTTGGTCTTAATGGTTATGGGAGCGAATCTTACTTCTTTGGCACCATTTATGTGCAGTGCAGTATCGGTTATCTCACCTGCCTGAAGCGGAGTTCTGCTGCCGGGCTTGTGGCATGTGGCACAGCGGAAATCACTGCTGGTGTCGTACATGGCATAGGTGTCGACTTTTGTGCTGCTGACAATGCCGCTGTGACAGGTGTAACAGGATATGGTCGTCGCCAGGCCCGGGTTACCATGGGCCATGTTGCCACTGGAGGAATAGCCGAGATAGCCGTTTCTGTTGTTGCCCACATAGGTGTTCATGTAGTGGATGCCGGTCATGTGCGCGGTTTCAGCGAATGGTCGGACCCCATTGTCACCCAAGCTTGATTCTGCTACATAATGGGACTGGCCCGCATATCGTGGAGGATTGTCATGGCACATGGCACACCTGTTGCCGGTGAAGGTACCGTACCAGTTGGGAGTCTGACGATAATCACCCGCAACCAGCACTTCTGCTGTGCCGGTAGTACGACCGTTTGAGTGGCAGTAGACTGTTTCACAGGTAAAGTTATCTGCTGCTGTTTTGGTAAACCCTCCAGTATCAGTGGTGATCAGGTTGTTGAGGGAAACCAGATGGCTTGCCCCTGGCTTGTCTTTCCTCAGGATGATCTCAACCACATTGTTGCGATGGGTGGTGTCGTCTGCGGCAGGATGGCAGTTGCCGCAGCCGTAGCGGTAGAAAGTGCCCGTCGATCGGTTTGCAGTGAAGTTATAGAAGGATATCATCCCCGCGCTGATCAGATTGCCAATGTGAGCAGCATGCGCCCCGCTGAGGTTTGCGTGGCAGGCATTACACCCGGCACTGGCAGCATCCCCCCAGCGGGGACTGCCGCCGCCATGGCAGCTGATGGTGCTGCAGGTCCTGGTGGAATAGTTGTAATCGGCGGTTAGACCTGCCTTGGCCGTATCTAATTTTACATTTACACTGCCATTGAGGTGATTGGCGTTCGAAAGTATTGCCGTCCCTGCCGTGGTGACCGTATCAATGTGGCAGATCTCGCAACTGGCGGCGCCGGTGACGCTGACGCCGGAAATTTTAAGCTTTTGCGTATGGGTGGCGTGGCTGTTTGCCTTGAAGAGGCCGAGCCCTTCATTGGCGTAATTAGGTTCACCGGCAACGCTGGTAAAGGCTGCAGGACTGGCTACACCGTGGCAACCAACGCAGTTGGTGATTGGAGTTCCCCCTGTCCAGCTAACCACCATGCCGGGGCTTCTCTTGCCGTCACTGTGGCAGTACGAAGTATTACAGGCAGCTGCATCCTTCCCGGCCCTGGCCCCGGAGTAGTTGACCAGCAGATTCCCATGGATGCCCTGGTCGATAACCGAGCGGTCACCGGCAACGGTCTGGGCATGACATTCGGCACAACCATAATCAACACCATTGAGTGCAGCCTGATTGATATGCTGGGTATGGCTACCGGTTTTGATATCACCGGGGGCAGCAGCCGTATTGCCACCATGGCAGCCGGTACAATCAAACGGCATGGCCGCACCCCAGACGGCGTCGGGTGAGCCTGTCCCATGACAACTGATATTCGAACAAGTTTTCGATCCTGGATATAGAAAGGTTTTCCCTCCACCCGGCGCGACCTGAATGAACCTGTCAATGTGATCGGCTCCGGAAAGTTTGCCATCCGCAGCCACCGTCCTCCCATGGCAATAAACACATGTAGAAGAACCGGAGGTACCGACATGCTTCTTGTGGCTGTTGGCAAGATCGAGCCCACTGCCGGTACTCGTATAGTTAGGCTCACCGTAGATACTGGCGAAGTCAGCCGGAATAGCTGCACCGTGGCAACCTGTGCAGTTATCTATGGCCGGCCCCGTTGCCCAGTTGACTGCAATGCCTGAGCCCCCTTTGCCGTTGGTGTGGCAGTAGGCCGTATTACATGAAGCAGCATTCTTGCCTGCTCTGGCACCGGAGTAGTTCACCAACTTGTCAGGATGCAATGTCGAATTGCTGATTGTACGGTCGCCGCTTACCGTCTGGGCATGACACTCGGCACAGCCGAAATTGGTTCCGTTTACTCCTGCATTATTGATATGCTGGGCATGCTTGCCAGTCTTGATATCGCTGGGAGCTATGGCCGCGTTGCCGCCATGACAACCGGTACACTCTGTGGCAAAGGTGGCGCCCCAGACCGCATTGGGGGATCCTGAGCCATGGCAGGAAATGGTCGAGCAGGTCTTGCCGCCCGGATAGGCGAAACTCTCTCCACCACCCGGGGCCACTTGGATGGTTTTGTCCAGATGAGCGGCGCCGGTCAGTGCCCCTGTTCCGGTAACCGTACCCGTATGGCAATATACACAGCTCCCGCTTCCCCCAGCCATGTGCTTTTTATGACTGTTTGCCCTCGTTTGGCCTTCACCGGTAGAGGCATAGTTAGGCTCCCCATAGACTGAAGCAAAGTCGGCAGGGATTGCCGAGCCATGACAGCCGACACAGTTGCCAATCGGTGTCCCACCCGCCCAATTCACCACCATGCCTGCGCCCCCCTTGCCATCGCTGTGGCAGTAGGCAACATTGCAGGCAGCCTTGTTCTTGCCGGCCCTGGCCCCCGAGTAGTTGACCAGCTGGTTCAGGTGATTGCCGGGCATGCCGATGGTCCTGTCAGCAGTGACAGTCTGGGCATGACATTCGGCACAACCGAAATTCACACCGTTGACTGAAAGCTGGTTGATGTGCTGCCCATGCATGTCTGAGGCAATGGGTGCTACACTGTCGGCATTGCCGCCATGACAGCCGGCACAATCTGCGTTGAATGTGCTGCTGCCCCAGGTTGCATCCAGCCTTGGCGGTTGTCCTTTGCCGTCCGTATGGCAGGCAACGTTGGTACACTGGCCGTAGTTGTCACTGGGGGCCATCTCGCCGGTAGCACCCTTCCAGAGACCTTTGTACGCTGCATTGGCTCCAACACGGGGGTCGCTTACCTTCATTTCCCAGCGCAAACTCCCTTGCACATGGGACATATCTATGGCCGGATGACAAAGGTCACAGTTGCCGCTTTCTGCCGACCAGACCGGCACCACATGCTTCATATGGCTCCCCATTGTCGGTGGACTGGCGGCATTGATTCCGTGGCAGCTGCCACAGGCATTCTGAGAACTTGAATCCCATTTGGGGATCGTATTGGTCCCACCCGTGAGAGGTGCCTTGACCTGGGTAGAGCCCACCTTGACACCACCGCCATGGCAGTAAACATTGGCGCATTTGTTGGCAGCCGGATAATTGGTGACCACAGAGGCGATAGTCGTATTGGCGGTGCCGGAGGCAATGCGATAGCCGCGATTGCTGGAAGAATATGGAATATAGGTACCGCTGGTTACCTTGCCGCCGAAACCATAGAAGCCAATATCGATGGTGTTGCTCAGGTTGGGCATCTTGATGGTGCCGTTGTTGATGTAGTGACAGGTATCGCAAACCATGTTGCGGGTCTGGGTGTGTGTTGCATGGGCGCCGACCTGCCCGGAGGGCATGGCATTGGACGGTCGAGGTTTACCGATCAAGCCGTAATCGCCGCCAAGAACCGCTGCCGTGGGCGGGTTCCCGTGGCAGCCGCCGCAGGCTGCCTTAAAGCCGGTATTATGTTTGTGACAGGAAGTGCAGACTGCCTGGGGTGTAGGATGGGCCAGGCCGCCACTATTGTTGGCCGTGTTGAAGTTATGAAACTGGTTCGCACTATGGCAGATCTCGCAAATACGGCTGGAAGTGGCGTGCCCGTCTTTGTCATAACCCATGCTGGTGGAATTGAGAAAGGTCACATTTACTGATGGCGCGCCGTTTGGCCAATTTTGGCCGTTGGGTGTAGTAATTGTCTTGCGGATGTTTTTCAGGTTGTCGGCATCAGGCTCGTGGCAGGTGGCACAATCAAATTTCCCGTATTTCCCCCCGGCAACACCCCACCCTCCCGCTGCCTGCCATTTTGTCGATGCTGTATCGGCACTGTTGTGAAGAAGGTCAGCTGCCTGGACACTGATAACGGAAGCAAAAAGAAGACCGACGATGGCAACTGCAAGGCACCACGCCATATTCAAGCTCCGGTGATCATTATTCAGATTCTGTCGAATCATCTTCATCGTCATTTCACCTTTTGTCCCGATAGTCATTGCTTTCATGCACCCTCCCTCCTCACTGGTTGACATGGCAGCTGACACATTGCAGCTGCGCTCCCCAGGTAATGTTGGGCTGGTTGACATGGCAGGCAGTAAGGCATGTCTTTGTTTGGGCATCCCAGACAGAGACACGCAGGTCTGCGTAATCATACGAGTTATCAGCCTTGTAGTCGCCGTTGCGCGTCCAGCCGAGGGCATTGGCAGCAACTGACAATTGGGCTTTGGTCTTGAAGTCGATCGGTGCAAAGGCGACATTCTTGGCGCCGTTCACGTGGAGGGCTGCATCGATGATCTCACCAGCTTGCAGTGGTGTTCTGCTGTCTGCCTTGTGGCAGGAACCGCAATTGAAGATGCTTGCTGTGCCTGCCATGGCATAGGTATCAACCTTTGTACTGCCGACGATGCCGCTGTGACATGTATTACAGCTGATGGTAGTTGACACTGCACTGTTTCCATGTGCCGTGCTGCCGCTGGAAGAATAGCCGAGGAAGCCATTTCTATTGTTCCCTTTGGAGTTGTTGCGATAGTGAATGCCAATCATGTGGCCGCTTTCCTTACCCATGCTCGACTGGGCCACATAATGGGACTGGCCTTCATAAAGCGGTGGATTGTCGTGGCACATGGCACACTTGTTACCGGTAAAAGCTCCGCCGTACCAGTTTGGCGATTTCCTGTAAGCCGGATTGACGGTATTCCTGCCGTCACTGTGGCAATAGACCAGGTCACAGGTAAAGGTTGTTGTGCCATCCTTGGTATATCCCGCGCCGGCAGTGAGAATTTGCTTGTTCAACCTCCTCAGGGCGCCGATTCCCAATGCGTTGCTGGACAGGTCCATATCACCATAGGTGCCGTTGCGGTGGTTGCCGGTCGCAACTGCCGGATGACAGTTGGCACAGCCATAGCGGTATATGGCGCCGGCCGAGTTGCTGGAGGTATAGTTATACATGGTGGCGAAGTTGGTGTTCCAGAGGTCGATACCAACATGCACTGCATGGGCCCCCGATGACATGAGGTTGGCATGACAGGTCTTGCAGCTGACGCTGGCAGTATCGCCCCATTTGGGCGCAGGGGAGCCATGACAAACGGTATTGCTGCAGGTACGGCTGATCTTGTCATAGGTGGCCGAACCTGCCTGTGCCGGATCAAAATAGACATCAATGGATCGGTCAAGATGCAGGGAATTGGCCTTGATCTGAGTGCCGGTAGTAGTGACCGTACTCACATGGCATATTTCGCAGCTGGCTGCTCCTTTAAGGGTCAGATTATTTGTATGGGTCTGATGGCTGTTGGAGGTGGCAGAACCTGCAGTACCGGTGTTGGCGTAGTTCGGCTCACCGGCCTGGCTGACGAAGGTTCCCGCACCGGTTGCCGTACCATGGCAGCCCACGCAATTAACGAAGGTTGCGCCGGTGGACCAAACGACAGCACTTCCAGGCATAGCCTTGCCATTGCTATGGCAATAGGCCGTGTTACACGCCGCAGTGTTCTTGCCTGCCATGCTACCCGAATAGTTGACGAAGCCATCGGCATGCCTGGTTCGATCACTTAAGGTTGTATCACCGGCTACGATTGGTGCATGGCACTCGGCACAGGTAAAATTGCCGCCGATATCCGGATTATTCATATGGGAAGTATGCCGGCCGGTCTTGATGTCACTGGGTGCAGCGCCGGCATTGCCACCATGGCAACCGGTACAGCCAAGACTTCCTCCCCAGGTGGCAGTGTTGGTTCCCGTACCGTGGCAGGCGATGTTGGAGCAGGTCCTGCCAACGCCGCGATTAAATGTCTTGCCGGAGATACCGGAGGTCGAATAGCTGATGTAGCTGTTGGTATGCCTGGTGTTGACGGTGGAACCGGTGACACCGACCACATCCGCATGGCAGTAGTAGCAGGTCCCTGCCGCCCCGGCTCCCACGTGCACCTTGTGGCTGTTTGCACGCAAAGTGCCGGCAGTCTGGCTTGCATAGTTCGGTTCGCCGGCGGTGCTGGCGAAATCGGGAGCCGAATCGTTTCCGTGGCAACCGATGCAGTTACTGTAGATGGTTTTTGAGTTCCAGCCGTTGGCGGAGCTAAAGGCAACGTTCGCCTTCCCTTTTCCGTCGGTATGGCAGTAGGTATTGGAACAGTTGCCTTGCACGGAATTGTAAGAGGCACTGCCTCCGGCCCGGACACCGGAGTAGTCGAGGAAGCCATTGCCATGTTTTGTCGCCTCGGCAAAGGAGCGTTCATCGGCATTGATCGTTTTGGCGTGGCACTCGGTGCAGTTGTAATAGGTACCGAGGGTAGCGGCATTATTGATATGGGATTTATGACTGCCGGAACTGATTGGAGCAAAGCTCAAATGGTTGTTGCCGTGGCAGCCGGTGCAATCTTCAGTGACAGGCGCGCCCCAGATTTTGCTGAAAGACCCTTTTCCGCCGTGACAGCTGATGTTACTGCAGGTCTTGGTTCCCTCCTCGTAGCCGAAGCTCTTGCCGTTGCCTGCCTGGACATCAATCTGGCGATTGAGAATGTGTGTGGAGTTGCTGGAGAAAATCGCACCGCCCGCATCGACTGTACCGCCATGACAGGAAGCGCAGCTTAATCTTCCATTATCCACGTGATTCTTGTGATCGTTGGCGCGCAGGGTTCCGGCACCGGTACTGGCGTAGTTGGGTTCCCCATAGCCGGAAGTGAAGTCCGCCGGACTGCTGTTGCCGTGGCAACCCAGGCACCCCAGCGTTGTTGCACCGGATTTCCAGCCGTTAAGGCTGGTGAAAGTCTTGTTCGTACCCCCTTTGCCATCCGTATGGCAGTAACTGGCCGAGCAGACACCGGTTGCCGTCGTGTAACTGCTCCTGCTACCGGCCAGGGTACCAGTGTAATTCTTGAAGCCGTTGCCGTGAACCGCACTATCGGCGATGCTTCGGTCGTCAGGATCGACGGTCAAGGCATGGCAGGTGGCACAGGCAAAATTTTTGCCCAGGAAGGTCGGGTTATTAATGTGAAGCTTGTGTTTGCCTGAACTGATCGGAGTGAAACTTATGGCGTTGTTGCCATGGCAGCCGGTGCAGTCTGCGGCGAATTTCTGGCCCCACTTTGCTTCTGCCGGCCCTCCATGGCATGAAATATTGGAACAGGTCCTGTTACCAAGGTAGGTGAAGGTCTTGCCGCCGCCAGGGGCGATATTTTTCATACCGTTCAGGTGGAGGGTCCCCACCTTCAGGCCGATAGTGGATACTGTATCATTGTGGCAATAAACGCAGGTATTCAGGCCGATGCCACCCATGTGACGGTCATGGCTGTTGGCAAATGTCGTATCCGCACCGGTGTTTGCATAGTTTGGCTCACCTGCAGCACTGATAAATGTTCCTCCTGCAGATACCCCGTGGCACCCCTTGCAGTCATTGATTACCGAGCCGTCTTTCCAGGAAACCGTAACGGCGGGGGAACCGCCTTTTCCATCACTGTGGCAGTAAGAAACAGAGCATGTCCCCGTTGAGCTGTTGTAACGACCCGCCCTGGCACCCGAATACTCAGCATATTTGTTGACGTGCCTGCCCACATTACCGATGGTGAAATTGTTAAGGACGGTATTGGCATGGCAAACAACGCAGCCATAATTGGTGCCCAGGAAGCCCACATTATCCACATGGGCCGTATGTTTGCCGGTGTTGACAGCGTTACCAGTCTGGGCAGCCTTGTGGCAGGCGTCACATGCCAGAGGACCAGCTTCACCCCAGCCGACGCTTTTTTTATTCCCCTTTGCATCCGAATGGCAGTAGTTCGCCGAGCAGCTGCCGTAGCCGTTGCCGGGCGCGTTGGCCGGCATCTGATTATAGGCACCGCTATATGCGTTGAACACCACCTGGATGTTGTCGTCGAGATGGGTCATCAGGATACCGTCGCCGCCATAACCGTTGTGGCAGGTGGCGCAGTCGTAAGCATAATTGCCAATGTGGCGGGTGTGGGCACCGCTGCTGATTATTGTTCCGTCACCCTGCTTGCCGCCATGGCAACCGTCGCATGCAAGAACAGTCGTAATCCCCCAGGTGACTGTCTTGTAGCTGTCCGGTTCGCCAACTCCACCGTTGGGCTGAACATTACTGTGGCAATAGATGTTGTTACAATCGCCGTAAGGGGCTACGCCGGGGAGCGTCGCCGTGGAAAACCGCTTGTAGCCCTTATAGGTGGCGGATGGCCCCTGTTCCGACAGATTCCATGCCACTCGCCCATTTATCATATGGGGGCTCACGTAATCGTCGTGGCACCTGGTGCAGGCCATCTCCAGATCTCCAACATGTCTTTTGTGTGCACCGGGTGGAACCGGGTTCGGCGGGTTGGCTGGAGTGGTACCATGGCATGCCGCGGCATCACAGGAGCGCTGAATGCCACCAAGGGGGCCATGGGTCCATGAAATCGGTCCCTTGTAAGGATCAGCTTTCCCGGCATCTACCGCCCAACCGTCACCATGGCAGTAGATACTGCAGCTGTTCACACCTGCTTCGCGCAAAAGTGCGGTACCGGGATTTCCCGGAGCAACTGCAAAATTGTTTGTGAACGGAGGACCGATGGTGCCGGTATATGTTCCGGCCATTACCGTTGAGATACCGGAAAATCCTTTCCAGGTCTTCCTGTCGATTCGGAAACCCATCTCGATCATGTCATTGCCATTGAGAATGCCATGACCGTAATTGTTATGGCAGGTATAGCACTCCATTTGCTCAATGTTGCGGTGGCGGTGATGAGCGCCGGCATCGGCGGGGGGATTGAAACCAAGGGTGTTACTGCCATACACCATGGTTGCCGGGCTGGTTGGGGGTATCCCGTGACAGGACGTACACTCACCTACCTGAGGGGCCTTGTAGCCTGTGCTGTGCTGATGGCATCCGTTACAATCTCTCCTGTTACTGCTCCCTTTTGGTCCATGTTCCGCATGTACAATATTGGATAACTTGCTGGCACTGTAATTGTGGTAGAGGGTCCTGTGATGGCATACCTCGCAGACATTGCGGGAGCCATCCTTATAATCAGTCCGTTCGTCATTTCCGAAAACACCGGTTATCCCATTGGACGTTGTGGTATAGCGGTCGAAGATGACTCTTCTTTTACCTGTGGGAGTGGCAATAGAATAGTTGATGTACTTGATGTTCTTTCCCGCTTTTCTATTGTGACAGGTAGCACAGGTATACTCGCTACCCCAAGTTCCGTATTTGCCCGAAGCAGTGTTGGTACTGTTATGGATCAGTTTGAGAGCATCGGCACTTGCAGCCGTCGGGAAAAGATGATCTGCTATAAAAAAACCAATGATCAGTAAGGCCACGATCATTGTCATGACGCTTGCCTGGGTCTTGCTGCCTGTTGCAGCAACACTTCCCACTTTATCGTGTCTCATATGGTTCATCTCCCTTTACCCGCAAATCGCATCTGACGCAGGGCTAAGCAAACCCCGTAAAAAAGCTGAATCTTTCGCAAATGCAGTTAGTTCACGACTCATTAAAAGCAGACCCTATTTCTAATGAGTTTATTAAGTCGTAATAATTACTTTGATTATATGTATAGCGAAATTAAACAGGTTCTTGTTAAGCAGGATTAATGCCAAAATTGAGTTTTTTTCATTTAGCATTGCTGACTGGAACCAGAGGCGCTTAGCTGTCGAATTTCTTTAGTTTTAGCGAATTGGGAAGTATGGGGGGAACCAAGGTAAATAGGTAATTTAACAGGTAGGAAAGGGAAACAGCCTGTTTGCAGGAAAGGATACCGTAACTATTGAAGGTCAAATTCTGCAGACAAAAGCCTGCTGCCGTAAGGAAAAGCATCCGTTTTGCAAGCTATGTTCTTCACTCAAAAAGCATGTGGCGCCAGCTTGGTACTGAACTGCTCCTGCAGATCCATGTGGACCTCCGGACATGTTATCTTCTGGCGGGATGGATTTGGAGCTACTTCAGTCTTCTATTTTTTTCTTCTCTCATAATATGACTCGCTCCATATCACCTTCGAAGGATCGAACTTCTTCATCTTCGCTGCATCGTCAACATCTTTCTCAAATTCGGATTTCGCGGCCCTGCGCTCCTCAGCCTTTTTCTTCGACTCCTCCCTGGGAGTCGGCCCCACCCTGTAGATAGAATCGATAGTGAATTTTTTGGGGTCCTTTCGCCGCCTCTCAAGGCGTTTTTTCTCATTGAGCGTATAGGTATCGACGAAGGCCTCCAGTCGCGCGTCGATCTTGTACATCTGCTCACCGGCATCATTGACGTGGCCGATAAGCGGCTCGGCCGGTTTTTCTATCACCTTCACCTCATAGAAAGCGAGGCAGCCAGCTTTGTTCACCAGGTTCTTCACGTGCGTTTCAACCATCGTCTTGTGATCCGAATTCGCCTGGGTGGTTATGGGGAAGAGGTTCTTCGCGACCCCAGGACCGCCAACATTGTCGTTGAGCAGGTGTCCCTTGATATACGTCTCCCCTCCCGAGCGTCCCTTGCCGACCTTACCGACAGTCGGAAGGATGGAGAAAACTTCCGCCTGCTCCGAATCCTTCGGGCTTGTCCCCTGTCCGTGGTTAGGAGCAAGATACTCATATGTCATGTGGTAACCGGCAACGGAAGACTTGTTGCCGATCCTCACACTTCCAGTACGGTAAGTAATCACCGGCTTTACTTCGACATCCCCCACTTTGACAGGCTCGGCAGACCCCGCAATTGTGGTTTCAAATATATCCAGCAGTTCCGCGAGCAATGTCTCCAGCTTCGCAGGTGTGTCCTTCGGTTTCTCTTTGTTTTCCTGAGCCGCCTTTTGCAGAATGGCGTCGAGTTTCCCTGCTTCGTCGAGTTTCGGTTTCGCCCCCTTCATTGCAGTGGTCGCATCGGCACTCCCGGCATCCGCTTTCCACCGGTTGATCCTCGCCTGCACCTCCGCCGGGTCTTCACTTGCGACCCATGGGCGCGGTTTCGCCTCCGTTCTCTTGAAGAAGAATTCGTGCTTCGCCCCTTTCGGCGTCCTGAAAGAGCTTTTCCTTTTCCACCAACCTACTATAGCGCCTCCTGTATCCTTGGCTGTTTTCCACAACTTCTTCGCCCCGGCAACGATCCACTCCACTACCTTCTCCAGCGCTTTGTCAATGGGGGCACGGACCTTGTTCATGATGCCGGTGGTTATGTCGGTCACCTTGCCGAGACCGACCAAGCGGGCGAGAAAGCTGATCACCATAGTAAGCAGCCCTGCCATGGTCTGCTCGACCCGGTTTGCCGCAGCGGCAATCGCTCCCGATGCGATGGCGGCAATGGAATCGAGGAAGGATTTCGCCACCTGGGTGATCTGCTTGATCCGTTCGATGAAGAACATGATCGTGTTGTAGATGGCGATGATTGCCTGGATGATCGCCCCTGCCGGGTTCAGGCTCGTGACGAGCTTGGTGATGGCACTCTCCACCACCTTCACGATAACGAAATTGCGGATCTCCTCCAGAACAATCTCCTTCAGGTTGGAAAGCTGCTCCTTTATCTTCTCCCAGGCGGCCGCGGGGCCTTCCTTAACCAGCGTGACAACGATGTCGAAACCGGTTTCCATGGTCTTCACCACCGTCTCCCCGACCGCACGCACCAGCTTCTGCCGGATGTTCTGCCAGGTCAGTCCGAGAACGGAGAGAATGAACTTGATAATCTCCTTCATGTCGAACGACTGCGGAATGTAGATGGCGGCACCAGCGAGTGCCCCGGTAAGCCACTGGAGAAGGCTCGTCTTGAGGTGCGTACCTATGTTGGTCGAGAACTGCCTGAATCCCTGGATCCCCGCCTTGACAAGGTTCCCGACGAACCGGATCGGGTCCTTCAGAATCGTCCGGAACACCTCGATCCCTTTTTTCAGGTAGGGAATGGCAGCCGGAGCGACCACTTCGAAGATGATCTCCAACAGGTTCCAGACGGCATTCCCGGCCCAGGTCACGAACTTGCCGACGAAGTCGCCGAAAACCCCTGCAACCTTCACGAATGCACGGGGAACAAGGACAATGTCAGCCAACTCAAGTGACTGGAGGGTCTTCACGAAGAGCGAAGGGACCTGCCTGACGAAGCCGACCAGCGAGGCAACCGCCCCCTGAAACCAGGCCCAGGCGCGCGCCACGGCATTGGCCTTCTTCAAATTCTGCCACACCTCTTCCTGGCCGATCAGCTTCATGAAGCCGCCGATGAGCGTCTCAGCGTTTCGCGGCGCCGGTTCTCCGGTCACCGGGTCCTGCCCCAGTATCGCTTTCAGCAGGTCGTATCCCCGCGTCCCCTCGGCCAGCTTCGCCAACGGGCGCAGGATCGCCTCCCTGATGAGCCTCAGAATTCCTGTGATGAGCCCCTTGACAACGCCGACGATCCTGTCGATCGGCTCGGTGAATATCCGTTTCGCCCTGTCCCATGCACCTCCCAGGTCCGCCAGATCTCTCATGCCGAGGGAGTCGATGAATGTCGTGACAGCCTGCTTTATTGCCGAGCCACTCATTCCCAGAGCGGAGATCTGCTGCTCGACCCACCTCCCGACCTTGTCGAAGATGCCGTGGTTGTCGAGCGCCTGGGTGATGAGGAAGCCTCCCGGCATGAACTCGATGACAGCGCGGAGGATGTTGGCCGGGCTTCGGTCGACTCTGCTCATGTTGATCGGGTTGACGCCGAGGATGATGGTGAACATTCTGAAGCCCGGTATGATCGCCGCCTTTTCGGCGATGTAGTTCAGCGGGCTTGCAAATCCGAACAGGCGCTGCACCATCGGCGGAGAGGTCTGCGTAATGCCTGGATCTCCGCTCCGCTGGAGAGTTCCTCCCTGCTGTACCGTGTGAGTGAGCTCGTGGGCGATCAGCTCTTTTCCATCGCCGCTCTCAGGCCTGAAACGGTCTTTGCCGAAGAATACGTGATTTCCGACGGTGAAGGCCTGCGCATTCAACTGCCTATTTAGCTTCGCTGAGCTTTCACCGGTGTGAATCCGCACATTCGAAAAATCTGTACGGAACCTCGGCTCCATGAAGCTGCGCACGCCGTGGGGAAGAGGCTTTCCTCCCGGCATACTGCCGGAGATCCCTGCAGCAACGCTCGTCGCTACGCTTCCTTCTCCCTCTCCCTTGCGCTGGATCTTTTCTTTCCCTTCTTCCCTTTTCTTCTTCCTGAGAATTCCTGAATCGGCAAATCTCCGGAGATAGGGAGAGGTCATCCTTGAAATGCTGTCGCTGGGAATGGTCCTTACCGGAGAGAGCGGAAGCGGCATCCGGGCGACCTTTTTTGCGGTCATGTCGGCTTCCTGCTCGGTCCTGTCGTGGGGGGAGGAGATCTTGAGCGCAGAGGTCTGCACCGAAAAGGGCGCCGTGGCATGGGAGGTCTTCCGCTGCACCCCTTTAATCGAAGCGGCAGATTGATTCACTGCCGGCTTCGTTATCGTCTTCGCGTGCTTAGCCGTCTGCATCAGATAGCCCTGCCCTCCTTGTATAGTTCCCTGCGGATTCCCTCTTCCACATCGTCAAGAAGTATTGTTGTGCTGTCTTTACTTACCGCCTTCAGGGATGCGAAACGAACGACATTCATTATCGTCCCCCCCGTCAGCTCGTACTTCTCCGCTATCCTCTCCAGGTCCATCCTCTCCTCCAACTCCGCCTTGGGTGAAAAGGCATTCCTCCAGATCCGCAGGCGTTCGGACGGTTTCGGAATGGAGAAATGGATTATCGACTGGAAGCGTCTCACAAAAGCGTCATCCATATTGGTCCTGAGGTTGGAGGCCAGGATGACCACGCCGGCAAACTCCTCTATCCGCTGCAGAAGAAAACTTACCTCCTGGTTCGCATACCTGTCATGGGAATCGTCGACGCGCGTCCTCTTTCCGAAAAGAGCATCAGCCTCGTCGAAAAAGAGAATCCACCTCTTGTGCTCGGCCATATCGAAAACTTTCGCCATATTCTTTTCGGTCTCGCCGATGTACTTCGATACGATCATGCTCAGGTCGATTCGGTAAACATCGCGGCCACACCTTTTCCCCAGCAATGATGCAGATAGAGTCTTTCCGGTGCCTGGAGGGCCGTGAAAAAGCGTGATAAAACCCGGCTGGAGCTTCTTATTCATCTCCCACTCCTCCAGCAACCGCTGTCCGTGAAGAATCCAATTCCTGATCTCTTCAATCTGCTCCATCGTAGCAGGCGGTAGAATGAGATCGTCCCATTCGAGCTGCGTCTCGATCAGACGTGCCGGAAAATCCGAATTATAGGCGGGTTTCCGCTCTTCACCGGTTGTAAACCACTGAAGATGCTCGCGAGAGATGATGAGTGGGCCGCTCAGCACCGGCTCCACTGTGGAAGTGGGTGACAGGTGCAGGATGTTGTGACGTGCAAAAAAATGGTCGCCGTCGAAGAGCCTCACCACTTCAAATCGCATCCCGAGATCGTCCCCCGCAAGTATGAAGGCCGCTGTCTCCCCGGAAGGGATGAATCCTCCATGCGTGCTTCCGTGCAATCCCCCGAATTCGGTAAATCCACGCTCGGTAGTCTCGTTTTTGCTCCACAGGACGTCGAGGAGTTGGGGACGGAGATGTGGTATGAGTGCGAGCACAAGCACCAGCCGTTCGTTAAATGAAAGATCGTAATGCCGCACGAATTCCCCATAGCAAGAATTGCTGGTGGAGATATCAGGGGGAGCAATCTCTAAAATCGAGCCCAAGGCGGCGTCCTTGTTGAAATAGAGCCGGATGCGGGCATCGAGGACATCGGCAAACCAGGAAAGTTCGGCGGCGAGATCCTGTGCGTTTTCGGAGGAGGCGGCTACCATTCCACGTATACCGGTATTTTCATCCATGGCAGTTTCACGATCCCCATGCTCCACGGCAGATGCTCAAGGAGCATGTCGAAAGGCCGTCGCTCCACATTCAGTCTCCAACCGTACTCCTCCTTTCGCAAAAGTCCCCGGCGCTGCAAGAAGGCGGAGCGGAACCCCTCGATGGAGGTGTTTTTCAAGGCCATCCAGTGGGATACCACCGCGCGAAGCAGCGCTTCCGATTCATCCCGCTCTTTTTGAGCGAGAAGTCCCTCGCACACCGGCAGCGGAACCTCGGGATCCAGTCCGAGCAGTATCTTCGTCAGGGCGAGTTCAAATTCGTACACCTCGTCGCTCCCCGTCGCGCAAAAATGCAGGAGGGCGGCCGCACGCGCCCGCTCGGACGGCAGGAGCACTTTTTCCGAAGTGGCAATTCCGGTGGCATCAAAGAAGCGCGGGAGAAACGGATGAAGCAGGATCAATCCTGCCTGCCCCACCGACAACGGAAAAAGATCTGACTTGAACGCGTTGTCGGCACGAATTCGAGTACCTGTCGAGAAGACCTCTTCCCCTCCCGGCGAAACCTCCGGAATCTCGCCGGCAGACAAGGATGATTCCTCCTTCTCCCGCCGGACAGCCGACGCATCACCCGCTCCAGTGGGGGTCCCGATACCCTGAGGATGCGGTACAGACTGTGCTTTTGCTGCATTATCTTCAACATCTTCAAGGGGGACGGCAGAAAGAAGGCTTCCCGTAACGTTCCGCGTGGCCTCTGTTCCCGGTTTTTCTCTCGTTAGTCTAGCTTCCTTTTCCAACGATTCCCGGCGCTTGCCTGCGTTAAATGATCCGGGACGTTCTGTGCCGGCACCCGGTACAGCTGTCTCCCGGCTGCTGTCATTTGTGCCTCTCTCCCCCTGTCTCTCCATGTAGAAAGAACTGTGTCGTCGAGTCTCGGTTACCGCTGCTGCAGTTTCTCCTACCGTGGGATCGACGGACGAAGGGTAATTGACGGCATTGGCGGGCGTACCATTCTCAGGAAGAGCGTTCCGGGAAACACCCGCTCGCAGCCGTGAGATGCAGCGCTCGACCGTCTCCGCCTCTTGCTGCGGTACGATAGTGCCTTCAACCGCGGCACATAGCTCCTCAATGATGTCTCCGCCAGGCTCTGCCGCCCATTTCGCCAAAACAGCCGCCCCCATCCTCAACTGCGTGTGGCTGCTCAAATGGAATTCCTTGTCATCCAGGAGCAGTTTCAGAGCTTCGTCGGCCGAGACACTTCCCCCCCTTTTTGCCTTCCCCCCCGGCAGTTCCGTTGCAAGGCGATAAATGTTCTCCTCCCCAACAATCTGCAGGAGGCGGAAGAATTGGAATGCTTCAAGCCTGTTGCTCCCGATGAAACTGATCAGGTCGCCCCACCGATCCCGACAGCTAGCGCGAAGTGTGGCCGCCGCTTCCGACTGTGGGACACCCGACCCTTCCCATGGCAGATATCCGGTCTCAAGGTAGTGAAGGAGAGCTTCAAAATCGCTCACCCCGCCGGGCGATTTTCCCGCATCTGAACCTCTAGCCGCAGTTCTCGGCCTGTGGAGAAGATGAGAACGAAGTTGCTCCCGAACCTGCTGCAGGATCAGATTAGGAAGAAGTTCCTTCCATTCCCCCTTTGCATTGATTTTCAGGTTCACCTCGATCTTCGGTATCCGCAGTGGATGAGCCCCTTCCGCCGCTTCGTCGAACGCTTGTTGCAGGACCGGCAAGAGAATCTCTTCCCCCTGCTCACGCAAGTACTTCCGTAGCGCGAACGCCTCGGCGGCAGTCCCTGTGCGGACTGTCCATTGCTGCTTGCGAATACGGTGAGGGGCTGATGTCGGCATTTAAACGTCCATCCGTTACCCCTGTGGCGGATTTTGTTTATCCACAGGTGTCGCAGGGGAAGAGGGCACATCGGGCTTTGGCGTATCCTTCACTATCTTGCTTACATCACCCTTCTTTATGGCAACTTTGTTTATGGGAACCTTGCCCCCGGCAACCTTCGCCGCTTCGGAAGCACCGGACTTTAGTACATGGTTAGTCACGGCTTCTGTCTTTAGGTAACGTGTCATGGAGATATAATCGGACAGCATGAAATCCGCCACGACAGTCCCTTCGTAATCGACGATGACAAAGGTGCCCCCGCGCGACACTCCACCGCAGTGCTCGAATCCGGGATTCCGGCAAAAGAGATCGCTAAATTGCATCCTGTCCCCCAGCGCTTGAGTCAATCGACGGAATAACCCGAGGCCGACACTTAGCAGTTCCCTGGCCTCTTCGGCTGCGATCTTGTTGAGACCGCTTGCACGCGCAAAATTAATAATGTCGAAAATCATCCAAAAGTCCCGCCATTGATCGGAGTTAAAATTCAGTTTTGCCCTAAGCAGTTCCGTGTACATCTTGTCTATAACCTGCGTCAGCTTCTCGATCTCGATACTGTCATCGACCTTGGCATCGCCGATCATCTTGACAAGTCGTTCACCCGCCATAGCAACGGCGTGCTCCCTGCTTTTCGGCTCCCACATTTCGTTTTTGAGAGTAACCGGCAGCACGGCAAAGGGGAGGTTGTAGCACAGGATAAGGGTCAAGAGACGCCTCGTCACCACCTCCACATCCTGACCTAGGTGCCCTTCTATCCTGAAAAAGGAATTGTCGCAGAGGGAAACTTTCAATGGCTCCTGCCGCTTCGCTTCCTCCTCGAATAGCCCCGACATTTCCTTTTTCGACGAACGGTCGATGACGTCCTTAATTGATTCGTGGACACGTTCCAAGCGGGCAAGAACAGCCGGGTCCGCTTGGAGCATAAACCTTTCCCGTTTATACTCTGGTCTCTGCAAGACAGGGGCTTCTGCAAGCACCGCGGTTTCCGGGCGAATGCTAACAACTGTGGAATAGTAATAAGGAGTCTGCCCCTCATTCAGTAGACAATCTCCGCGCCTGCCAGTCGGTGTCACTGCCACCCAATCCACCGCTGGTACCTCGAAGCTCCCGATCATCCAGTCGATTTTTTCAAGGAGCTGAAGAGCTGTCTCAAGAGCCTGCTCGGCTTTGGAACAAACCGCCGGTTGAAAGGAGGTACGAAGGCGATCAGTCCTACCGCTGGCTAAGCCTACCAGCAGGTGCTTCGGAAACAGGTTGTAATCGGGAGCACAAACGGCGCCTGCAACAACTGCCGCTTCTCCCAGGCTGTTGCAGCACTCCAGAAGAGTTTTAAGTAGATCGTAGTAGTACTGAATGCCCAATGGGTACTTCTCTTCATTTAAACCGACGGCCTTCAATAACTCTTTCAACTGTTCCGGACTCTTCTCCGGATTAAACCTGTCGTGGATCCCCATCAGTATTTCTTTCCATTTTTTTAGGAGACCTTCCAAAGGACCTGCTATGAACGAGGCGACAGGCTTGCAACGTAGGGGCAAGCTATTGAAGAACTTATTCAGGTTCCTCTCGCAGGCATCCCAGTAAGCATCCTGCAACACCTTGTACCAAAGTCCTGTTCCAGCCTCGCCTGTAAGGAATGGCAGCGGGCTTAAAACCGGACGGTCGGCGAGTATCTTCGAAAATTCGCTGTTCTGACCCCGTCGGATCGCAAGGGAGGCCACCTGTTCACAGTCAGCCAACAGCACCTTGACCTTGTTGACCCGTTCCTGCCCCAAGTTGTCGCAGTCGGTGGCCGAACAGATGTCCCTATCCGTGATGTAGCTCTCCACGTAGAGGATGACCGCCATTTTCTGAAAATTGGAGAGTGTGGCCAGCGGAGTAGCGTCTTCTTCACAATACGGCCTCTCATCCAGCAGCTCGTAGAGCTCGATCAGCTTTCCCTTTTCCGTATCGCCACCGTAGAAGGGAGCATAGCGCGGCCGGCTCTCGTCGAATGTGGTGAACCACTCGAAGATGCGCGGGGCGGAGAAGACGACCAAGTCGCCATCGGTGGTCACCCCGACTCCCTTGCCGATCTCGATGCGGGTCTCTTCGAGGGAGATGTCGAACCCGCAGAGGATGCCGACGCCGATCAGGTTCACCCGTGTCAGGCGTGTCTGGTCGTCCAGGTATTCGGCTATGCTGTTTAACTGGTCGTGTGTGAGCACCTGCCCCTTCTCGAAAATGCTGTACATCTCCGATATATGCTGCAGCGACTGCACTGCATCGCGACCCGGGGGATGGAACGGCTCCTCGGCAGGCTTCATTGTCGCAAACTCCAGACCTTCATCGTTCACAAATCTGGCCGAAAATCCCCATTCGTAATGGGTTTCCGCAACGGCGGCCAGCAAAACATTCGTCCCCTTGTAGAGACATACCTCCGCCGACCTCTCCGCCACATCCACTTCCATCTCGCCCGCGAATTTCAGCTCATCGATCTCCTCACCGTTCAGCCACACCCTGAGAGAATCGTCGTTTCTGACGAAAAGTTCTGTCTGCCGGGTGTCTGGTGAATGGATATAGACAAGAAAGAATGCCAGACAGTGGTGCTTGTCGGAAAAGTCGTGCAGGGAGGTGTTCGAGAAGTCATGGAGCCGGCGGATGTCATCCCCCGTATCATGGGGATTTTCCCAGTCATTGACATGGAAAGATGCGCGCTGCCAGGTGCAGCGCATGTCATAGAAACTGCTGCGGTATTGCACAGCGTCACCCTCTTCGGGTGAGACGCACAGTGACCTGGTGATGTCCAGCGGGCGGATACCGCCAAACGGTGAAACGATATCGTTTATGATCTGTTTTGCCGTGGGGTGCCCGTCTCCGGCGTGGTGAGAGAACGACTGGTGTTTCACATTGAAAATTGGTCCGAGAACAAGCCATTCGCTGATGTAATTTGACATGGGCGTCCTTATTCGCTCTTTTTGCCTAGACTCGTATGATCTAATATGAATTTCCCTTCGCGCGCTCCTTTTGCACAACCGGTCAGGGTTGCAGTCGGATAGACGTTTTTGACGGCAAACAGGGTGCAGAAAAACCTGAGTAATTTGCTTCTTCGGTCCGATTCTTCCGCACCCGATTTAACGCCTATCCAATCCTGATACACTTCCTGCAAAAGCTCCATATCCTCGCGGCTGATCCAGCAGATTTTCGGCAGTATGTGCGCCGGGGTCTCCTGCCTGATTACCTGTTCGGCATAGCGCCTGAAATGCATGTCGCCGAAGCGGCGCCCGTACGCCGGCAGGATCACGTGGAGCCGGTACGAGTAGGGATCGAGGGATGCAACATCGTCGCCGGCTGATAACCGGTTTATTCGAAGGAAAGGGTCATCGCTTCCATCCTGGGGGCGCAGAAGGATATTCTCGACCACATACATTCCTTCTCCGCCATAGTTGGCAGTCATGATGTCAATCAATTCGTCAATAGCCTGTTCCATTTCCTGTTTCCTGCCAAACGACTGTTTCCTGACGGCAACCACTTTCCTGTGCTCGTCGACGATCTTGAAGCAGTGCTTCCCGTCGGTGGTGATGCTGCGCACATAGGCAGCGGGGATCTGAGCGAAATGCACCGCACGCATCATCTCCTGCCGCGCCTTCTCCTCGGTCACGAAATTCCTGCTGCTGCTGAGCAGTATTCCCTTCGTTGCACTCCTGCGAATTCGAAAACGGAACTCGTCTCCAGGGGTGGCGTCGATTTCCGGGTAGATATCGTATGGAACGCTTTCGGCAAGATTTCTGCGGGCAAAATTGCGAATGCCAAGAAGCCGTGCCACGCGTCTCTCGAATCCGGAAACATTTTTGCTGTCCCACCGGGATCTTGGATGGCTTAACGTGTAGTTGTAGGCAAGCCCCCTGTCGCTGCTTATCCTCGGGTAATCTTTAAGGAATTCGCATTTATACCTGAGAATGGAGAGACTGCTCGCTCCGAAATCGGAATACATGAGATGTGCGAATTCGGTGAAACGCTCTGCGAAGCGCGCGATGAGATGGTCGAGAAAACGGCTTCTCCTGTCGATGTTAACGCCCTCATCCTCGAATCTGCTCTGGAGAGCAATATTTATGAGATGCTGAAGGTGGTCCTCCTCACCCATGCCACCTCTTACGAAACGTGCAGCGGCCTTCTCCGCATCGCGGACCGCACCTTCGTCCGCTGTTGTCCCACAAACAAAAGCGACTATCTTCCTTATTTTCTCTTTCTTGTCCTCTTCGCCGGAGGCTGTTTCCATAATGGTTCTTTTTATGGAGTAGAGGCGCTCGTGCTGTGCAAACGAGTCAACAACCTGGTGAAAATAAGTTGTCTGGACAGGGGGCTTGTTCGAAAAAAGCTCGCGGACCCGGCCCAGCTGTGCAAGATAGTCCGCCATCAGCTGGTCGAAAAAAAGGAGGTAACCCTTCAGCTGCAGCGCCAATGCCTTCCTTCTGTCATCGGCCTGGCTGCCGAGTCCGTATTCGCTGATCCCGTAGATCTGGGGAAAGTGGTTCTGAAACGAATAGTACGTAGAAGGATTTCTGAAATTTCCCAGCGGGACTTCCAGATCATCTTCCCGCTTCGTCTCCACCAGCAAGATCGCCCCTTTCCGAAGTTCAGCGAGTCTTGCACGTACGGCATCCTCGGATGGAGCTACCCGCACGCCGCGCCGATGAAAAACAAAGCGATTTTTACCGAGAACCGGTTTTCTTCCCTGACTCACCTTAAGAATCCACTTGTTTCTCGCCGGCTCGACCTTCCCCTTCCGGACCCTGTTGACCAGTATCTCCTGAACCGCCCGGACAGCATCGACGTCCATTACAATGCTGATGATGTCGGAGAGACGGATCTCTCCCCGCAGAGCCCCGTTGGCAAGCTCGTAATCGTCGATGAAGCCGCAATCAAGCCTTGGCCCTTCGAATAGCTCGTCCACCATGAACCGACTGCCGTCAGGCTTTTTCTTTTCCAGCATCTCGCTTAAAGAGTAGTTTCTGACCGGCGGGTCGAAGTACTGTTCGACCAGGAAGAGGATTTTTGCCGCGACTTCGATCAGCGCAGCATCGGAAGTGTCGGGGGCAACCTGGATTTCGCAGCAGAGATTGAACTCTTCCGTCTCAACCTTCATTATGGAGACGAAATCCTCACAGAGATTTCTGTTCCCATGAAGCGTCTTTCTGACCAACTCCTCGGCTTCCTTCTGTTCCTGTGGATCGTTTGACTCGAAATCCACTAGTACATTGTAGAGACCCTGCACCGCCACCTCTCTCCCATGATGGGCCGGTTTGGAATGGGAGAGTTCACCCGCTGCAATGTCCGCATAATAGGTAACGGGACATTTCTCCAGCCATGCGTTCCTCACCCCTTTCAGATCAATCAGCAGCTTCCGGTAATCGAGCAGGGTAAGAGGTCTGTTCGGCAGAATAGTCCTGGCGGTGAAAAACTGCCCCTGCATGTTCTTCTCGTTATCAGCGGGCGCCGCCAGCAGATCCTTGACCGGAAGGGATGCACGGTAGGAAAGATCGGTAAGGGCGTAGGCAAGTAATTCAAGGATGGTAACACCAGGGTCATGGATGTTGTAGTCGGTCCAGATCCGGTGGGAAAGGCGCTGCACATGCTGAAGCCCGATCTCGAAAAGATGGCGATGATCGAACTTTTCTCCCGGTTTTCGTTTCGGTATGGTCACAGGAGAGAGCATTTCGGTACCTCGCCGATAGTATGTAAAGGGGCCGAGACCAGTATTGCATCGGGGCGGTCGGGACGCGCTTCGTCGATGTCGTCCATGGTTTTGTCTTCGGTGTAGGTGTACATCATGAAGTCGGTGACGAAATCGACGTACTCCACCTCTTCGATGAAATCGAGGATGACCGATTTGTATATTCTGCCCCCGAAGGAGAGCTCCCGACCATTGATGGTTGAAGACCCCCTATCGAAAGCCCAGGGCGAAAGAAACTCCAGCAACTTCGCGTTCAGGTCCTTGCTGTAGTAATTGAATTCAAACCCTTCCTTGAACTTCACCTTGAAATCGAGCTCCAGCTTCTGATAAGTGGGGCTTTTGACATGAATATTGACATGAGATGAGGTTCTTGCACGGAGACATGAGGCAATGCGGTCGAGGGTATCGGTATCCACCTTCGGCTCCAGCGGATCGGTGGTATTCCTGTTTCTCAGGTCCGGAACCACCACTATGAGGACATTTCCCGGGGTGAGCCATGAATTCTTATCCGCATGGGGAATGCATCTGGCCAAGTGGATATTCGGGAACGCCTCCAGCACGACCCGCTCATAGTCCCACGCGGTGATGCAGCGGTTCTTGTGCCGTAGCCGCTCGGCGACACGGGCATGGAAGTCGCCATCCCCCTCTTCAGGGGCGCCGCCGAACGTGGCGTAGGGCTGCATGACCCCTTTTACCGCGGCTATCGGCGTTTTCAGCTTGGTAATGGTTCCCGAAGGGAGCGGAGCGGCAAGGTGGGAGAGATCGTTGCCGTTGTCCCTGAAGGTCACTTCGACCGCATTCGCCGCCACCTCTACCATCTGGCAGGCCCCATCGGAATCCTTGCCCACTGTTCCCTTGATCCAGAGATGGTCCGAGGGAAGGATGGTGTTGCCAAGGCTGGCCGCCGATGGGATCACAAAAGTGATAATCCCGCTCCGGCGAAAATTGTTGGTAGAGTCGAGCAGCACCTCCGTCGGCCCCAGAGGTTTCCAATAGTTGTTACACAGAACGGACCACTTCAGGCTGGGGGAACTGGACTCCGGGTCGTTGCTCCCTTCGGCAACCTGGAAAAGCACGCTTACACTGTCTCCCCCGCGAAGGTTAGAGAAGCCGATGTACAGCTCCCCTTCGTTTGGATATTCCGGCAGAAGCGGCACCTTTATCTGCGCTTCGTCCAAAAAACCAGTCACGTTCCTGAGATAGCCATGCTCCCTGGCGACACCGAAACCGGTCAGGTGAAAAAACCGGATTTTTTCACTATGGTAGTCGCTCTCTTCAATTGAAGAGAGCTCAACCTTGCCGGAAGTGGCGGTATAGGAGAGGGTAATTTCCTCGATGGCTGGCGTATAAGGCTCTTTCGGAAGCTGCGGCTGTTCTAACTGGTCTTCGTCATTCGGCGAAGTCCCAGCCTGCGTTGTCTGCGCCAGGGCCATTGCTGCTGCGGTATACTTGTTTAAATATTGCGAATGCAGGAAATCTTGTTTGAGCGAGAAGGTTGCCAGTCCAGCCTTGCCGATGGCAAAATTCTTCAGGGCTGTTGCGTGTGCCTCGAAAAGAGACGCAGCGCTCTCAACCTCACTGGAGATGCCGGAAGTGTCAGATGCCGTAATTCGAGCGGTAAAGTAACTGTTGTTCTCCAAGCCGCTCTCACCATAGGCGTTATAGTGTTCGACCAGGTTATCCGGCACCCCCTTCCATTTGATTTGCAGATCGAGGGAAGTCACCGTTTTTTCTGCCGCTTCTGGCGAAACCACGGTAAATTTCGACCCGGATGTGGGCTGCGGCCCGAAGGGAAGAAAGGGTTTTTTGGGATCCGCCGCCCCCAGGTCCGTCTCAACATGAATGGTGCGGAGCCGGACTGGGGCTTCCTTTTCCTGAGACACCTGCCGCCCCACTTCCACGACGATCTCCGCCTCTTTCACCTTTATCCCTGCAAGTTTGCCATATTGAGGGCTATTCTTCTGCTTCAGGAGCACCTGAATGACCGGCGCCGGGGGAACGCAGGAAAATTGATGGAGTTTCCCATCGCAGTCCACCACTGCCTGTTCCGTAGCCGGAATCCCGATGTCCAATTCCAGCTCACTGCCGCTGCAGGCAATTTCGACTACATTTCCGGAGATCCACCCTTTTTCGCCAGTCAAGCGGACTTCGAAAATCTCGGCGAGGGAAGTATTCCCTTTCAGATTCTCCCCTCCGGTCAGGCTTAACTTCAAGATAATGCGGCGACTCCCCTCCTTCATCCGCAACACCGGAGCGGATAGGGCGAACCCTATTTGGGCTTCGGGCCAGCGGTCTGTGCCGAAGGGGGGCCATTTCGGCTCCGGCCCTTTAAATTCCCCTCCCACACCGTTCGAAGAATTCGCAACCGTGGCGCGTCTCACGATCCCGTCATTTCCGAGATGGACCCCCAGCAACGACGCTACTTTCGCGGCATTGATGACCGTATTTCTTGAAGGGGCATAAAGACGCTCCACCCCCTTCGCATCCTTCCCTGCTGAAAAGGAGTGTCCAGGCCCGATCTCCGTAGCAGGCATATTTTTTTTCAGCTCAAGCAGGAGATGCGCCTTGTCCCATTGGGGAGATTTTTTCTCGAAACGGAGGATATCCCGGTAGTAGAAGTCCAGGTGACGGCCGGTAAACCGATTCAATACCTCTTTCGGTATCTCGTAAAGCTTGAGGAATGAAAAAAAGAGCGCCAGGTGGGGCTCCATATCCCCCGAATCTGATCCGGGAAGGAGATCCGCTTCTTTTTCATCATAATCGAAAAAGCGGCTCCAGTTCCCCGAAGGAGCGGAGGGATCGAGGTCGTAGAAATCGATCACCTCGGCCAGCTTTTTTGCATGGAGGAGGAAGTCACGAGGATTTCGTTCGTCGACGTCGGCGAAGTGCACCGAGAGTTCGTCGGCGAGACGGCTACGCCGGTCCTGGCCCGGCGAATCCATCGAGTGAGGAGTGGTTGCTTTATCGGCCATCTGCTCTTCCGGTCCCGACGCTCGCGCCGGCTTCCCCTCGTGAACTGTCGATTGTTCCCCGCGCCTCTCCCCCCTCGGCCAGATAAAAGGGATAAACAAGGTTGTAGCGCGAGTTAGTTGCGCGGATCTCGTACTCCAGGTGAACTGCGATCACCCCTTGATACTGGGCGCTCGTATCGAGCACGACGGAAAGGAGGTTGATGCGAGCCTCGTAGATGAGTATGCCGATACGGATTCCATCAGCAATATAGGTCTTCATCGTCTCGCTCATCGGCTCGAAAAGCAGCTGACGCATGTCAAGACCGTACTTGGGGTTGAGAAAACGCTCTCCGGCAGTGGTTCCCAAAAGGATTCTCAGGCTTTCCTCGATATCCTTTTCCTCTGAGCTCATGTTTATCCTCCCTGCGGCAGCAGAGAACGAGGGGGGAAAGCTCCATCCGCTTCCGAGGAACGAGGTTATGCTCTCCTTAGGATTTCCCATGTCTCCTCCGGTTCATCCGATCTGGACCGTCGGCTCTCCAACTGCCGCCTTTGCGCCGCAGAGACAGGCGTCGGTCGCCCTTAGGGCCGGCTTGTTGCCGATAAGCACTGTCGTACTTCCGAAGGGAAAGGTGCTGACGGCCAGGGGATGCGCCTGGGAAACGGGGATTGTGCAGGAGTGCATGTCTCCGGCAACCGCCGCAGGCTTCCCGCCGATAAGGACAGTCGGGCTTCCGGGACCGGTGATGGTCCCGCCGTGGGTGGTAGTGTCGCCGACTCGTGCGGCTGCAGGCATAGGTCCTCCTCAATTGAGCTGCAAAAGGCTCCCCTTGACCTTGGTCACGGCGCTGCTGGAGAGCTCGGCTCCAGCGGTGCCTTCCAGCTTCAGTTCGGTCCCTCCCTTTGCTCCGAGTGAGGTTCCCGATTCGATCTTCATCTCCGTTCCCGCCTTGGCGGCGAAGGAAGTGCCCGATTCCAGCTTCACCTCGGTCCCCGCTTTCAGGGTGATCGCCTTACTGCTTTCCATGGTGATGCCGTCCTGGGTCATTTCGATTTTGTTGCCGTTCTGGTCGGAGATTTTTATCGCCTTATCTTCCTCGCTCAGGATGATCGAGTTTCCTCCGGGGGTCTCGAACTGCATGACTTTTTTTTCGTCGTTGAAGTAGAGCTTCATCTTAGAGCGGCTCTGGTAGACCTTTTCATGGTTATCGTCGGAACCCTGCAGCGGTGCGGCGTTTGCGCTGCTGTGCAGCATGCCCAGGATCACCGCCTGCCGCGGGTCATCGTTCAGGAAACCGAGGACCACCTCGTCATCCACCTCGGGCCTGAAAAAGAAACCGCGGTCATTTCCAGCATCCAGTGTGGCGACCCGCGCCCAGGTGCCGTCTTCTTCAGCACTTACCAGCGGCATCCTGACACGCACGCGGTGTTCTCCGTCCGGGTCCTCGTTGGACACCACTACGCCGATCTGCAGGCCGCTTACCGCCGGCAGAAGCGCAGCCGCTTTCGGAGCCGATACCGGCTGCTCCTCCGCAAACCATTTTTCCATACTTCCGAATTGGATATGGGTCTTCCACCCCTGCACCGTGTCGAAATCGTGCCGAACTCCGGTGACGAAGACTTTACCGCTGAAACGCCCTCCGACACCGTCGACCTCTACCGTATCCCCGGGGTTCACACTTCCGATTCCCTCGCACTTTATCCGCCCGCTTACCTTGCTCAGCTTCGATTTCAGCCACTGCGCATCGGCCCATGCCTGCGCCTCTTCCTCGGTAACCGCCGCAGATTGCAGCCGGTAGTGGTCGAGCCCTGCAACAGCTGCGAGATCATCGGTGGAAACATCCCCCGGAGCAAGTTGCCCCGGATCGGTGGCATCCTTTTCTGAGACTGCCTGCTGGGCCGGGTCCCAGGTAAAGCTCTTCACCGCAGGATATTGGAACCGCGAATCCATCTCGGCGTCCATCTCCAAGATGGTGGCCCCATACAGCAGTGTACAGACCGGCGTGCCACCGAGCTTCGGCGTTGCGACCTTCACTTTTTTGTCGTTCGCGAAGACCGCTCTACCGCATGCATCTGCCCGGGAGACGATAAAATCCCAGTCGGTCGAATCATACTGCACCTGTTGCTTGTGGGTGACCGATGTGGACTCCACGTCGGCATCGACGGAAGCGGCATCAAGAAGGGCTGTGATAATGTCACTGTCGGTCTGGTCGAAAAAATAGGCGCTTTTCCGTCCGATGGTCATCTTGCTGGCCTGGTGGCGGCACTCGACCACGAGCTGCGATGGGCTGCGGTCGCGGATCTTGATACTCTGCCGTACCACTGTTCCATTAAAAAGAGATACCTCGTCGCTGCCACTGCCTGCAACGATTTCAACCTCCCCGCCGGGCAGGAAGAGACTATCATCGGCCAGGGGGAACTTACCGGACGAGGCGGAGCCGTCCAGGTAGACGAGTTGCGCAGACGACAGCCGGTTCACCATCTTCGTTATGGACAACCCAAGGAGATGGTGCTCGCGGTTCACCGCCGTACCGTCCACCTTTATGGTGAACTCGCGGTGGGTGGCTGAAATGGGTAACGTTCTCTGTGCAGGAATGGCTATTTCTCCAGCGGCGGAAAGAACACCTTAGTTCCGGGAACAAGTTTCCGGAAGTTGTCGAGGCCGTTCACCACGGCTACCTGAAGGTAGTAACCGGGATCACCGTATATTTCGTTGCACATGGACGGGAGGTTGTCGGCCACCCGCACGACACGCACATGTGTCAGGTCGGGAGACTCGTCCCGCGCGATAGCTTGGCGGGTGCGGTCATCCGAATTATCGGTAAAGGTGGCGGTAATGATCGCCCTCAAAGGAATGCCGCTCGGCTGGAACATCTTATAGGCGATGGAGGCGCTCTTGAGTACGCACCTCTTCACCTGCAGCTTACCCCACACTACCTTAAGGTAATGCGGACGGTGGATTGTCCCGTCATAGCCGGTAACCGTCTGGAACTCCTCTATTTTCTGCTGGACATCGATCTTTTTCCCGTTGGCTCCGGTGCCGTCGATGAAAAAGGTCAGCGACATATCCCCCGGCTTCGCCTTCTTGAAATTCATTCTGCTGTTGGTGGTACCGGCACCCTGGGCGCTGTCGTACTCCATCTCGTACGAAAGCGTGATTTCGTTCGGATTCAGAAAGGACTCGAATGTTCCACAGGGGGAATCGGAATAATCGGGCTCGCGGAAGGCCAGAATCAGCAGTTTTTCAAGAGCTCCCATGTCCGCCATCGGCTATCGCTCCCCTTTCCGTGCAAGAATATCGAGCACCCGCTCCACGCACTCATTCACAACCGACTGTTTATCTTCGGTCGATGAGGGGGGAGCGGCGCTCCCCCCTGAAGCATCGTTGGTTACCTCTACGGAAATGACAACTTCATCGACTATGATCGGCATGCTATGATTTATCCATGGTGAAACGCTGGTAGTAAAGCTGGAGCGACTCGATGGAAACGGCGCTGTTCGAGGCATTGAGGTCGCCCAGCGACCATTTGGTCGGATACGCACCGACCAGGTGCCAGGTAAGGAGTGGCTGGTGCTGTTCGTTCAGCAGCTTGATGTCCACGCTCTTCGGCTCGATGTCCATATCCTCGATGCACCGCCGTACCCACTCCGTTATTTCCGAATTAACGAGGAGACCGCGCTTCAACACCAGCTCGGTATACCTCGCCCGTGTGGGGAACTTCTGCACGAAGCGGTTCTCTCCCCCCTCGGGCACCTCTTCGGTTGCCATTTCCATCGACAGTCCCGTCACCTCGGTGAACCGGACGTCGTTATCGTTGGACGGAAGCCCGAGGACCTCGACCTTGAAATGAAAGGCAACGGGGGGATAGTAGTTCGCCATCAGTCGTTTTGCACCTCGAGCCCTTCGTGAGCTATTTCGATCGACTCGATCGCCACTTCGTTGCCGCTTGCCTTGAGCTGCGGCCCCTCGACCTTCACCGGGAACGCCTTATGGACCTTCCAGACCATGACCGGGTCATGGTTCTCGTTCAGAAGGCTGATGGTGAGGTCCCGCCGCTCGACGGTGTTGAGCTTGACTGTGCTGAGCCAGGCAAAAAAATCGTTGTCGCTCTTCACGACCCCCCGCTTCAGGGTGATGTTGCTGAATTTTCGGAGTCCCGGCATCTTGATTGAGGAGTACTCGGGAAACGACCCGTCACGATACTCGATCGCCTGGTTCTCCTGGGTAAGGCCGGTAACTTCCGAAAACCCGATGCGCTTGCCCCCCCATTCGACCCTGAAATGAAATACGGGAAGCGGATAATCTGCTGTAATGGCCATGGTCTTGATTCCTTTTCTATTGGATTCGGAAAATCATTATCGATCGATGTCCCAGGCTATGACGTCTGCAACTTGTGGGAGAACTTGAGTACGATGAACTCGGCCGGGCGGACGACGGCCATGCCGATCTCCACATTCATCCGCCCTTCGAGTATGTCCTGGGAATTCATCGTCGTCCCCAGGCCGCACCTGACGAAAAACGCCTCCTTGGGGGTCGCCCCGGCAAGCGCTCCGTCGCGCCATTTCTGCATGAGGTAGTTCTCGATCATGCCCCGCACCTTCACCCATGTGTTGGCATCGTTCGGCTCGAACACCGCCCAATAGGTGGATTTCTTCACCGACTCCTCCACCATGTTGAAAAACCTTCTGACCGAGATGTAACGCCATTCGTTGTCGTTACCGGCGAGGGTGCGCGCCCCCCAGACCAGCGTCCCTTTTCCGGAGAACGCCCTGATGGCATTTATCGACTTCCCGGCATTCGTATCAATATTCAGGTTGTCGGTCTCGTCGGCATCGAACTGGTAGATCGGCCCCACGACACCTGCGAGGCTTACGTTGGCCGGAGCTTTCCAGACCCCCCTGGCGTTGTCCACGGCGGCACATACCCCGGCAATCGCTCCGCTCGGAGGAACAGTGGTTGCCGTTTCGTTGATCCCCTTGAGGATCTTCCGGTATAGGGGAAAGCTCTCATAGAGGGATGTTTCATAGGTGCTGGCGTAATTAGAAGCACTCATGACGATGCCCATTACCGTCTCGCGGATAATTGCGAAGTTCTTTGCCACGTTCGGAAAGATCGCATCGCACTTCGCCTCGTCGGTCGTTGCCTCACCGGGGATGATCGACGACTTGCCCGGTGAGGAAGAGGAAAAGATCCCTCCCCATTCGGTTGCTGCAGGATCGGGATCTACGCCCCAGCTGGCAATGTATTCATCGCTGGCGACGGATTCGTCGAGCTCCTTTTCGTTCGCTATCAGCTCCTCGTATGCCTTCTTGAGCCTCCCCTCTATCGCATCCTTTATATCCTTCCTTAGTCTCTCTCCCTTCACCCCGGAGGTCACATCGAGAAGTTTTTCGGCTAAATCAGGGATCCTGAAGATGAACTCGAAGATATCCCCCATCTTGCCGAGCCCCTTGTTGTTCTTGTATGCAGCCACCAGATCCTGGTACCCTTGGTTGATGCTCTTGGAAGTGCCGAGCAGGTCTTTCATCTTCGCATCTACCGTCGATATGTCTTCAAGCGCCGTTTCGACCAGCTTGACAAGGTCCTTTATCCCCTTGTCGGTCGTAAGTTGCTCGATGGAAGTTTTCGTCCCTCCGACATAGATGGCATCCCTGACATTGGCGTACGGGATATTCTTGCTCACACTGATGTTGAGCCAGGGAGTATAGGCGGCGCCGTATTTCAGGTTGTTGATCCCTATCTTGTCGCGGAATAAGGTTCCGTTCGGGTCGTCAAGGCGAGTTTCGAATATCCCGACCCGGTCCATCAGGTCCCCGCACTGCATGAGTGCCTGCTGCTGCACCTCTCCGAGAGCACCGGCATCGAGGGAGGCGGCATCGGGGAAAAGCAGCATCGTCGGCTCGTCGTACTTCTTGAGTTCCCGAACCCCCGCTATCAGCTTCTCTTTGCTCACATCCTCTTCATAGTTTCCGACGGAAACGATGTAGCATTTCCCCCCCCCGTTATCGAAGAAAAGCCTCAGGCTGTCGTAAAGGTAGAAGTTTCTGCTCTCGAAGTTGGCGCTGACAAAGTTGTAGCCTTCGTCGAGATTGACTTCCTTTGGAACTACGGCCGGAGCACCTCCGAAGTACATCTCGAAGTCGGGCAACGACTTTATCTTCGTCGGTACCATGCTTAGATCCTTGTCGGTGATCTTCGTCGCCCTTGCGGTGTACCCCACGAACGCAGGGACCGCGGTCTCGACTTCGGCCACCGACGGTGGAAACAGAGAAATCTCGTCGACATAAACATCCGGTGTTTTCAATGGTCTCATAGTCGGTTCCTCATCCTTTCGATATGTGGATGACGATCTTCCCGTCCGGCTTGTCGGCCGCAGGTAGCGGCAGCGACTTGATGAGCGTTTCGTCATTCCTGAGCAACTGCATTTTTCTCGTTCCTGCTTCAGCCCTAGGTATCGGTTTTTCCGATCTGAACAGGGCAACCCTCGCCTCCATGCCGCCGAGCCCCTTGTACCCTGGTGGCATTTCTTCGGGTCGTACCCTTTCGAAAGATGTCTTCGAATCTCCGTTGTTGCCGTTACCCTGCGCTTTCTCCTCGACCTTCACCTGATCCAGCTCTTCTTCCGAGTATCCCTTCGCCACCACGTAATATTCGAGGAACTCTTCCTTCCTCTCGAACGGGATGTTCAGCTGTATGGGGGCATCTTTGGACTGGTAAAAAGAGTCGTCTATCGCCACTTCGACGATTGCGAGCCCACCAGCCTGCAGCATCTCGGCATCACGGTAATACCAGGTCGTTGTTTCCGAGCCGGGAGCACCTTCATCAACCATAAAATGACGACCGGAATAGCCGTTCAATGTGAACCGGGCCTCGCGAAACTCCGCATTTGCAGCCATCTCTTCAGCCAGAATATGGCCGCTATCATCCCGCAAAACCAAGCTCAAAGGCCGGACCTCGCTTACAACCGAATGGGAAAGAAGGTCCCTGGTGACTGTTACCTCCCTTGCACTCTCGAATCTCTCCGGGAGGGAACCGTTCCGGTAGTAGAGGACCCGCTTGGGGGAAACATTGACATTTGTGAAATTCATGAAATACGGGTTGAGCAACACGAGCCGAAATCTCACCGTCGCGCCTGCCAGGGAGAAAAGAGGGTTGTTTCCGGCGTCCACCTCGTGAAGGAAGTACAGGACACCATTTTTCACCCTGGAGAGCACCCTCGCGTTCCGCAGGAGCTCCCGTGTATCTCCAAGCAGTACAAAGTCGATGTCGTTGCAGCTCTTTAAGTAGTAACCATGAGAGATCGCTACCGTGAAAAGAGTTCTGAAGGTAGTGATCATTGACTGTTCGTATCTCCCTGTATTTTCGTAACAGGAGGCTTCACGGTTTTTACCGCCCCATCCTGAATCGTTATCATCCTGACCTTATACAGGACAGAAGGAAGCTGTTTGGCGCCGATGAAACCCCATATCTGGTTGAGCTGCTCGTAGGAGGGAGATTGCAGCTCTACGCTCAGCTTCGCTATCTGTCTGTCAAGGGCAGGGTATTGTTCGGAAGTAAATGAAGGACGGGACTGAAAAAAGGAGATTATGTGGGAAATGGCTTTTAAAGCGACATCATAAACAGTGTAATTCGCGGCAAACAGGAGATAGATATTCAACTTCAGTTCCGGCTCCAGAACTACATGCTGATCACCTACCAGCCTGTGTTCCAGAGTCTGAGACTTTAGCACTCGCTCCTCTTCAATATTGATAATGCTGAGGCCAATCGTATCGCTGTCAATGGCATACTCACCCTTCCCATTGACTACAGGTCCCAGCTTGACCTTGGTAAAGCCTGTGCGGTCACTGGTTAGACTGTACGCGTTGATCTCGTCCGAGAGAAACTGAAGGGCAACATCGAGCACCAGTACCTCCAGAGAAAGCTGTGGAAGATTAATTGGCGGAAGTTTGTGTTGCTGGGTTCAGAACGACAACAGCATGGCCTGTTTTTTTATTTAAAATACAAAATATAGTTTGTTTCTTTAATTTAAGCAGCTTATTAACATAAAACTAACCGCCTGTCAAAACGATTTTTTATTATTTTCCTCTTATTGCCTCGATACCCGCAAAAGCCGTGACAGCGCTCTCCACAGCTTAATAGTGTCGCTAATACGTGGTTTTAAATTGACATGCATCAGGCCCTGGACCAGATAAAGGCTTCCCTGGCCGCGAGAGATATTCTCGGCAAGGGCGACGCTCTCCGTATAGGGAATGATATCATCATCATAGCCGTGAAGGATGATCATCTGCGCCTTCAGGCGGCCCATATCGTAACCGGCGATATTCAGCCGTGTGATCTCCTGGCGGATGGAGAGCGGCAACCGACCGATGAGGGCCGTCACCCTGGTCCGGTCCCTGTTCTCGATGAAATTGAAGAAATTTCGCCCCTCAGGTGACAGCCCATCTGCCAAGTCGCCAACGGCGGCACCCGGATCATCAAGCTTTCTGGCAGCCATCCTGGCAAAGAGTTGGCGATCTGTGGCCAAACTGAGCCGCCTGATGTTGCTCAGGACAAATACCCATTTGCCATAGTGATTGGGTTCCCGGTACTGCCATGTACCCTCCTTCTGAAAATAGCCGGTGGTAAAGAAGGTGAGCACCCGGACCAGGTCGTAATAACCGCCGATGGTCATGATGAATCGTACCCGTTGGGCAATGAGAGGATCGAGTGCCGCGAGTACGGCCGGTCCGCAGGCATAGCTGATGCCACAAAGACCGGCACGCCCGTTTGGCGCCAAATCCTGCTGCGTGGCCAGCCAATAAAAACACCGCGTCACATCTTCAGTGTCCCTGGAACCGATCTGCAGCGAACGGAATCCCTGCAGGTCCGGCACCAGCACGGCAAAACGTGCACGGGCCATGCTCATGGCCAAAGCCTGCAGTCGCGGGTCGTCCTTGCCTTTCTCCGCAGCCCCCGGAAGCAGCAACATCGCCGCCAGCGGCTTTTGACCGGCAAGGTACAGGTCGGCATGATAACGTACTCCTTTTACTTGAAAATTCCTTGCCAAACGCCGTGGCTCGGCTGCATCCCCACTTGGGGCTTCCTTTGCTCCGGCAGCAATATCCACCAATAGTTTTGCCGCCTCGTAATCTCTTACCGGATTACAGCCGGTCAGAGCCATGGCCATGACAATGATGGGCAATATATGCCCGATGCTGACAGGTCTTGAATTCATCCTGTTCCTCCAGGTAAAGGTTTTCCGGCTAATGCTCGCTCACATTCGGCGAAAAATCTTGCTGCCACACCTATGCTTATCCCGATTCTGATATAAAATTACTGAAAATCAACCGTGTGGAGGGAACCATGAAACGTATTGCCGTACTCACCAGCGGCGGCGACGCCCCTGGCATGAACGCCGCCATTCGTGCCATCGTCAGGACGGGACTTGACAAGGGTTGGGAGATGTTTGGCGTTCATAACGGCTATGCCGGCTTGATCAGCGGCGAGATAATGCCATTGGGCGCGCGGGATGTGGGAGGCATCATCCAGAAGGGTGGCACCATGCTCGGTAGCGCCCGCTGCCGCGAATTCGAGACCGAGGAAGGTCGCCGGAAAGCCTTGACCCAGATGGAGCAGCAGGGAATCGGCGGCCTGATCGTCATTGGCGGAAACGGCTCCCAGACCGGCGCCTATGAGCTGTCCCGGATGGGGTTCCCGGTGGTGGGAGTCGCCTCGACCATCGACAACGATCTTTACGGTTCGGACATTACCATCGGCGTCCAGACCGCCATGGATGTGGCACTTGAAGCAATCGACCGGCTCAAGGTTACCGCCTCCTCCCACCATCGGGCTTTTCTTCTTGAGGTCATGGGGCGCAAATGCGGATACCTGGCATTGATGGCAGGCATTGCCGGCGGCGCCGAGGCGATCATGATCCCCGAACAGAAGACCGACCCGGAGGTTGTTGCTGCCGATCTGCGAGCTGCCTATGACAACGGCAAGGCCCATGCCATTATCGTTGTTGCCGAAGGTGCACAGAACAACGCCGACGGCATGGCCCAGTACTTTCAGATCCATCGGGAACGGCTCGGTTTCGAGCTCAGGGTTACCAAGCTCGGCCATGTGCAACGGGGGGGCTCGCCGGGCTCCTTCGACCGCATCCTCGGCACCCAGCTCGGTGCAGCCGCCACCGAAAGTCTGGAGAAAGGCAACAAGGGGGTCCTGATGGGGATGATTAAGGGAGAAATCACCGCCACTCCGCTTGATGTGGTGGTCGAGAACAAAAAAGACCTTGACTTGCGTTTGCTGGAATTGGCAAAAGTCCTGGCAAAATGACCGGAACCGGGCGAGACGGCAACGCCGCAGACCACCCCCGCAGTAGTTTTACAACAGCCTGTTCACTCCAGCACTGCCAGCAGCACCTGAACGCAGATAATCTTGTAGATGGTCGCCGCCGGGTAGACCGACGCAAAGCCGATGTTGGGCAGATCATTGCGGGTCTGATCCAGGGCATAGCCGAGAACCGCGGTCTGGGTCTGCATTCCCGCGATTATACCGATCAGAAGGGTCATGGGAATCTTCAGCAGGCGGTAGCCGATCCAGAGCGCTGCCAGTGAAGCAAGACAGGTCAGGATGATGCCGGTACCGAAGATCAGCACGCCACCACCCTTGGTGAAGGTGGAGAGAAAACTGTACCCGGCGCGGGTGCCTATGCCGGCCAGAAAGAGCACCATGCCGATCTGACGCAAGGTCATATTGGCGCTGTAGGGGAGGTTCCAGACCATCTTGCCGCTGTGGCCGATGGTCCCCAGGATCAGCGCCACCACCAGCGGCCCTCCGGCAAAACCGAACTTGAAGGTGATGCCGCCGGGAAGCGGGATCGGCAGAATGCCCAGCAGGAGCCCCAGTGCCAGGCCTCCGCTGAAGGTGAGGATATCCACCTCGCTGACGGCGCGATATGAATCCCCAAGGTATCTTGACACCGCCTTCATGTTGTCGTGGTGGGTCACCACCCTGACCCGGTCCCCCAGTTCCAGCACCAGATCGCCATTGGGCAGAAAGTCGTCATCGCCGCGCCGAACCCTGGTGATGACCGCGCCGAACCTCTTGCGCAGGTTGAGATCCTTGAGGCGGCGCCCTGCCACCTCCGGGCTGGAGACGAAAATACGGCGAAAATCGAATTCGCTTCGGTCCAGATCGATCTCTTCCACGCTCTTTTCCCCCAGGTAGGCGGCGGCCCGCTCTATCTCCCCGGAAGAACCGACCACGGTGATCAGGTCTCCTACGGCCAGCTTTTCTTCCATGGTTGCCAATTGAAACTGGCCGGCTCGTTTCACCCGTCCGAAGATCACGTCCCACCCCTGCTCCCGACGCAGGTCCTCCAATGGCTTGGCGCAACAGACGGGAGCCCGGGTCACGCGAATGGTGAAATTTCGCAACGGTTCGGTGGGTGCGCCCAGATCGCGCAGCTGCTTGGCCTCGCTGGCGAAATTGATCCGCCACAGGCGCTGGGCCAGGCTGATGGCAAGGACGGTGCCGATGACCCCCATGGGATAGGTGATGGAGTAGCCGACAACCGGCTCGGCCAGAAGATCTTCAAGGCCACTGCCCGAGTAGTTGTGCTTAAGCGTATCGAGAATCGCCGCCAAAGCCGGCGTACTGGTCAGGCTTCCGGCAAACATCCCTGCTGCGATCGTCGACTTGAGGTGCAGTAATTTGCCTGCCACCGCCGCCACTGCGGCACAGACCGTCAGAACACCGATCACCAGCAGGTTGTAGCGAAGTCCCTGACGCTTGAATGACGCCATGAAGGTGGGGCCGCCGCTCAGGCCGATGGCATAGATGAACAGGCTCAATCCCAGCATGTAAATGACTTCCGGCAGTTTCATG
Organism: Geotalea daltonii FRC-32; assembly: GCF_000022265.1. NCBI lineage: Bacteria > Pseudomonadati > Thermodesulfobacteriota > Desulfuromonadia > Geobacterales > Geobacteraceae > Geotalea > Geotalea daltonii. Next base: position 4,210,678 of record NC_011979.1, read on the forward strand.
GCGGGATCGAGGGAACCAAAGGCCAGGCCGACGAAAAGCACTGCCGCCACGCCGAAGCTGCTGCCGCGTATTTTTATCCGCCCCAGTGGATAGCCGATTCCAGCCACGAGGAAAAGGAGCAACAGTGGATTATCGATGAGGATTTTGGTCATCTATGGCTTCCTTTAATTATTCTTAATAATTATAACCAATTCTGCCAAATATCCACCCCCCTGTCCTCCCCTATTCCATAAGGGGGACAGAGGGGGGGGTGAGTAGGGGAAACACCTTTTCTTTCCGTTTCATTTGCGCCGTCTATTTTTATGTTATAGTTAAAATTAAAATTTATAAATAAAAAGGAGACACAATTATGGCACAGAAAGATACCATGGCAGATGCTCTGATGCTCGTCGGTGGCGGTATTGTAGGCGCCGGGTTGGCCTTGTTGCTCGCTCCCAAGACAGGAAAGGATACCCGCAAGGACATTGTCCGCATGGCGAGAACCGTCGGCAGTAAAACGGACAAGGTCGTCCATGAGTTTGCCGACAATGTTTCCGAGCTGGCCGACACCATCGGCGAAAAGGCCTCCAGCATACTCAGCAGTGAAGTGGACTTGGCTCCGGAATCGAAAAAAGAGCTTTTGGCAGCCATAGAAAGGGGGCAGGTCAAGCTGGAGAAACAGCGGCAGAGACTGGCGCGGTTGATCGGCTGAGGTTAAGGGCAACAGCCCCACACATGACAACCGGAGGACGATTATCATGCCCAGTCACTTTTTTCTCTTGGGAGGAATTGTTTTCCTGGCGGCGCAATTCTTAGCTGTTCAGCCGGCAAATGCCGTTTTGGGGGAACCAGCCACTTCCATTGCATCGGATAAAGAGTCTCTCGGGGGCTTGCGGATTGCCAAGTCAGCCGGCGACGGCTTTGAGGTACAGGAGATACAGTCTGAAGCCACTTCGGTGCGGGAATACATCTCACCTGACGGAATTGTTTTTGCCATTGCCTGGAATGGCTTGGTCCATCCCGATCTTACCCATCTCCTCGGGTCCTACGCCTCTGAATATCAGCAGGCGTTGAAAGAGGTTCCCCGCAAGCCGGGGCGCCAAAGCCTGCAGGTAACCTCAAGCAGGGTCATCGTCGAAAAATGGGGCCATATGCGGAACCTGCAGGGACGCGCCTATGCACCTGATCTGTTGCCGGCGGGGGTGACCATCAATGAGATCCGATAACCTGCTCTTTCGCTCCATGCTGATGCTTATTCTCGCTCTGGCCATGGGTGGCTGCGGCGACAGCGGAAACAGCAACGCAGCACTAGCGCCGAAAGTTCTCCTCTCCATCGCCGTCACACCATCGGCGCATTCCCTGAGTACGGGACAGACCCAGCAGTTCTCAGCTACCGGCACCTTTTCCGACGGCACGTCCCAGGATCTCACTACTGCGGCCGCATGGTCATCCACAGATGCGGCTGTGGCAACAATAAACAACGCCGGTCTTGCCACAGCAGTCGCTGCCGGGTCTACGGCCATTACCGCAACATCCGGCGACGTCAAAGGCTCGACCACTCTCACTGTAACCTCCGCGGCCGGGGTAGCCGGGGCCACCGAGCGCAATGTCATGCCAGTCACCGTCAACGGCTCGCTCTGTTCGGCCAACTCCTATCCCAACAAACCGTGCGTCGCCGTTACGGTCTGCATCCCCGGCACTACCACCTGTACGACTATCAATGATATCCTGCTGGATACTGGAAGTTTCGGCTTGCGTCTTTTCAAGCAACCCTTGGGGCTCGAATTGCCCGCCGCACCAGGTGCCTCGGGTGAATTGGCCGAATGCATCCAATTTGCCGACGGCACCTCGGAGTGGGGTCCCATCCGCATGGCCAGCGTCACCCTCGGCAACGAGCCGGCAATCAATATCCCGATCCATGTCTTTGATACCTCCTTTGGCACACGTTCCACCGCCTGTCTCGATGCCGATCCCGATCCGGCTACAGCCGGGTTCAATGGCATACTCGGGGTCGGGCTGTTCCCGCAGGACTGCGGAAGCAGATGCGCCAACGCTGCCGCCAACGGCATGTATTTTTCCTGCAACGGCACTTCCTGCATCGGCACTACCGTGGCCGTTGCCGACCAGGTGAAGAATCCGGTCGCCTTCCTCCCCCAGGACAATAACGGCATACTCGTCCGGTTTCCCGCCGTTTCCGCAACAGGGGCACCGTCGGTAGACGGCAGTCTCATCTTCGGCATCGGCACTCAACCAAACAATACACCGACGGCAGTCAAGACCTTTGCCGTCAACCAGTTCGGGGAAATAACCACCGTCTTCAATGGAGTCTCGAACGGCAGCTTCATCGACAGCGGCTCCAATGGACTCTTTTTCCCCCAGCCGGCCCAGCCGCCGCTTCCCCCGTGCCCTTCCCCCTTTGCCGCCTGGTACTGTCCACCAGAGGAACTGCCCCTTTCCGCCACGGTCATTGCGGCGGCCGGCGTCCCGACGGCAGAGATCCCGTTCCGGGTCGGCAATTTCCTCAATCTCACCGCCACAGGAAACAGGGTTTTCAATAATATCGGCGGCCCCTCCCATGGCAACATCTTCGACTGGGGCTTCCCCTTCTTCCTGGGCAGGGATGTCTTCATCGGCATCGAAGGAAAAGGGACCAATCTAGGTAACGGACCCTTCTGGGCATTTTGAAACAGTCTCAATCCTGCTGCCGCACAGGGCCCGTTGATGGGCCCTGCGCGGAATTTTCAGAGTAGTTATCGAAATTATTCAATCACCACCTCAATCGACTTTACACCAGCAGTAAAACTTTCACCTTTATATGGACGAAGTAATCTCTTCTTGTATATCGGTTTCAAGTTGATCGTATTTACACCATCCCGCAGAACAATTTCTTGCTCCACAATTACATCATCAACCGGAAGCACAATCCTTAGCTTGTGTTTGCCCGGAGCCAGGGCAATCTGCTTACTGAATCGATATTTCCAGCCCGTTCCACTTTCCGGCACGTTGGAATCAATGGGTGATATTTTTTCCAAGACCGGCTCAGTCTCAAGCACTGTTGCCTGACCATCAATATTCAGATGAACGGTAAATGGAGGGTCGTTATGCTTGTTGTAAGACCATGGGAACCGTGAAGAAATACTTTTGACGGAAAATTTGATATCTGCAATAGCTTTACCCGACGGGACCTCCTTACCAAGCACGTCAGTAAAGACATCCTGTTTACTTCCAATCGAAGCCTTCGCAATCAGCCCCCGGCTGTTTGCACATCCGCTGATCAGTAAACTTGCAATCATGATCATGCATGCAAAATGCAATGCAGTTTTCATATTATGCGTCTCCTTGTAAAAATCGAGCTGTTAATCCGTTATTACCGATGTGCCCCTCTCCCCCCCGTGATGGGGAGAGGGGCACAGACATTACTTCTGTTGCTCTTTTCCGAACTTCAGATAGAGCGAGGGCAGTACCACCATATTCAGCACGGTCGAACTGAGCAGCCCCCCCAGAATTACGATGGCCAGCGGCGAAAGGATCTCGTTGCCCGGTTTGTCGGCGGCAATGGCAAATGGCACCAGTGCCAGACCGGCTGCCAGTGCGGTCATTATGACCGGTCTGAGACGCTCCATAGAGCCCTGCAGCACTGCTTCTTGCAAGGTTTTCCCATCTTGTTCCATCAGGTGTTTGTAGTGGGAAATCAGCAGAATGCCATTTCGTGTCGCTATGCCGAACAGGGTGATAAATCCCACCAGCGAAGCGACGCTAATGACCCTTGAGGTGAAATAGACGGCTATTATGCCGCCGATAAAGGCAAGCGGCAGGTTGACCATGACCAGGAATGCATCTCTGAAACAACGAAATTCAATATAGAGGATCAGGATTATGAAGAGCAGCGAAACGATACTCAGCAGGCCGATTGTCCTGGTTGCCTCTGCCTCGCTCTCAAACTGTCCGCCATACTCCACGTAGTACCCCTCCGGGAGCTTGACCTTCTGCTCGATGTTGCTGCGGACATCTTCGAAAACACTGCGCAGATCACGTCCTGCCACGTTTGCCTGAACGACGATCTTGCGTTGAGCATTCTCTCTGGTGATGGTATTCGGCCCCTTGGCGGAAACGACCCGAGCTACGGTGGACAGGGGAATCTTGACCCCGGTCGGGGTGTCGATCATGACGTTTTCGATGGAACCGGTACTATCGCGAGCCGCATCTGGAAACTTCACCACTACGTCGAACCCTCGATCTCCTTCCAGGGTACGGGTCACGGCCATGCCGGCGGTGGCAGCCTCCATTGCCTCCGCAACACCAGACATGGTGAGATCATACCGAGCCATCTGGGCACGGTCCGGAATGATCCTGACCTGGGGAATGTCCTTCTGCTGTTCAACCGACAGATCCGCCAGGCCCGTGACATCGGCAATGGCGCCCCTGATCTCTTCCGCTGTAATCCGCAACCGGTACAGCTCGGGACCATAGACCTTAATGGCGAGGTTAGCCATGGTGCCGGACAACATGTGGTCGATCCGGTGGCCGATAGGTTGGCCGAAGGTAATGGTAGCGGGCATTCCGGCCATTGACTTACGCACTTCCGCCATGACATCGCCAAGTTTGCGGTCCTTCATATCGAGCTTGGCCTCGATCTCCGTCATGCTCGCCGCCTTGCCGTGCTCATCCATATCACCCCGACCTGTTCTGCGGGCCGTTTTCTTGATGTTAGGGTGTGCCAGCAGCTTTTTTTCCACCTCCAGAGCAATGGCCGCCGACTGTTCCAATGAGGTTCCTGCCGACGTAACGATAACCACCGTCAGCGCCCCTTCGTTAAATGCGGGGAGAAAGGAGCGGCCTGTCATGGACAAAGGAATCATTGCCAAGACAAAGGCCGCCACTGATCCTGCAATCACGAGTTTCGGCCGGCTGATTGCCAGGTTGAGCATGGGGCGATAGAGGCGCTGCAACCAGCGAACTGCGGCACTTTCTTCCTCCCGCTCCAGGCATTTGGCCCGTGGCAACAGGTAGGAGCAGAGGGCCGGGGTAACCGTCAGGGCGACAATCAGCGATGCGCCGATTGAAACCATGTAGGATATTCCGAGCGGCCGCAACAGCCGGCCCTCAACGCCCGTGAGAAAGAAGAGGGGCATGAATACCATAAGAATGATCATGGTCGCATTGACAATGGATGCACGGATCTCCTTCGATGCCTCGAAAATCACCATGCGCGACGGGGATCTTGTGCTTTCCGGTTTCAGGCGATTTTCCTGCAAACGTCGAAAAACGTTTTCCACATCGATGATGGCATCGTCGACAATGACCCCGATGGCGATGGCCATTCCCCCAAGAGTCATGGTGTTAATGGAGATGTCGAAAATCCGCAGGGCAAAGATGGCAAACAGCAGCGACAGCGGCATGGCGGTAATAGAAATGAGGGTGGTCCGCACATTGCCCAGAAAAAGGAAAAGGATGACGATGACCAGCAGCGCCCCCTCGGTCAGAACCTTCTTGATGTTGTCTATGGCCCGCTCGATGAAATCTGACTGGCGAAATATATCGGTTTCCAGCTTCATACCGGCAGGCAGACTTTTCTGCAACTCAGCGAGTTTCCCTTCCAGGCGCTTGGTCAGTTCAAGAGTATTTGCGGTAGGATGCTTCTGAATCGAGATCACCACTCCGGGTTTGCCGTTGGCCGAGGCGTCCCCATACCTGAAAGCCGGGCCAATGGCAACCCGCGCCACATCCCTGACCAGAACCGGCACACCGCCCCTGGCAGTCACTACAACCTGCTCCAGATCGGCTGTGGTGCGGACTCTGCCCACGCCACGAATCATGTATTCCTGGCCGGTCTTCTTCATAACACCGGCGGCAAAGTTTTCATTAGCTCCTTTGAGCGCCGTGATTACTTGCCCCACCGTGACGCCGAAGGCTTGCAGACGTTGCGGATCAAGTACGGCCTGATACTGGCGGGTGTCACCGCCGATATTGGAAACCTGCGAGACCCCCGGTACCGCCAGAAGTCGCTTGCGGATAACGAAGTCGGCGGTTTCTTTCAATTCCATGGTGTTATGCTTGTCGCTGACAAGGGCCACGTGCATGATCTCCCCCATGATCGAGGAGATCGGGGCCAGTTGGGGGATCGCATCAGCAGGCAGAACACCGGCCAATGATTGCAGCTTTTCATTGACCACCTGGCGCGCCTTGTATATATCAGTTCCCCAGGTGAACTCGACCCAGACGGTGGAGAGACCGGCTACCGTATAGGAACGGACCCGGCGCACGCCGCTGGAGCCGTTGACAGCACTTTCAATCGGATAGGTGACAACCGACTCCACCTCTTCCGTAGCCATGCCATGGGCCTCGGTGATGATGGTAACCGTCGGCGCGGTCAGATCCGGCAGGACATCCACCGGCATCTTCATGGTTATATAAGTCCCGACCAGCAGCACCAGCAGTGACGCCACAACGACGATCAGCCGGTTCTCCAGGGCCAGGCGGATTACTTTATCGAGCATGTAATTCTCCTCGTATGTTAGTTTTTTCCAAGAAACGAGATTTTTTTGTCCTGGCAAGGCTGTCGAGGGTTGACGCGGAGGCGTAGTACCCAAAGGGCATAAACAGCGCTACGCCGCACAAGGAAACCCGAAGACTTACGCAGCCAGGGCGGAAAAGGCTCGTTTCTTAGTGGGCATGGCCCTGGTCTGCGCCCCCCTTGGCGGCGGACTCGGCTTGTTTGACGTAATAGGCGCCACGGGTCACTACCCGCTCATCACCCTTGAGACCTGAGGTGATCTGGACAAAACCGCCATCTTCGACGCCGACCTTTACCTCCCGTCGATCAAAAGCCTCCCCCGATGGCTGGATAAAGACGAACCAACGGGCCTCGTCTTCAATCAGGGCATCCTTGGGCACGGCCAGTGCGCCGGCAACCGAGCCGGTCCGAATGGCAACATTGGCGAACAGCCCGACCTTGAGGCGTCCTGATTTATTGGGCACTTCAAACAGTACAGGCAGGGTTCTGGTCTGGGGATCGAGCATATCGCCGACCGACACCAGCCGCGACGGTTTGAATTCATCAGTCAAGCCGGCAACGGTGAAAGTCGCATTGAGCGACTTGCCGGCTGTGGCGATCTCGGTCGCAGGAAGATTGGCTTTGAGCCAGAGGGTGCCGGTATTGACAATACGCAGGATTGGTTGTCCCGCCTCAACCCCTTTGCCGGCCCCGGCAGTCACCTCGACCACCGTGCCGCTCACCGGTGCACGCACCGCAATCCGACCACTTCCTTCTCCCTTGACACTTCCCATGGATTTTTCAAGAGGCTCAAGAGCCGACTTCGCACTGGAAAGTGCCAGCTCCGCTTCCTCTACTCGTTTCAGCGGGGCTATTTTAGCGTCATGGAGTCGCTTGGCCCGGTCGTACTCCTTTTGCGCAAGTGCAACCCGATTTTTTGCTTCGGCATAGGCCGCTCCCAGCTGACCGATGCCGCCATCCGGCCTGATCGGGGGATCAATCATGGCCACCACTTCACCTTTTGCCACCTTCTTCCCGATGAAAGGCAGTTGCTTGACAGTTGAGATGGTACCAGCCAAAGGAGCGGCAACCGTTGCTTCAGCGTTCGAGACCGGAACCAGCTCCCCGGTCGTGGTAACGAAGCTGCCCAGATCTTTCTTGACCGGCTGGGTTACCATGAAATCCACGACCCACTGTTGTTCCTTCAAATACGCAATTGCTCCCTCACCACCTGCATGTCCTTCTGCCGGTTTCGCACCCTTGTTCGATACCTGTACTTCAGATACCGTGATTTCGTCGGCGAATCCCTTCCCGTCAGTGATCAGTTTGAGCGAATAGTTCCCAGGATTGGCAAGGGTCGCCTCAGCCTTGTAAATACCGGCACGGGTCGGGGCCGGCATGGTGAAGATGACCGGTTCACCGGCAGATGGAGTGAATACCATTTTCAGCCCCCCCTCCGTTACCGGCTTGAAATCGGCAAGTCTGGTGAGATGAATCAGAAAACCCGCCTTTTCTCCTGCCACCGGCGGATCATATTCCATAAAAAGTTCGCTCTTTGCGGAATAGGCGGTTACCTTGATTGGTTCGGCTTCGCCTCCGGCAGCAGCGGCGGGTGCATGTTCCTTGTGATTACAGCCTGACAGTGTGAACAGCAGAACCAGTAGTATACCCATGTATTTCATGGCAGTTTTGTAGATGCTCATTTATTTCCTCCGTCCACTTTCTGTAATTCGACTCCCACCGCGGCCTCCAGTTTTGCGACCGCAGTGTTCCAGCTGTAGAGTGCTGTCAGATAGCCGTCAGTTACTTCGATAAATTTCTTCTGTTCTTCGATCACTGCAAGAATCCCTACTTCACCAAGACGATACGCCTCCTGGACCAGTTTCAGGTTCTCAGAGAGTTGTGGGATAATTTCCCCGGCATAGATATTCAGTGATTTTTCCGCAGAGGCGAGCCGCGCGTGAGCAGCTTCTACCTCCCTCTCAATGCCTTGCCGGACAAACGCTTGACGTGTTTCAGCGCTGCTTTTTCTGGCCTGGGCTTCTCTTATACCAGCCTGGTTTCGGTCAAAAAACTGAAGGGGGAAAGAAAACTTCAGGCCGATCAGATAGTCTGTATCTCGCTCTTGAAGGCCTCCCAAGGAAGTCTCCGACCTTTCCCAGCTGAAACCGATTCCAGCCCTCACATTCGGCACCAGTTCGGCCTGAGCCAGGGAGAGTTCAGCTTCACCTTTGTTCTTTTCCGCTTCAGCAGCTCCCAGGTCAGGGCGATTTTTCAGGGCCATAGCCTTTAATTCTGCAGGATTTTCAGTGGACGGCTTCGTCTGCGGTTTGCCGGTAATCTTCAAGCCCGTCAAGGCAGGCGTCCCCATGAGCGAGAGTAGTCGCTGCCGGGCCGGCACGAGTTCGCGCTCCGCCTCGATTTTTCGTCCTTCACTGCGGGCGGTTTCGACCCTGGCCAGGTTTACGTCCAGTTCCGCAACATCACCGGCGGCCAGCCGTTCTTTGGCAATCTGCAACAATTCGTTGTTCAGTTCCTGGGACTTTTGTGCCAGCTCAAGACGGCTTTCCACTAGAAGAAGACTGTAGAACCCGGTCTTCACCTCCAGCAGCAGCAGACGTTCCGCATCCTTGATCCGGTTCCCGAACCGTACAAGTTCGGAGTCAGCCACGGCCAGCCGCTTTTCCCGTTTACCACCGAGTAAGAATTCCTGGGATACGCCGATGCCCAGACGGTTTTCGGACGAACTGCCGGTAAGGGCACCGGTGACGCCTTCCAGATCCAAAACAGGATTGGGATAGAGGCCTGCCTTGATTTTGCCTGCGTCGCCGATTCCCAGCTCTTGGCGGAGCGCTTTCAGTTCCCCGTTGTGCTCCCTGGCAATGGTAATGATTTCCTGTAGATTAATGGCATTTTCCTCTGCCCGAAGTGGTGCCGTTGTTGCACAAATTACTGCCGCCATTGCGACGACAGATGTTAGTCGCTTCATTACGTTCTGTTTCAATTGTTCCTCCATGATTGCGCTGAGGTGTGACTTGTCCTGAATCCAACCACGTAACTGTGCCAATATCCCATCATTGAAGACGCCGCCAGGGCAGAAAAGAACCCTTTCCGGATGGAAACAAGGTAATACGCATGCAGAAATGCCTTTGTAATTCCGGCAATAAGCCTGGCCCAATGACACAATTACGGGGGATTAAGTTGTAGTATTTTGAGATAATTATGGACTGGACGACTGGACGCAGAACGACTCAGCAAGAGTGTCGTTTTAGACGCATGTGTAGCGTGTCAGCCCTTCAGGCGAGGTTATGCGGGGGAGTATCTATAGCCAGGAATACTTCGGGGATGAATTGAAAAGACTCTAAATTGAGGTGAAGAAGTTCATGGGGTGAGGGAAGACGATAAGCGGTTTGGGCTGCCAGAGAAACGTAGGAGTGATGATCGCAACTGAAATGGTCATGGTCGGTGCTGGGATGGTCGTCAGGTGGACAAACCGGGCAGTGACCGGAAGTTTCAACCTGTAAAAATCCTATTGAGATTTTGTGGGGGGTGGAAAACCCTGCTTCCTCAATTTCATGGGCAACAGAAAATACGGTGTTGATGGAAAGACAGGCCATCACCATTATCAGGGTCAATGCAGTGATTTTTCTGAATTTCGAATTCAAGCGGTTTACGACCTCAACCCTTTTAATGAGTAACTATTGCAAGAGATTAAATTTTTGCAGCACCTGTGTCAAGCAGTAAAATGCGAGAGTGGCAAGGCCCGTAAAAAAATAGTGCCCGACAGGCTTTGCCACTCGTATCGACCAATTTATCAGAACAATGAATGCTCAAATGAAAGATAGGCGAAGGCGCCATATTCTCCCTTGGAAGGACCGAAACCAATGGGAAACGCAATGCCCGGTACAATCTGCAGTTTGCCAATGTCGATTGCATACCGAAGCCCGGGGCTTACGAGTAGTGAGTGTTCATCGACGGTTACCCCGTTTCCCTGCACGGCCTGTTCTGTACCTCCTACTATTTCGAGCATCAGGTTCAGATTTTTCGAAGCTAGAAAAATTGCGCTTGCGCCATAGTTAGTCGCAACCGTGTCGGCCTTGGCTCCTGCTGCATCCTTGCTATCAGGGGTAAAGGTAATGCCCATGTTGTAGTGGGTAACCCACCGTTCGGCAAGTTTCACGCTCAGTGGAAAATTGACCTGATAACCAACTGTGCCGGTTCCTAGTCCCTTCTTCTCATCACCAGTGGGAAGAATGAGGGAGAAGCGGGGCGCAAAGGCGATGCCTTCCTTCAGAACTGCCTGATAACGGTAATTGATCGCCACATCTCCAAATCCCGTGTCGTCTTGTCCGCCCCCCCTGATCCTCTCGACCGGGATGGTGTATGAAAGCTGATGATCCTGTTTCGGCACCGGCCACTCTTGAGTGAAGGTAAACAGCGAGCTGTCACCCTTCATGTGCTGGTAGGTGAAAATGTGCTGGATAACCCCGTCCTCTTGATTGTATGCTTCTTCGATGAGGAAAGAGTTGTCCTGAATTTCGCGGTACTCGGCGCTGAACGCCGGAGCCACACTCAACATAACCATGGCCGCAATAAATGATAGCTTTTTCAATTTAGTTTTCCTCCTGTTCGATTTTCTCAGCACAACACGGCAAACCGATCCATGCTGCAGTTAATTCTAATGGTTTATTTCGGCACAACCCTGCAAAACTGAAGTGAATTTTGGGCATGACTGAAAGAATGGGAGGGATATGTTATTTATTCCTGAAGTCGGCAGATATTTGACGGAAATCTAGTATACTCTAAAATGTTAGATCAATTTAATTCTTGCTCCCCCTGGAGATCTACCATGCTGATCAATGTCATCTATCGCGACGGCAGCGTCGATATTGTAAATTCTTCTTCACTGAGCCACCTGATCAAAAACGGGGAAATCTTCGCCTTCTGCCGGTCCGATGGCTGGACGCGCCTTGACCGGGACCCGGTCCGCAGACAGAAGCTCCCCTTCGACGGACCGGGGAAGAGGATAAACGATCTGATGGAAGACTACTATGGCTGACCAGGAAGGCCTCTAATCCTCGGGCTTACTGCCGTAAAAATCCACCTCAAGGTCATAGGCACCCCTCTTTCGTTCAAGGGAAGCAAGTTCGCGGGACCGACTGCCCAATAATTTTCAACAGCCCGCCAATCTGCAACAAACCTTCTGCAGCATCAATTCCCACAAATCTGCAGCTTATATCCCTTCTGAATTAAACCACGTTTTATTCTCAAGATTCCCGTGGCGCCGCCGATAACTCTCTACAAATACTTAAAATGGCTGCGGCTCTGCGAGGAATTATGCCCAAGAAAAAGCTCCTGCACAAAATTCTCGGAATTATCGGTCTTACCCTTTTCGTCGGCTTTGCCGCCATGGGCATGCTGGCCCTATGGCTTGAGTACTCAGCCACCATGGACCTGCAGATGAAAAACAGCCGCAACATGGCGGCGTTCATTATCCACAATATCGACGAGTACATGATGAAGGGTGAATCCAAGGCTGTGGAGGCCTTCCTTACCAAAATAAAAGATAAAAAATTCGCCCTTGATATGCGAATCTTCAATGGCGACGGTAAAGCGCCGGAACAATTGGAAGGACCAGCCAATAAGGATGTTGTTGCTGCCTTGGCCAGTGGCAAAACGCTGGAGCTGAAGCAGAAGGAAAATGGCATTCACACCCTTAGATCTGTGGTTCCCGTGCCCAATGAAGAACGGTGCAAGCAGTGCCATGATGCGGAACCCAAATTCCTGGGGGCCATCGTCCTCACCACCTCCCTTCAAGAAGGGTTCAACAGCGCCCTCAAGCTTACCTGGATGCTGACTGCTGCCGGCATATTTTTCTTCCTGGCCATGCTCATCACCCTCTATTTATTCTTCAAAAAGACGGTCATCAAAGATCTTATGGAATTCGCCGATAAACTGCGGATCATTGCCCGCGGCGAGGGGGACCTGACCAAGGAGATATCCATCCGCTCCCGGGATGAAATCGGCTCACTGGCAGAGGAGATCAACCATCTGATCTCGAAACTGCGGGATATTATCGCTTCCCTTTATGTACAGGCAGGGAATATTTCCGTCTCCATCTGCATGGTCTCCAGGGATACTATAGGCACCGAGGCAGCTTCAAGCGCCCAGAAAGAGCAGGCCATGTCAGTTGCCGTGGCCACAGAAGAGATGGCGGCCACTCTTAATGTGGTCGCCGGTAATACCCATCGGGCGGCAGAGCTTTCAGCCCAGGTCGATGCCGCGGCAAGCGACGGAATGACCGTGGTCGATGAAGCATGCAGCAGCATCAGGATGGTCAACGAAAATGTGACGGCGACCCTTGGAACGGTTATGAAACTGGAAACTTCGTCGAAGAAAATTGGCGAGATTATCGTGCTCATTGAGGACATAGCAGACCAGACCAACCTGCTTGCACTCAATGCTGCCATAGAGGCGGCACGTGCCGGAGAGCACGGCAGGGGATTTGCCGTGGTCGCCGATGAGGTGAAGAATCTGTCGGCAAAGACTGCTGCTTCCACCAAGGAAATTGCCAAGATCATCGCCGATATCCAGAGCGAAAGCCGGGATGCCGCCGCCTCGATCATGGAGGAAAAACAGCGGGTCGAGGAAGGGGTGGACAAATCGCTGGCAGCGAAGAATTGCCTGGAAAAAATCCTCCTCTCCGCCTCCGAATCGTCGGACATGATCAACCAGATAGCGTCGGCCACGGAAGAACAGAGTGCAACGGTCAATGAGATCGCCTCCAGCATCCACAATGTGTCGTCCTCGGCTGCCGAGGTTTACGGGCAGATGCAAAAAAGCAGGGCAGCATTTAACGAGCTCACCGAGGTGGCGGAAAATATTTTTACCACCGTGGGCAAATTCAACGTTGGAAACCATCACGACGCCATGAAGGGTTATGCCTGTCGGTTGCGGGATGAGGCGGTGGCAGCACTGGAAAAGGCTATCGCCGAAAACAGGCTTTCCATTTCAGATCTTTTCGATCGTAATTACAAGCTGATCCCCGGCACCTCTCCCCAGAAGTTTACCACCCGCTTCGACAGTTTTTTCGATCAGGTCATCTCCCCGATCCAGGAACGACTGCTGGCAGATAGCGAGGATATCAACTTTGCCATTTGTGTCGATGATCATGGCTATTGCCCGACCCATAATCTGCGCTACACCAAGCCACTCACCGGCAATCCGGAGACAGACAAGACCGCCAACCGGACCAAGAGAATCTTTGACGACCGCACCGGCATCAGGGGAGCACAGAACACGGAGCCCTTCATCCTGCAGACTTACATGCGGGATACCGGGGAGATCATGAACGACATGTCGGCCCCCATCATCATCGACAACAGGCACTGGGGTGCGGTACGAATCGGCTACCAAGCCAGATAAACGCCCATTGATGCAGCAGCTTTAGACTCTCCTGAGAGCCGTTAAAGGATGATCTGGTGCAGGTCGCGCTGCTTGTACCTCCAGGCAAAGGCGGTTGCGCGGAACAGCCAGTCCAGGAGAAAGACCCCCCAGACCATATAAAGGGAAAGGTGGAGCGGAACGGCGGCTATGTACGATAAGAGGACCCTGATCCCCCACATGGCAATGAGAGTGACGAGGAAGACGTAGTGGGTATCGCCGGTACCGCGCAGGCTGCCGGCGTAGACGAAAGAAATGGCGAGCGGCACCTGGGCGAAGGCTACCAGACGGAGAAAGACACAGCCCTTCTCTATTACTTCCGGGTCGTTGGTAAAGAGGCCGATGAGCAGATGGGGCATGAAAAAGAACAGGGCGGCCATGAAGGCCATGACAATAATGGCCAGGCGCAGAGCTTCATTATGGCTGATCCGTGCCCTGCTGATCTTGCGGGCGCCCAGTGCCTGCCCCATCAGTGTCGATGCGGCGATACCCATCCCCGCCCCCGGCATGAAGGAGAGCGATTCGATGGAAAGGCCGATCTGGTGGGCAGCATAGGCGGCGGTGCCGTAACTGATGATGAACTTGGAATAGAAAAGTTGTCCAGACTGCTGGGCAATCCTCTCCAGCGCCACCGGGTAGCCCACCTGCCAAACCCTGCGGAACAGGGGAAGATCCGGCCTGCCGATCTTGATGTAGTTCTTGCGCAAGGCCTGGACCAGAAGGTAGAGAAAACCGCATAGCTCAGAGATGTTGATGGCGTAAGCAGCGCCTGTTACTCCCAGCTGCGGAAAGCCGAATTTACCATAAACCAGCGGATAGGCAATGAGGACATGGAGGATGTTGACGAGGATGATACCCTCCATGGGGGTCCTGGTGTTGCCGGTGCCGTGCATGATAGCGGAAAGGATATTCAACCCGGCGGTGAAGGCGAAGTAGAGAAAGACCAGCTTTACATAGCCGGAGGCAAAGTTCAGGACATCTTCCCTGGCCCCGAGGAATCTGGCCAGTTCCTCGCCGAAATACCAGCCGAGGAACGAGGCGATGATCGCCATGCCGGCACAGGCGAGGCAGGCGGCAAAGGCAGCCCGCCTGGCCTCGGCACGGCGGCCTCCCCCCCACAAATGGGCGATTACCACGGTGGTGCCGGTGGCGAGCCCCCAGAAGACGGTCATGACAACGAAGATCAGCAGCTGGCCGAGCCCGGTTGCGGCAATGGCGGCAGCCCCCAGCCCGCCGACGATGAAGATATCCACAATGGAGACCAGACGCTGGAAGAGGGAGGAAAGAAGCACCGGCAGGGAAAGATTCAGGACGTTGCGGCGGATGGATACCCGTTTGGTCGGTCTCTTCTTGAACAGCTGCTCGGTAAAAACGGCAAAATTCGGCGACAATTACAGCTCCAGTTCCTCCGCCATGGACATGGCAAAATTCTTCGCCCGCCCGGAGGGGGCGATGATACCATAGGCAATGGCTTCTTTCAGTTCAGCCCGTGTTGCTCCTGCTTCCTTCGCGACCGCGAAATGTTTCTTCAATCAAGTCTGGCACCCCACCGCCACCGCACAGCCGATGCGGATCAGCTCGCGGGTCTTCACATCGAGCACCTCTTCGAACTCATAGTCAAGAATCTTCTTTCTGATGTTCATGGAACCCCCTTTCCTGTTGGTAATGGCTGGCCGGATCAACCGGCACCGATACAGAGAGCGGCATAGATCCTGGCGGCGGCCGTAACCTCGTCGAACAGCACCTGTTCATCCGAGGTGTGGGCGGTCTCCAGGGCACCGGGGCCGAGGATGAGCGGTTTGGTGCCTGCGGCAAAAAAGAGGTTGCCGTCGGAATGGGAACGAAAAGCATCCAGGCGCAATTTCAAGCCGAGTTCAGGGTAAATGTTTTCCAGCGTTTTCCCAAGGTGGCTGTTCATGTCCAGGGCATAACCGGCCGAGGCAAAATCAAAGGTAACATCCAGGTCAAGCCCTGGAATTGCCAGCTCTGCACCTGCGGCAATGCGACGGATCGCCTCCTGAACCACCACCGGGTTCTGGGCAGGCGGAAGATGCAGGTCGATCCAGGTCTCGCAACGGTCCGGCACGACAAAGCCGGCACGTGAGGAGCTCATTTCTCGGATTGAATATACGATATCCGATCGGGCGCGGTCGAAAATGGGATCTCTTCCCAGGTGCATCAGAACGCGCAGCATGGATTCCACCGCATTGTGCCCCAGCTCCGGCAGAGAGGAATGGCTGCGCACGCCACGGGTGACAAAGCCCGCCTCCATATACCCGTAATGGGCAAAGCAGGCGATAAGGCCTGTCGGCTCGCCGATCACTGCCCATGGTGGATGGTAGCTTTCCAGAAAGGCGGCGCTGCCGTCTCCATTCTCCTCCTCGCCCACCGCCAGGAGCAGCCCGACGGGCGGGCGCTCCTCAGGTTTCAGGGCAGCGGCCATGGCCAGCCATGCCTCGATCATGGCGGCGCAGCCCCCCTTCATGTCGGCGCTCCCCAGGCCGTAAATTACCCTGCCCTCTTCTCTGGCGCCAAAGTCCTCCAGATCCCAGGCCGGCACCGTATCCACATGGGCCACCAGGTAGAGTTGAGGTTCACCGGTTCCCATGGTGAGACAGAGGTTGTAACGATCCTCGTCAACCTCCTGGCGTCGGACGGCAAAACCGGCCGTGGAGAAAAGCCCTTCCAGATAAAGCTGGATGTCTTCTTCCTTGCCGGATGGGGAATAGATATTCAACATCTCGATGAAGGTCCGGCGCAGCCGCCCCGGGTCAATAGCCTGCCATACTCGCTGAATGCGGTCGGTCATGTTTTTTTTCCCGGCTTCCTTTTCGCCTTGCGGGTCAGGTTGAGGGACATGTAGACATGCTCCTGTATATCGGAAAAGCCGTGCTTCTCGAAGAAACGGATTGCCGGCAGGTTGTCGGCCGAAGTATCGATAAGCAGCATGCGCACCCCCTGGTCCTTCATCCGCCGCTTCATTTCGGCAAAGAGGCTGGTGCCGACCCTTCCTTTCTGGATGTTCCTGCTCACCCCGAGCCAGACCAGGTAGCCGTATTTCCACGGGGAATGATGCTTCTTTACCGTGGTCCCCAGGGCAAAACCACAAATCCTGTCACCCACCTCGGCAACCAGGCAAAGTTCCGAATCGGAATTGAAGAGGGTGGTGATCTCGTACTCGTCCCAGGTGCGGTAGAGGCTTTGGGAATACTCGGCGGTAAAGACCTCCTCGCCGATGTGGAAAACCTCGGGGAAATCATCGATGTTCATGTCGCGGATGCGGAGCGGTTCCTCTGCTGCAGACGTCTCTGCCATATCTACCTCGCCAGTTTAGCAGTACTCCATAAAAGGATAAAATTCAAGTGGCTGTAAAAAGGAAACAGGCTTTCATCATCTCAGAATCTGCTGCTCAGGGTGCGATCCAGGTTAAAGGCCGCACTGATCAAGGCAAGATGGGTAAAGGCCTGGGGAAAATTGCCGAGTGCCTCCCCCTGGGAGCCGGTCTGCTCCCCATAAAGGCCCAGATGGTTGGCATAGCCGAGCATACGCTCGAATAAAAGTCTCGCCTGATTCAGTTTGTCCGGATGGGCCCGTCCGGCCCGGGTCAGAGCCTCCACCAGCCAGAATGAGCACATGTTGAAGGTCCCCTCTTCCCCTGGAAAACCGTCGATGCGGCTCTCCGGGGGATAGCGGTAGACCAGGCTGTCGCTGGCAAGGCCGCCATGCTTCGGATACTCCAGTATAGCTTCAATGGTGCCCAGCATGCGGGGATCGGTGGGAGCCAGAAAGAACACCAGCGGCATGATCAACAGCGAGGCATCCAGATCGTCGCTGCCGTAAAACTGGGTAAAGGCCCGCCGCTTCACATTCCACCCCTGGCTCATCACCTCTTCGTAAATGCGGTCCCGTTCCTCCAGCCACCTTTTACGCTGGGCGGGGAATGACCTCTTTTCCGCCAGTCGCAGGCCCCGATCAAGGGCGACCCAGTTCATGACCTTGGAATAGATGAAGTGTTCCCGCCTGTTGCGCATCTCCCAGATCCCTTCATCGGGCCGGCGCCAGTTGTCGCAGATCCAGTTGAGCCGCTCGCGGATCTTCACCCAGACGTCGTAGGAGATGGGACTGACATATTTGTTGTACAGGTACAGGGCATCCATCACTTCGCCGTGGATATCGCTCTGAAACTGAGAAACTGCCGCATTGCCGATCCTGACCGGACCCGACTGCCGGTAGCCCTCCCAGAGGTCCAGGGTCTGCTCTGGTGGCAGGCAATCGCCACCGACGGTCAGCACTACCGGCAGTGATTGTCCCGGCACGAAATGCTGGGCGGCGCAACTCTCCAGCCAGTCGACGAATGCTGCTGCCTCGGCAACGAAGCCAATGCGCAGAAAACCATAGACGGTGAAGGCGGCATCCCTGAGCCAGGTATAGCGGTAATCCCAGTTGCGGCTTCCTCCTATCACCTCGGGCAGACTGGTGGTGGGAGCGGCTATGATGGCCCCGGTCGGCTCAAAGGTCAACAGTTTCAGCGCCAGGGCCGACCGCTGCACCTGCTCCCGCCAGCGGCCATGGTAAGTGCAGGAGGAAAGCCACCTCTGCCAGTATTTCACCGTACTCTGGAAAAGTTCCTCAGCCTCCTGCTCCGGCGGCGGGCAGGGGCACTGCACCGCGTCCACGTTCTTGAAAAGAAAAACCCGCGATTCCCCCTCCTGCAACTGAAACTCGCCGCCCACGCCCCCCTTCTCCTCCACCCGGAGAGGTACCTCTGTCGAAAGGGCAAAGCTGGAATCATCCGCCCTGAAAATGGCTCCATTAGGTTCAATGGCCACCTGATGGGGCTTTCTCCCATAATCGAAAGCCGGACAGCAGAGGACCGAAAAGCGCATCGCCCCCCTGACGCAGCGCACCCGGCGATAGATGTAGTGGTACCATGGGGAATCCAGGGCCGGCCCAACGGGCATGAAGTCCTCGATCTCGGCGATGCCGTCGGTCATGAGAAAACGGGTAATAAGGATATTGGTGGAGGGCCAGTAAAATTGTTTATATTTCACTCTTTCGGCGACGGGGGATATGCGGAAACGTCCCCCGCAGTTGTCGTCCAGCAGCGCACCGAAGATGCTGGGAGAATCGAAGTGGGGATGACAGTACCAGTCGATGGAGCCGTTGATGCCAACCAGTGCGACCGTGCGCATGTTGCCGATCATGCCGTAGTTTTCCATTGGCTGGTAGGACATAGGTGCCTCGGCGGAAGAAGAGTAACAAGGCCAATTATACCGCTGACTCGATGCCTTTCAAATGCTGCGCCCGGTTCATGATTGGTCAGGTAAATCATCCGGAGCCCTCACAGGCCGCACCGCCAGGCATCGCCTTGACTTGCCGCCCGTCGCTGCTAAAATCAAAGTGAGAGCACTTTTGCAGCCTTTTTCCCGGCAGAAGGAGGTATTTATGTTCTTCGCAGGAATCGGTCTCGCGCTCATCATCGCTTTTATTCTCACTCTCATCCTGGGCAGAGGATTCAAGCAATTTGCCTATGCCGACCTGATCGGCCTTTTCTTCATCATCTTTCTCGCCACCTGGGCCGGGGGGCTGTGGATCCAACCGGTGGGACCGGCAATGTGGGGTGTATCCTTCACCGTTTTCATCGTTGTCGGAGTTCTCGTCGCCCTGATGGTAGCGGCAACGCTGCCCACTCCCAGCCACCGCAAGGCACATCCGCCACCGACTGGAGGCCCCATCGACCGGATTCACCAGGAGAGCTTCCTCAACGTTTTCGTCGTCATGATCATCCTGACTCTCATTGCCGCCATTATCTACCGCCTGACGCAACCCCCCTGAACACTGTCATGAATCGGCCGGGGCAGCCAGCGCCACCTGCTGCCCCTTCATTTCTTGATCAGAAGAAATACCTGACGCCGAAAGTCCCGGAAATACTGCCTGGGCTGAAGTTGCCCGCCTTGGTACCCCGGATCTCGATATCGGCATCGGGAGCAAGCACCGCCCTCAGCTCGGCATTGACCGCCAGGTTACGGGTGATGAAATAATCCGCTCCGCCGGAGATATGACCACCAAGAACGGTGTCCACGTCTCCCCCCTCATAATCGTTGACCAGAATATCCAGCCCGGCACCGGCGTAAGGGCTCAGCTTTTCGGCGGTGGGAAACCGGTACTGGCCGCCCATGGCGATGTTGGTGATGCTGAATTCGCCCGTATCCCTTCCGGAGGGGAGGCTGGAGCCGAACCAGGTGTGGGTGATGTCCGCTTCCAGGGCGATATTCTTATCCAGACCATAGATGATCCCACCGCCGCCGATAAAGCCGGCATCGCTGTTTATCTTGAAATCGTTCAGGTCGCTGTCGGTGGGAATGATAAATCCCAAGCGTCCTGTTACGCCAAGTCTGTTCTGGATGCTCCCGGCGAAGGCGCTACCCGCCGTTACTCCCATGGATAATGCAATACAGGCAACAGCCAGAATAAAAATCCTGCAAGTCCTCTTCATCGTTCCCTCCCCTTATAAATTTGAATTAATTGCTTTTAATCTTTAAATAGTACTCAATCATGGTAAACGGTCAAGCAGCAAAAGTTGCCTGTGGGTCTGGGTATGCGGATTTTTTCAAGATTAGATTCTTTGAATAAGATTATGGAGGGGTTAAACTTTATGTGAGATGGCGACTACTACTGAAGGAGGTAAAACTATGGTGACCGTAAGGCGCTTGATATTGACCGCAGCCGCCCTGGTTTCGTTCACAGCTTTGGCGTACGCAGATTCTGCCAGCCCTGGTAGCTGCAACTCTGACAGTAAGGTCCTGCTTGCACAGGCTGGAAGCAGCGGTGGCAGCAGCAGTGGCGGCTTCGGCTCGGGTTCGCCCGGCAGCACCGGAACAGGCATAGGCGGCATGGGAAGCGGCACAAGGGGGTTTTCCACCGGAGGCTTCGGCTCAGGCACAGGAGGGTCTACCGGTACTGGCTCAGGAGGCAGTTTCGGGACCGGCAGCACTGGAACAGGAGGCTTCGGCACCGGAACAGGTACGGGGGGAAGCTTGGGGACCGGCAGTGGCAGCGGTACAGGTACGAGCGGAAGCTTCGGTGATACCGGTACAAGTGGAACATTCGGCACCGGTACCGGCAGCACGACAGGAAGCGGTACTGGCGGGACCTTCGGAACAGGCACTGGTGGCAGTACCTTCGGCACCGGTACTGGTGGCACGACCGGCACGGGGACCGGCAGCACCTTCGGTACCGGTACAGGTGGAACTCCTGGTACCGGCACTACCGGCCCCGGTGGCACATTCGGAACTGGAACAGGTGGGATGACAGGAACTGGTACCAGCGATACTTTCGGCAACGGCGGAAGTATCGGGACAGGAACGGGTGGTAGTTTAGGAACCGACACCGACACAGGGAGAACATCGGGCACCGGTACAGGTAGCACCCTCGGAACAGGCACGGGTACCGGTGGAGGTTTCGGCACCGGCAGCACTACCGGCACCGGTTCCTTCGGCACAGGTACTGACGGAACCACAGGCTCCGGCACCGGCGGTACCTTCGGTACCGGAAGCGGCGGAAGTACAGGAACGGGAACAGGTGGTACTTTCGGCAGCGACACCGGCACAGGTGGGACTTTTGGCACCGGTACAGGTGGCACAACCGGCAGCGGCACCTTTGGCACCGGTACAGGAACAGGGAGTTCCGGCAACGGTTCCGGGCAATAAAAGTGAGGGGCAGCGTTTGGAGAACTCTGCCCCTGTTCCTTCCCAAGGCATTAACCATCCCTGCCCCTGCTGTCAATCAAGGGAAAAGCAGATGGCAGGCAAAGCTTTTGTCCATATTGGTCGACACGCCTTTGGAAACCGGTATCGGAGCCTGGTCAAGTGTGCGCCGGGAGTATTTCAGCAAGTGCAAGTTTATCCGGGTCGGTTGGTTCTAGGAGTCTGTCAGACTTAGAATGAATCGGCTCCATTCTCTCGCTTCGATCCCGAAGTCCGACAGACTCCTAGAATTGTGAACGGGCGTGCCTGATAGGCGCGCTGGATGACTCCGCCGGAATGGTAGAGCAAGGTTTGCAGTCGGTCGTGATTGACCTGATGGGTCACCAGGCCAAGGGCATCGTTCGGTGAAAACCATCGGACCTCCGGGGTCTCCTCGCTGGGGACAAGCTCACCACTGCGGTAAATGCCGGTAAAGCCGAAGATGGTCGCCGGAGGGGCGCAGATTTTTGTCCACACCGCTGCCAGGGGTCCCAGCTCGATCAGGGTTCCGGTTTCCTCCAGGACCTCCCGGTGAACTGCTGCTGTCAGGGCCTCCCCTGCCTCGACCCGGCCTTGGGGGAGCTCCCAGCCTCGACGAAAATGCCGGATCAGGAGAATTTCTGCCGCCGCATTCCTGATAAGGCAGGTAACCACGACCGTCTGCTTTTGTTCTGTCATGTTCTTCCTGTAGTAATATGTAAAGGTATTTCGGGGGCCTTTGCTCCACCTGCCAGAGGTTTTGTCAGCTTAGCAAAACACATAGAACATAGCACTTCTCCCCATCCTGGCGGCTCAGGAGATACCTGACGCTCGCTTCCATTGCCCGGCCGGGACATGTCACAATTATATCATTTCTTAATGTTGTCGCTGTTTTTCTTGGGAGATTCGTAGCGCCGCAAGAAGTGACACCTGATAATCGGATGCTACCATATAAAAGAGAGGTTCAGGTAACTTCTTGGCGGCAGAAGCAATCCCTTCACGATTGCATCCAGTGTCAACCGAGAGAGCACATGACATCAGGCCAAGACCATCCGGATGAAAAGCTTATAGCCGACTACAGCCCTTATCGGGAGGAGATCCTCGCTGAACAGGTAAAGCAGATTTATGCCTTGGCACCCATAGGATTCATTGCCACCTTTTTTAACTCGGTGATCGTTTTTTTCCTTATGAAGGACGTCATGGAGTTCAGACTGCTCGTTCTCTGGGGGGTAACGCTATTGAGCATTACCGCCCTCAGATTGGGGCTGGTCCTGCGGTTCCGCAACGTCAAGCAGCACCTGAATTTTGCGGCAACCTGGAGAAGGAGGTTCGTTGTCAGTCTTTTCATCGCCGGCGCCGCCTGGGGGTGGATCGGTTTCTTCCCCTTCGGTGAAATAACCATTGCCCACCAGGTCTTCATTGCTTTTGTTCTCGGTGGCATGACCGCGGGAGCGTCTTCAACCTTCAGCATGATCAAGGAAGGCTACGCCGTTTTCAGCATCCCTGCCCTGACACCGCTGGCCATCCATTTCTTCCTCATGAAAGATGTTTTCCACTGTGCCATGGGAACAATGCTGGTCCTGTTCGGCGTCCTGCTCTGGCGGATATCCATACACAACTACAGGGTGAACAGGACATCCCTGCTGCTCAGATTTGAAAATAAAGGGATGATCGAGCGCCTGAAGCAGGCAAAAGAAAGGGTGGAAGGGCTCAACGACCGACTTTCTGCAGAGGTCGAAGCAAAACATCGTGCCGAAGCTGATCTCAGGGCTCACCACGACCAGCTTGAACGTGCAGTAACTGAACGAACGGCCGATCTGACCACTCTCAACAAGGAGTTGGAACAATTTGCCTACGTGGCTTCCCACGACCTGCAGGAACCGCTCCGCATGGTCATCAGCTACCTTCAGCTGCTTAAACAGAAGTACCACGGACAACTTGATGAAAAAGCGGACATGTATATCGGCTTTGCTGTCGATGGTGGGATACGCATGCAGCGACTTATCGAGGGTCTTCTCTCCTACTCGCGCCTTTCCCGCGGCGCCGAATTCACACGGGTGGATATCAATGGGATCTTTGCCGCAGCGGTAGCCAATCTGGCAGGTGTCATAGAAGAAAGCGGCGCAGAAGTAACAAGGGCCCATCTGCCGACAGTCATCGGCGACGAACTCCAGTTACAACAGCTCCTGCAGAACCTGATCAGCAATGGATTGAAATACCGCAAGCCTGAACGGCGGCCTACGGTTCACGTATCTGCGGAAAGGCAAGGGGAGGAGTGGCTTTTTTCAGTGAGGGATAACGGCATCGGCATCGATCCGAACCATTTTGACAAAATTTTCCAGATTTTTCAGCGGCTTCACACCAGTGAGGAGTATCCGGGGACCGGCATAGGATTGGCTCTGTGCCAGAAAATCATCGAGCGGCACGGGGGAGCGATCTGGGTGGAGTCGACTTTTGGAGAAGGATCGACATTCTCCTTTACCATCCCCGTACACGGCGCTTCAGGCGCCAGTAGCCATATGGATTCTTCCTGAGATCAGGCTCCGGCCCTGTTGAAGTTTTCATTTCAGACCTCGATTCTGAATTCTGCGCCCTCTCCATCGTTGACCACGCTGAGGCTGCCATGCATGTTTCTCTCGATGATGTTTTTTGCCATGAACAAACCGATTCCTGTCCCCTTTGGGCCCTTGGTAGAGAAATGAGGTTCAAATACCCTGTCGATGATCGCGTCGGGAATGCCGCCCGCATTGTCCGTTACAGTCAAGACAGACCTCTTCCCACGACAGCCAAGGTTAAATACGATCCTGGCATTACTGCGCCTGCAAGTGTCAAAGGCGTCCCTGGCATTCTCCAGCAGGTTGAGGATGACCTGGGCGTATTGATTCGGGTAACCGAACACCACCGGGTTATTGGGACAATTCACTACTATGGCGATTTCATTGCTTCTGAAAGAAGCATCGACGAGTTTTATGGCACCGGCAACTACCTCCTTGACCGAAAATTCCACCCGTTCCCTGTCCGGCTTGAAAAAATTCCGGAAATCGTCGATGGTTCCCGACATGTGCCTGACCAGCATCATGGCATTATCTACCGCCCCATAAAGCAAATCCTTTCTCAACTGCCCCGATTCGTGAAACAGCCTGAGCTGCTGCACATTGAGCCCCAGAGCGTTGAGCGGTTGCCGCCACTGATGGGCGATGTTGTTGATCATCTCCCCCATGGCAGCCAGACGGTTCTGTTGCACGAGGAGAAGATCTTTCTCCCGCAGTTCTTCGGTCCGTTCAATGACCCGCTTCTCCAGAAGCTCATTCATTTCCTGCAGTTTGACCTCGATCCCTTTGCGGGAGGTAATATCCTGGATGTTGGTAAGAAGATAGAGCGGCATGCCCTGAGGATCCATGACGCAGTTTGTGCTCATATCACCCCAGACGGTACGGCCATCCCTTGTCAGATATCTTTTGTCCATGCGGAATGATGCTATTTCACCTTGGAGCAGCCTTCTTACCCCAACGAGATTTTCAGGCAGATCGTCGGAATGAGTCAGTTCTGTGAACCTTTGACCGATCAGCTCACTTTCACTGTATCCCAGCATTTTGGAAAAGGCCTGATTAACCTTCTGTATCCTGCCGTCAAGTGTTGTCATCGTCATGGCCACGGCACTATCCTCGAAAGCGATCCGGAAGCGCTCCTCGCTCGCGCGCAGCGCCTCTTCAGTTCGTTTGCGAAGGGTTGTTTCAAACAACGAAAAGATCAATCCGGTAACAGTGCCAGCCACGTCCCTGACCGGAGTCAATGTCCAATCCCAGTAGGTCACCCCCCGTTCCGGCTTGTCAGAATATTCAAAAGGCTTATCCAGATATTGCACCGCCTCGCCCGTGTCCCGAACCCGGGCGAAGATCGTTTCGTTTTCGACGTGGGGATAAAGATCGAAGTGGTTCTTGCCGATCATCGCCTCTGGGCTGTAGCCGCAGGTCCGGGCATAGGTCTCGTTGACGCAAACGAAGTTGAAATCCCGGTCCAGATAAGCCAGGTGTGAGTTACCCGCGCCATTCATCACCGCCTGCAGAGTGTCCCGTTCCAACATCAGCTTGCTGTTTGCCTCGGCCAGGGCGGCTTCAGCCTGGGACTTCAGCTGGCGTGTGCGCGCCAGGCGACGGTGAACGAGCTCAGTGATAACTGAAATAACTATCCCCCAGGCAAGGAAAACGATCATCTTTCCCCAGTCCGGCATATGGCCGGGGGGCAGGTGCCTCCGTGGATCTACCCAAAGGTAGCAGGCCAACACGGTTGAAAATACTGTGGCCGGCAATCCGGCCGACAGTCCTCCGTAAAGCCCCGCCAGCAGAACGGCGGGATAAAAAATGACAAAAGGGTAGGATGATCCCAGCTCATCCAGAAACAGGAGGCGCAGTATGGTGGCCATGAGAATAAGGCCAACGGCCACTGCGGCATTTTTGAACATTGCAACCCTCACCTTCCACCTCTGTTTCTGGTCCTGGAACGACCGACGAACCTCATTTGCCATGCTCGGAAAATTCTTCAAGTGCCCCTTGACATTTAAATATAGGATATTTTTAATTTAATCAATCAAATAGTTATTTCCGGAATCTAGGAGTCTGTCGGACTTAGGGATCGAAGCGAGAGAATGGAAAATCGAGGACGGATATTTGGAAATTTGAGAGCGAATAGTGGACCTATTTGTCGAAAATTTACGGAGACCCGGACCGATTTGCCATTTTCGCAGCCGATTCATTCTAAGTCCGACAGACTCCTAGGAATGTGCAGATGCGAGATGACGGCGGCAATGCCGGAAGGGGGCTGGACGGAGAAAGGGATGGGTTTTGAAAAGGTGGTTTTCCTGGTAGACGGTAACGACAAAGGGGGCAGGGAGTATGAATTCACCTGCCCCCACAAGTATTTGGATACCAGTGCCTATGGTGCGGGTGAAAACCCTCCCGTCTGATAATTTGAAGTGAGATAAAAAGCACCCACGTCCTGGGTCTGGCTATCAATCCCGGTGGCGCCCGTAAAGCCGAAGTACACATACTGGGTTGAGAAGATGCCCTTCAGGTCTATGGTCTGGGCAAGAAGCAGATTTGAGGTGCTGCGGTCGTTGGTTGTGTTCATATGCACTTCCACAGTGGCGCCATCATAATCGATCCAAACATGGTATGTCCCTCCATCACTCATGATTACTGAGGGGGTCACCGGGGCAAATGCAGCATGCTGCACGCTTCCGTTCGTCACGATAGCCACATGGTTGTTGTCGGGGTCATTGTTCGTGTCGTTTTTGAAGGTATCGAATTCCACCCCGAAGGAAGGGTTGATCCCACCGAAACCCAGATTCCCCCCAGTCGCGCCAGCTTTGCTTGAGACGGTTTGCAGGGCGAAAACGAACCCGTCGGCGTGCCGGTTGCTGCGTCCGCCTGCTCCGAGGGTAAAGTTGAAATAGGCGTTAAAGACAAAGTTGCTGCCCAAGGTGAACGGATTCGCCAGAAAAGCACTGCCGGCTGTGTATTGCTCGTTGGGGGTAAGCCTGATGTTGTTGTTGCTCAACACTGCAGAGCCGTTAAGTTGAAAGACATCGCTATTGGTGTTGTTGAAGCTCGGAATAGCTTCGGTTGTTTTCAAAGCATCGGCTATGGACTGGATCTCGCCGGCGCTGAGTGTGGCAAGACTTCCCATGCCGCCGGTGTTGGCGGTAATGGCTGCCTGAATCTCCGCCGCCGTTTTGTTCAGCTTGGTAGAAGAAGCCAGTGGCTGGTGGCAGCCCTGGCAGTTGGCTTGATACAAGGTGCTGCCACTTGCCTGAACACTGACATTTGTACTGTCATTACCGGTTGTCCCGGTACCTCCGTTACTGGTTGGACTTCCAGTATTTGTTGCCCCTGCCCCCCCACTACTGGTTGTTCCTGTACCCCCATTACTGGTTGTTTCAGTGCTCCCATTGCCTGGCGTTCCGACACTTTCATTACTTGGTGTAGCGGTACTGCCGTTGTTGGCTGTCCCGGTAGTCCCCCCGCCTCCCCCACCGCATCCTGCCAAAAGGCACAAGGCCATAAAGAGAAGGAAGCTGCCGGCCGATCTTCGAAAACCGCATCCGTTAATGCTGCTCATACATTCTCCTTTTCAGACATTTAATAAACCTCTCCATACCGATCCACCACTTGACCGTCCGCCCTAAATTAAATCTAACTAATTATAATGCAGGGGACAGATACTTCAATACATGGAAAAAATTCTCCTGGAAAGGAAGGTAGTTTCTACTGACCGGTATGCAAGGGATTTAATAGTTTCGTTTGCCGGGGAGCACGTCCATCATTGACCAACGCTAATACAACGGTACACTATTCTGTATTCTGAGAGGATACGCCAATGGGCTGGCAGCTGAAGGGAGCGGAGAGTGAACCTCATCGAGAAGGAAAGACTCAGAAAACGGCTGGAACGGCTGGCCTGGCTGACGGACAGTTCCATTCCTGTTCCGGGACTGAACGCCAGGGTGGGCATCGATCCTCTAATCGGGCTGCTACCCTGGTTCGGCGATGCCATAGGCGCCCTGCTTTCCAGCTATATCGTTGCTGTGGCCGCCCGTCTCGGTGCTCCTAAATCGGTCCTGATGAAGATGGGTTTCAATGTTGCCGTGGATGCCATCATTGGCGTCGTGCCCGGTGTCGGCGACCTTTTCGATTTAGGCTGGAAGGCAAATCAGCGCAATGTGCGGCTTCTGGAATACTACATTGAAAGACCACACCAGGCAGTGGTGACCAGCCGTCTCTTCTTGGCCTTCCTCACCCTGTTGCTGGTGGGCACGGTTATCGGCATCGGCTTCCTGGGATTCTGGCTGGTGCGCTGGCTGTGGCTTGCGGTGAGCGGGCACGGCAGCTGGTGAAGCTGCCAGCCGAAACCCATGAAACAGGAGTCCGCTATCCATGGTCACCGTTCTCCCGCAGGTATTGCCGCCTGTCGGCTGGGCACGATTCCTACCTCGGGATAAATCTATTTGCCGATAATGAGTTAAAACTACTCCGCAGCGACCTCGAACTCGACCCGGCTACCGGGTTCTCCTCCCTTCGCCGGCGCTCTGTAAATGTCCCCGCTCTTCTGGAATACTCGCGCCGAATCCACCTTTCCCTGCTCGACGAGTAACGTCCTGACCCCAGTGGCCCTGGCTTCTGCCAAGCTCCGCAGTTGCTGCTCCCCCACGACGGTATTCGCCAGAATCAGTTTCTTCATCTCCACATCGGGGAGCGCCTTGATCAGTCCGAGGATGTTCCGCGGCTTGGGAAATTGCTCCTTAGCGTAGACCATCTTCAGGTACCTGGCATACTCCTCCGGGGCGATTTGCACCGTCTCGGGCGAATCGCCCGGCTGTTTTTTCTTCTTCTTCACCATGTCCATGAACTTCTCCTCTCGCATCTTTTTCAGGAGGAGTACGTTCCGGTAGCCTTCATCATCATGTTCCCGGTCCACAAAACCGGTAACCGCGATCTTCAGTGCCGGCCTGTCGTTGAGCGCAGCCGCCAGCTTCAGGAGCTTTTCCCGCTCGGCGGGGGAAAGCTCGGCGGAGCCAGGGGTAAAGCCGACGCTGCTCAGGTCCTCCTTGCCGCCGAACATGGCATGGAGTAAAGTCAAGGGGGAGCGGGCCGCGGTAACGAGGAGGTTCTTCAGTATCTTAAGCACCACGCCCGGGAAACTGAACTCTGGGTCATCCATCCGCCCCGTTACCGGAAGGTCCAGGTTGATCTCCCCCTTGCGGTCCTTGAGAAGGCCGATGGCGAGGCGGACCGGAAGGCTGGTTGCCTTGTCGCTTTCGATGCGCTTGCCAAAGTCAAGCTGATCAATGACGACCTTGTTCTCTGACACGAGCTTCTTGTTCTCGATCCGGTATCGGGAATAGATGAACAATTGCCCGTTGTCCACCGCATAGCCCAGGTATTTCCCCGCATACGGGCTCATTGGCGAGAGCTCGATACCAGTGAAGTTCACCCTGAGGTCAACGAAGAGGTCGCTGCGTAGCGGGTTGATCTGCCCGGTGATCCTGAGAGGGGATTGGTTTTCCAGATTGCCGCGCAAATCCACATCGGCAAAACGGTTATCCTCGGAAGAAAGGCCACTGATCCGTCCCCCCAGATTGAAGAAGGTCGTGGTGTATCCCCCCGCCACATGGCGGTCGGTGAAGGATAGGGTGCCGCTTTGCATGGTAATCGTGCCGATGCGGATCATTCCCGGCTTCTTTCCGCCCTCTGCTTTCTTCTCTTTTGCTTCCGGTCCCCGCGTGTAGAGGTGCTGGAGGTTCAGGCTGCCGTCCTTTTCGGCAATGATCCGGGAATAAAATCGGGTAAGGGCCACATCCCCGATATCGAGCTCAAAGGGGGCAAGTCTCCCCTTCATCTTGTCCACATGGAGGCTTTCCCACTTCAGGAGGTCCTCCCCCTCTGCGTCGAGACAGTGAAAGGAACGAAGATCGGTCGAGCCGCCGAAGGTGCCGGTCATCCGGCCGTCCCTGGCAGCCAGGGAGACGGCGAGACGGGCATCGACCCTGCCGCCCGCCACAACCATATTCAGGTCTTGCGGGAGGTATGCATCGAAGTCGGTAAGGGGAATCCGCTGCACGGCCATCTCCCCTTTTATCTTCAGGGGAGCCGGGGTAAAGTTGCCGGAGGCCTTGAGCGAGCCCCCTTTCCCATATGCTCCTGTCACCATGAAGGGGATCATGCCGAAGGGGGGGCCGGTGAGCTGCTCCAGGGAAAAGGAGGTTTTTTTGAAGGTAAAGCTCGGCCGCCCCGCCAGCATCTCGTCTGTGAAAACGACATTCACGCCCGTTCCGGAGATGCGGCCAATCCCGTAGCGAAGTGGCGTTTTCTTGCCAGTCACTGTCCCTTTATCTTCTCGGTGCAGAAGAGGCAGGAAAACCCCCTTCCTGTCGCGGAAGAAGCGGAGATTGCCATCCCTGAGAGTAACATCGGCCACTTTTAGAAGATTCTCCTTCCGGCTGTACGTTCCCCCCTCAAGGGAAAGCAATGCCAGGGTTATCCCTTCCCTCTTCCCGACCCACGCGGAAAGCTGCCGGGCTTGAACTGAGCCCTTTTCCAGTCTCGTCCCTCCCGGCCCGCCGATCTCCAGATTGGCGGCAACGTCAAGCTGCCTCAGAGCCAGCAACGGGATTCCTTTCCGGTCGGCGACCTTGGTGTCGGCAAGCGTCACGTTGCTGTTGAAGGTCAGTCCGGGATTTTCCTTCTGTGCCGCCCGATAGCTCATCGCCACCTTCGCCGACATCCTTCCCGATTCGACCCGGACCGGGAGTGCTCCGGGAATGTAGGCAAGGTAATGGGGCAGAGAGGCATTGTTGAATTCGACGGTTGCAGAGGCCTCGACTGCCTTGGGGAACGGCCGGAGTTTCCCCTCCACATGGAGCGGTGAGCCGTTCACCTCGGCGCTCAACCGCGGGGTTATGTAGCGGCCCGCAAGATACGAAATGGTAGTGATGAAGGGAACGGCAAGCTCGATCTTGCGCAACTCATGGCGTTTTTCTATGGGAAGCCCCTGGTCGATGAAGTCAACGGAGCCGTTTGTAATCATGAGGTTGTTGAGAGAAAAACGGGACTGCTGAGAATGCTGGGGCTGTCTCTTAAAAAGGTCCGAGAAGTTGTAGATGTTTGCGCCGACCCTGACGATGCGGAGATGGAGAGAAGTTATACGGGCCGAAGCGATAATCGGCGCCCGCCGGTAGAGGGATGAAGGGCTTACGGCGATTCGTGCGCTGCTGAACGTGGCAAAGGTCTCCCCGCCTCGATCGGAGAAGCGGAGGTCACGCACCTCAATTGTCCAGGCAAAGGGGTTGATGGAAATTCCGCCGATGGCGAGCTTTCTGCCGGTCGCCGCCTCCACCCTCTGCACTGCCTGGTTTTTGACGATGCCGGGGAGCACAAACGCGACGAACCCCGCCAGCAGAAGGACAATACCGATGATAATGAGCGCCGCTTTCTTCCATCGCTTCATCGTATCCCCTCGTCCCGCCCCCCGAAGATTGTCGTATAACAGGTTGTTGAAAAACGTCATGAGGAGGCCGCAATGCAAGGCTCAAGCGAGCGAGGAGACGAGGCGCACCCTCTGTACGTCGAGTTTCCGAGCGAGCGGCAATGCAGCAGAGCGATCCCGCAACAGTTTTTCAACAACCTGATAAACTACAGGAGATCCTCACTGGAATTATACCTAGTAAGAATACATGTTACAATTAAGAGGCAGGGATAGCCGCGGAAAGTCGACAAACCGAAAGGGAGATCGTCATGAATATCTTCGATTGTGCAATCAAGATGGAAGAGGAAGCCAGGATTAACTATGAAAAACTGGCGGCGGCCACGCCCGTTTCCGAGTTGAAGAATCTTTTCACATTGCTGGCGGCAGCCGAGCAGGAACACCACGATGCCCTGGTGGAGATGAAAGGGAGCATCGACCCCCAAAAGGCCCAGTTCATGGATTTGCAGGAGGCGGCGTGCATCTTCCAGCCCCTCCTGGCCAAACGTGACCTAATGGCCGAACTGAGGGAAGACCCCGACGCTTACAAACACGTGGTGAAGGAAGAAGAGAAGGGCGTAAAGTTTTACGAAGAACAGGCCGCACAGGCGAAGGACGAGGGAACCCGCGAGATCCTGCTTATGATCGCCGACGAGGAGCGAAAACATCTGAGCATCGTCGAGAACATATACGCCTTCGTCGAATCGCCGAAAACCTACCTTGCCTGGGGTGAGTTCAGCAACCTCAAGGAGTACTGAGAATAGTGGGCTTCCTTTGCCCGTCAAATCCAATCAGAAACATCCGGTTGGCCCTGTCGCGGCAACACGGCCAGGTCAGATTTCGATCCTGAACTCCGCGCCATTTCCCGTATTGCGCACCGTCAGGCGACCTCCCATGTTTTTCTCGACGATGGTCTTCGACATGAAAAGGCCGATCCCCGTCCCTTTATCCGGCCCCTTGGTGGTAAAGTATGGATCAAACAATTTGCCCATGATCTCCTCTGCGACACCCCCGGCGTTATCAGTGATGGTCACGACCGTCTTGCCTCCTTCTGCAAACGCGTGGATCGAGATCAGGGCATTGTCGACGCTGCGACTAAGCAGTGCGTCACGGGCATTCATAAAGATATTCAGGAGTACCTGGGCATACTCATTGGGATAACCGGTAAGAATCGGGTCACCTTCCAAGTTCAGAGCAATGCCGATCTTCTGGTCCTTGAAACTCTTTTCGACGAGGGAGAGCGTACGCGCGGTCAGCTGATTAACGCTGAAAGTAACCTTTTCCTTGTCGGACCTGAAGAAGTTCCTGAAGTCATCGATAGTGCGTGACATGTGCTGGATCAACTCCATGCCCTTTACGGTATTTTCTACTAAAAACTCCCTGCTGAGTTTGCCCGAATCATAGAAGATCGGCAATTGTTGGGTGAGGAGTCCCAGCGAATTCAGCGGCTGGCGCCACTGGTGGGCGATATTGTTGATCATCTCGCCCATAACTGCCAGTCGGTCCTGCAGGATCAGCATTTCGTCCTTCCGGCGCACTTCATCCACAGCCTTGACAATGCGTACCTCCAGAGACCTGTTGAGCTCTTCGAGCTCCCGTCGTTTTTCGGTGAGCGCATCTTCTGCTATTCTACGCTCTGTAATATCGATGACCGCAACACGGCACTCCTTACGCGATATGTCGGCCACGGCCTCGATCTGCACAAAGAGCGGGTGATTTTCCTCTCTCGTAAGTGTCACCTCACGGGACATCTTGCCCTGGCTCGCAAATACCTTGCCGAGCAATTCAGAGAAGAAAGAACGGGCATTAATCGGAACAAAAACCCCGAACCGACGGCCGAGCAGTCGGGATCGCTCAACCCCCAAAAGGCTGGCGCCAGTCAGGTTCACCGCACGTATAGTCCCTTCAGGGTCAAGGGTAAAGTAGCCGACCGGGGCGAAATCGTAAAGGTCGGTGTACTTTTCCAAAACCGTCTCCACCTCATCCCTGGCCTGGCGGAGCTCTGCATTCTGCATCTCCAGTTCGATCTGGTGGACCTCAAGCTCATGGACCAGCCTCTGCATCTCTTCCTTGCTTCGGGGTGGATGCAATTCCGCCGTTCTCGCCTGCAATCGCTCTTCGGCATGGCTGCGCAATTTTGCGGCTTCCGTTAACAGCCTCTGCTCTTTATCGGCTCCCATTGTTGACCCCTTGATGCAGGTTATATGGCTGAAGGCTGAAGACTGCCGGTAACAAACCATTCGTTTCGTATTTATTTAGTTTCCATCCGGAAACTCCGGATGAGAAACTAGTGGTTTCCGATTCGGAAAGAGGGGATTTTTTGTTCTGGCAAGGAAATCAAGGGCTTGTGCGGAGACGTACATCGGTACGTCGCACAAGTAAGCCCGCAGATTGACGCCGCCAGGGCAGAAAAGAACCCTTTCCGGATGGAAACTATTTAGAGCTTTTGGTCCTCAGCACTGAAACCTCCTCGCGCAGTTCGGCCTCCAGGGTCTTGGCCACGGTAATGTCCGCAAAGGTGATCACCACACCGTCGATTACGTCCTCCATGGTGCGGTAGGGCATGATGCGCACCGAAAACCAGCGCCCGTCGGTGGCGGCGATCTGTTTTTCCGAAAAGGCCAGTGTCCGCAGCACTTCCCGTGCATCCTCGGTTATCCGGGAATATAGAAGGTCGCTGACGATATCGGAAAGTGGCCGCCCCACATCCCCCGGAATCAGCTTGAAGATTTTGTCCACACCGGTGGTGAAGCGCCGGATATGGAGTTCCTTATCCAGGAACACGGTGATAATCTCGGTGCTGTTGAGGAGGTTCCTCATATCGTCGTTCACCCGTGAAAGTTCGTCCATTTTTGACTGTTGCTCGGCGTTCACCGTCTGCAGTTCTTCGTTCATGGACTGCATCTCTTCACGGGAGGTAATCAGTTCCTCGTTGGCAGACTGAAGCTCCTCATTGGTGGATCTTAGCTCCTCCTGTGAGGATTGCATCTCCTCGCGGGTGGTCTGGAGTTCCTCGCGGCAATGCTGGAGTTCTTGCTCCAGTTCAAGAACCCTGACGTTGGCGGCCAGCCCTGGATTGAAGCTCGGCTTTTTGCCCCGGAGAGTTGCCACATCGTTAAAAACGACCATCACCATTCCCCGCAGCGCCTCCGGCTCTTCGATCGCCTGGACCGTGAGATCAATGGTCTGGGTGCTGCCGTTGGTTCCCACCTTGAGGCCCTTGGCAGTGATCGCCTTTTTTTGCCGGATCGCCTTCTGAAAAGCGCTGGACAGGTCCAGACGAAGCCCTTCACGGGCCATGGCAAAAATATTCCAGTTGGCCTTGCCGGCCGCCGGCTCAAGATATCTGCCCGTCTTCCCGCTGATGTAAAGAATATCTCCCTTATCGTTTACCAGTACGGCTGGCGGGGTAAAGTGCTGCAGCAACACCTGGTCCGCGAGCGACTGGAGGTCTGAAGGCTTCAACATCGGTTGCTCCTTTGAAAACCCCTGCTGAGTGGGGGCAAACGAGACTGGAAACGCTAGCGGTTCGCAAGGCGAGACCGATTCGCGTCTCCGGAAGAGTCTCGACTTGATATTCAGCGGTGCGAACAGTTCGGCAAAGGTGCCGGCAGTCTCTGCACTCCCTAAAAACAGGACACCGCCGGGGTTCAGGCTGTAGTGAAAGAGCGGCATGAGCTTTTTCTGCAGTTCCGGCGTCAGATAAATCAAAAGGTTGCGGCAAATGAGGATATCCAGCTTGGTGAAAGGTGGGTCCATGATGACGTTTTGCGTGGCGAAGGTCACCATCTCCCGGATCTCCTTGCCGACCCGGTAGCCGTTCTCTTCCTTGATAAAAAAACGATGCAATCTCTCGGGAGAGATGTCCGCAGCGATGTTAGCCGGATAAAGCCCCTGGCGGGCCTTGTCGATGGCATCGGGGTCCAGATCTGTGGCAAAGATCTGCAGGGTGAACTTCCCCGCAGGGGTGACCGGTCCCATCACCTCTTTGAAGACTATGGCCAGGGAATACGCCTCCTCCCCCGTCGAGCAGCCTGCCGACCAGGCCCGCAGCACACAACCGGCCGGGCGCCCCGCCAAAATCGCCGGAAGGGCCACGCCCTGCAGCTGTTCCCATGCCGCCGGGTCACGAAAAAAGCTGGTCACACCAATCAAAAGCTCCTTGAATAGCAGTTCCACCTCCTGGGAATTCTCCTGGAGATAACGGACGTAAGCAGCGATCCGGTCGATCTGATGGATGCCCATGCGCCGCTCGATCCTGCGATATACGGTGTTCTTCTTGTACATGGAGAAGTCGTGGCCGGTCCTGTCCCTTAGAAGTATCAGGACTTTTTCCAGGGCGCTCTGGTCCTTCTCCTCCAGTGGGCGCTCCGGCTTGCCGATGATGAGGAGGTGCCTGAGATAGGCGAAGATCTTTCCGGGCAACTCCTCCGCCGGGGCTATGATGTCGGCCAGCCCGGCATCTATGGCACTCCTGGGCATGCTGTCGAACCTGGCTGAAGCAGGCTCCTGCACCAGCGTCAACCCCGCCTTTTCTTTGATAGCCCGCAGGCCCATCGTGCCATCCGAGCCCATGCCGGAGAGGATGACACCGATGCTATGCTCCTGCCGGTCCTCGGCCAGGGAACGGAGGAAGAAGTCGATAGGGAGACGGAGTCCCCTGGGCGCTGTCGGCTCGAACAGGTGCAGCACACCGTGCAGCATGGACATGTCCTTGTTGGGGGGGATCACATAGACGCAGTTCGTCTTGACCCGCATCCGGTCCACGACCTGGAAAACTTCCATCCCGGTAGTGTGCTGGAGCAGCTCGGGCAGGACCCCCTTGTGGGTCGGGTCCAGATGCTGGACGATGACGAAGGCCATGTCGCTATTTTCTGGCACATGCCCCAGAAACTGCTCCAACGCCTCCAACCCGCCGGCGGAGGCACCGATGCCGACAATGGGAAAGGCCCGTGACGGAATCTCTTCTTGGGACCTGGTGCGTTCATTATCGCTGTTCGCCGGTTGGGGTTGCTTTTTCATGATAATGTTTATATCAGCATTTTTTTATATTTACTAGTTTCCATCCGGAAAGAGGGGATTTTTTGTTCTGGCAAGGAAATCAAGGGCTTGCGCGGAGACGTACATCGGTACGTCGCACAAGTAAGCCCGCAGATTGACGCCGCCAGGGCAGAAAAGAACCCTTTCCGGATGGAAACTTACTAATTGTATTTGGCAGGGGAAACGCAATGCAGCGTGGAGCTGAGCTGACTATATTTTCTGCGGAATGGTGAAGAAAAACGTGGTTCCTTCCCCAGGGGTTGACTCCAACCAGATCCGGCCCTGATGCTGTTCGACGATTTTTTTGCAGGAGGCCAGACCGATTCCCGTTCCCGAGTATTCCTCTTGGGTATGCAACCGCTGAAATATCTGAAAAATCTTGTCAAAATCCTCCTGTTTTATGCCGATCCCATTGTCCCGAACGGAGAATAGCCATTCTTGCGCTCCCAGTTCTGCCGTGACAAAAACATGGGGATGCACGTCCGGTTTCCTGTACTTGAGGCCATTGCTGATCAGGTTTTGCATCAACTGGAGCATCTGGGTTGCATCGCCCCAGATGGAAGGGAGCCTGGTACTGGTAACTTCCGCCTGGCTCTCTTCTATCGCAGTGGCCAGATTGGCCGTCGCATCTGCAAAGCTCTTATTGGTATCTACCCAGGCGAAGTCGGCCCGGCCGATGCGGGAGTATTTCAGCAGCCCTTCGATGAGGCTCTGCATTCTTCTGGTACCATCAACGGCATAGTGAATGTAGGTGTCCGCCGTCTCGTCCAGTTTGCCGCCATATTTTCTCTGCAGGAGCTGCATGTAACTCGACACCATCCGCAACGGCTCCTGGAGATCGTGGGATGCGGCGTGGACAAATTGCTGCAGTTCCCGATTCGAGTGCTCCAGGTCGGCAACGAGACGCTCTCGCTCTTCCTCCGCCCGTTTGCTTTCCGTGATGTCGTTGAAAAGGATTGCCACCTGCCTCTTCTCCGGTTGCTTGAAACGAAAGGCGTACACGTCATACCAGCGCTGCAGCTGTTCTGCCCTGCGCTGAAAGCGAGCCGGCTCGCCCGTCAAAGCGACCCGGCAATAGATTTCAAACCAATGCTCTTCCAGCTCAGGGAGAAGCTCGCGCACCCTTTTTCCTTGAACATTGCTGAGGCTCGTCTGTTTTTCGAATGCCGGATTGGTCACCAGGAAGCGATAGTCGGTTGGCTTTTCGTTCCCATCGAATATGACCTCGATGATACAGAAGCCTTCATCCATGGAATCGAAGAGGGTACGATAACGAGTTTCCGATTCCTCCAGTGCCCGCAACTGATCCCGCATCAGGTACTGGCGACGGCGGCTTCGCAGAGCCGACCGGACGATTGCCACCAGGGTGTTCACGCGCACAGGCCGTTCGACGAGGGTGACATCCCACGGCAGGAGCAGCGCGTCCCGGGAGACCTCTGTCTCCGGCCCAGGACGCAGCAGGACAATGATCGGCAACTCCGACCAGGGAGGCTGATGGTCCAGTGTCCGCACCAGACATTCTTTTATGGACGGGGACAGCATTTCCTCTTCCATAAGAAGCGCTCCGACCCCCCTGTCTATTTCCGCGCCGATCTCTTCCGCTGTTGCGCACACAACTGAACTCACGCCGATCCTGTCCAGCACCAGTGGAATGGACCCGGCATCCCGGCTCTCCGCCAGGAGCAGGACCACCTGCTCATTTTTGCCGCCGTCTTTGCCTTCGCTGCTATACGCCAAGTATGGGGACTCCAGTCAATACCCCCTGCATTTCAAGCAAGGTATTGCCGATGATGATGCCTTCGGCGGAAAAGGTCAGTTCCCGTATCGTTTTCTCATGTTTGCCTCTCCTCCTCTTGACTACTGAGATCGCACGCCTGATTTCTCCACGCAATTCAAAAAAGCGAATGAGCAGAATCGAGTCCGCCAGATAGCTGACATTCTCCACTTCCGTCGTCAGGCTGCCAAATAGGCCGTGCTGCTCCACGGTGAGGATCGTTGTTACCCCCTTTTGACACAGATAGGTCAACAGCTCGTGAAGCTGGATGATCAGATACTTTTCGTCGGGCATGGCGCTGGCATAACCGCTCAGCGTATCGATAACAACGATCTGGGCACTGTTCTCCTCCACTTCCCGGATAAGCATGGCAGTAAATTCTCCCCTGGAGAATTCTGCCACATTAATCTGGCGGAGTGTCATCAGCCCACTGTTAACGAGACTGTCCACCCCCAAGCCGAGCCCCTCGGCGCGTTCCCGGTATGACTCATCTGTCTCGTCGAAGAGATACACCGCCACGTGCTCGCCTCTTCTGGCTGCAGCCACAGCATACAGGTTGGCAATCGTCGTTTTCCCGGTCCCTGAAGCCCCTATGATCACCGTAGTGCTTCCCCTGTCCAATCCGCCGTCAAAAAGGAGATCCAGATTCTTGTTGCCACTGTCAACCTGTTCCCCTCGCGCTTTTTGTCGATGTTCCCCGGCGATCAAGGCTGGGAAGACGCGAATACCTGCCGCTTCGATCTTGAAGTCATGCCAGCCGCTTCGATAGGCTCTCCCCCTCTCTTTTAGAACGAGAAGCCTCCTCCTTACCGGGCCATAACCGAGCACCACCTGCTCCAGACGAATGACCCCGTGGCAGATGGTCTCCAGGTGCGCATCTAATTCGCTTTGACCGATATTATTGGTAATGACGACCGTACAGTCTCCGGCGCCCAACTCCCGTCGCATGGCCAGGACCAGGCGGCGGTAAGATACCAGGTCGTCCGAAAGGAGCCGCAGGTCCGACATTGAATCGATCACCAGACGCTTCGGTCGCACCCGTCTGATCTCAGTCAGGAGGTCGTTAATGGCGCCGGCCGGCTCTGCTTCCGCCGAGTGAAAGATTCTTTGCTCCGGCCCACCCAGGATATCCCCGCTGATCTGGACAGAATGAAGGCTGAAAAGGTCTGGATCGAGGAATACGCTGCAGGCTTTTGCCAGGGCGACAAAATCCTCTCCGGCGCTCCCGACGGTGATATAAAGGCAGCGTTCCCCCCTGGAGATCCCTTCCGTGATGAATTGTAGCGAAAAGGTTGTTTTCCCTGTCCCGGGGCTGCCGGAGAGGAGGTACATCTTCCCCTCAGTCAGCCCCCCCCGCAGGATGTCGTCAAGGCCGGGGACACCGGTCGGTATGAGCGCTGAAAAAGTTTTTTCTTCCATGCAGCCTCCTCTTGTTGGATCTGGCCGCCAGCTGAAAATCGGCCCTCCTTCACCCGCCTTGAGACTTGCACAACACTACTTGTAAAAAGTATAGAGCCTATTAATAGGGGGTCAACTTATGCAGCTAGTGTCCCGTGCGGTTAGTTCTCTGCAAGAATTTAGAGGGATTTTGGTTCCCGGCAAGGCGCGGCGACGCAGGCCTGACACTAGGGACTATCGGACTTGGGGATCGTAGCGAGAGGATGAGAAATCGAGGCCGGATTTCCGGAAATTTGAGAGCACGGCAAGGGATTCTGTAATTGTCTCGGGAAGCTGCGGCCGCGCCTCTTTATTTTAGCCCTTCAGAGTGCAGCCACGCCCAGCGCAGAGGATATGGCACACTCTGCAAAATACTGCGGCTCATCGAGCGTGTGACTGGACGAAACAATGTTGAATTCTTTCTCAATGGCCAAGAATGCATCGACCAGGTGGGGATCGAATTGTTTGCCCTTTTGTCTTGCGATCTCCTTGACCGTGTCCTCGTGAGACCAGGCATTCTTATAAGGCCTTCTGGTTCTTAGGGCATCGTAGACATCGACCAGGGCGATGATTCGCGCCGAAAGGGGGATTGCTTCCCCTTCAAGCCCAAGGGGGTAACCTTTGCCATCCCATCGCTCATGGTGATGGACTGCGATGTCGCGGGCCAGAGCCAGGTAGCTGTCCTTTTTGAAATTTTCAACAAACACGTTATTCGCCTTCAACAGCACTTCACCCGCAACTACCGTGTGCTGTTTTATCTGCTCGAACTCAAGTGGGTCAAGCTTTGCAGCCTTCAGGAGAATATCCTTCGATATGGCCGTCTTACCCACATCATGGAGCAACGAGGCAAGCTCCAAATCTGCGAGATAACCGGGCCTTTCCCTTATGCAGGAGGAATAGGCCGAGCTTTCTTCCAGGTACGAAACCAGAAGCGCCGTGTACTCCTGGATACGAGCCAGATGCTCTCCCGTTTCCGGATCGTAAAATTCGGCAAGGCTGGCCAGGGCTTCAATGGAAATCCGTTGTGTGACAAGGATCTCATGTGTCTGTTCGCTCACCCGCGCTTCGAGGCCCTGATTCGCTTCCTGGAGTAGCCTTTCCGCTCTGTCGCGCTGCACGATGGCACTGCTTGCCTTGTACAGGGCAGATCCCGACAGGATCAGGACCAGAAAGGCGATGAAATAGAGCATGAAAGAGGACCTGAACAACAATTGTTTCATGGCTTTATGCCGATCGGTAACATCGTAATAAATCTC
Organism: Geotalea daltonii FRC-32; assembly: GCF_000022265.1. Classification (NCBI taxonomy): domain Bacteria; kingdom Pseudomonadati; phylum Thermodesulfobacteriota; class Desulfuromonadia; order Geobacterales; family Geobacteraceae; genus Geotalea; species Geotalea daltonii. The sequence continues at coordinate 4,251,838 of NC_011979.1, forward strand.
GAAGGCACCCCTGAATACGTTGCCGGACATAAGAGGGACGTATACTTCAGCCACATCCCGTGTGAGAAATTCTCCTTCTGACGACCTCCCCTCCTTCGACCTTATTTTTGAGTAAACTTCGCCCTTGGCCACCCTGTTCCGGAAATAGCCGAGGGTGTTCATCTTGCCCATGTCCTTCGATCTGGTCGAAAAGATTACTTCCCCATTGGCGCTGAAAATCTTGATGTCCGCTATCTCGAAGTCCAACATCGCCTGATGCAGATCAGCATTAAAACTGTTCGTGATATGCTGCCTCCCAAGGGGTTCCGTCGTCAGTGGCAATAGAGAGGCAAGATTTCGAGCCGTCCGCCGGGCATCGCTTTCGATGTTGCTCGTCAACTGGTCAACAAACTGCGGCATAATGAAAGCGGTGCTGTATGTCGGCAGCAGTGTTGCCACGGTTAAACAGACAATCCAAATGGAACGTAACAGGGGGTGCCGCAACAGGGTAGAAATAATCTCTTTAGGTTTGCTCTGCGTTGACATGTAACCTGTTATCCCCCTTTCAAGCCTTTACCGACAGCATCTCCCAAATTGAACTGGCCCAAGTTCTCGGTGCTGGTTCAGCCTGTGTTGCAGCGGTCTGTGGATTGCCTGCGATAAAAGCAGATAAACATGCAAAAAAAGCCGCAGACGGAAAAGATCTGCAGCTTTTTTTACATTTTATTAAATTCTGTCCATTAAAAAGGAATATCATCATCCGGGTTGAAAACCGGCTCTTCATATGCAGGCCCGCCGAAGTCATCGGCAGGAGCCTGCCTGCCGCCGCCTCCCTGGCGCCCCCCGCCCCCCTCGCCCTTGCCGGAGAGCATCTGCATCTTTTCGCCGACGATCTCGGTGGTGTAGCGGTCCTTGCCGTCCCGGTCCTGCCATTTTCTCGTCTGCAGCCTGCCCTCGATGTAAACGGTTTTTCCCTTGGAGAGGTATTCGCCGGCAATTTCAGCCAACCGGCTCCATAGGGTGATGTTGTGCCATTCGGTCTTTTCTTCCCATTCTCCACTCTTGCTCTTGAACCGATCGGTGGTAGCGAGGGAGAAACTGGCCACGGCAGTACCGGCAGCGGTGTAGCGCACCTCGGGATCTTTGCCCAGGTTTCCAATGAGCATAACTTTGTTCAAACTGGCCATATGCAACTCCTTTTCTCTCTGTTACTTGATAAAAGCATTGTCAAAATGAAAATTGTTATTCAAAGAGATTTGTTTTCATTTGCGTTAGAACATATCGATTTTTCAGCACTCGACTTTATTTGAATTCACGAACCAAAGCCAACTGATGCTCGAAATTGACTGAGTGTGCCTAATTTGCACTATCCACAAAACTTAAAATCCGAGATGACGACATGTATCCTACCCTAAATTTTGCGTCCCAGCAAAAAAAATGTTTACTGGGGGTTTATTTCACGCCCCCTTCGTAGAAGGCCTTCAGGCACCCGATTCTATCTGGCTAATAAAAGCTGTTGTTACCCCTAATGCATCTGCTAATGCAGATTGAATAAGGATCCGCGTATTCCTTTTTCCTCAATCCCTTTCCTATCTTCATTTTGCCTTTCCTCACACAGATGAGATTATCCTCTTAGCACAAATAGCTGAAAGATAACACTTATTCGTCTTTAACAAAAATTATAAGCAGTAGCGTTAAAAACTATTTGACAACATTCAATAATTTGAATTAGGCTGCCAACTGTAATAGCAAAATTTTACAATGAAACAAAACTAAAGCCATATCTATTAAAACGAGCCGAGCCCCCGAAGTGCAAGTGAGGAGAACGTGTAGTGCTATCTGATTTTAGGCTTCTGGTCAGAAATTTCTAGTCCGAAAGGAGGCAGGCACAGAGGACAGTGTAGAAGCAAAAAAACAAAATTAAGGAGAGGAAAATGCAGAAGAAATTAATTGCAGTACTTGCAGCAGCAATGTTTATGACTATCCCTACCCTCGGAATGGCAGTAACTAATGTGGTTGTAGTTGCAAAAGATGGTGGAGACTTTACTGATCCAGTCGCTGCGCTAAATTCTATCTATTACGCATCTGCAACAAACCCCTATGTGCTAAAAATCATGCCAGGTGTATATGACATAGGGGATAATTACTTGAGATTGCGACCGTATATAGAGATAGAGGGTTCCGGTGAAAAAGTTACTACGATTACGGGGAATGCTGGCGCAGGCAATTGTGTGGTTAACGCTGCAAATAACAGCGGAATAAGAAATATTACAATTCAATCCACAGCTTATGCTGGTGCTGCTTCTTGTACGCTTCTCAGTCTTGCATCTAATTTCGCTATATCTAATGCCACACTGGTCTCAACTGGTGCCGCGTCATATCACCGCACAATTTCTGCTGGAGGTGCATCGGCATCAATGTCATTGACACACGCGACGATAATTAGTGATGGTGGTGGCGGAAGCGAGTCAATGAGCATTTATAATGAAGGTTCAAAAGTAACAATCGTTGATTCGAGTATTCAAAGCTCAAGTTCATCAGCTGCTTCAGGAATTGTTAACGCCTACGGCGCAACCGTTGATATAACTAACACTAAAATTGTAGCAAACGACGGAGTTGCTACTGGATCCGGTGTGAGCTCATGGGATGCGGGCTCATCTATCACAATTAAAGGATCCACTATTAGTGGAACATCAAATAAAGGCATTGACTCAACTGGAAATGTGACGATTGCCCACAGCCAAGTAACTGGCCCAATTTCTACCAGTGGAGCAAAATGTATTGGTGTATATAACACAAATTTGGCACCAGTGATATGCCCATAAATTATGTACTATCGCTCGAGTAGAAGGCAGGGGCACCCTCGCCTTCCACTAAAGATGAAGCAAAAATGGTAACACTACCACCGCCCCGTGGGCAAATAAATCGCAGTTAGCTATTCCGCCACGAGAACTCCAGTTTTGAAGGGGTAAGGGATTCGAAGACTGCCTTGACTTCATTTATGTTTGGAAAAAGGGGTATCACTGCTAGTCGAATCCTCGCATGGGAACGTGCTTCGCCTTCAGTTCATTTAATATGCCTAAGGCGCGGATCGCGCCGGAACCGTCCCCTTCCCTGGAGTATGCCAGGACCAACATCCTCCAGCCCAGCCAGTTTTCCGGATTGATCCGCACTGCGTAATTCCAGAGCACAATGGCGCTCCGCCACTGTTTGGTCTGGTTCCAGGTGGTCGGTATCATTCCAGCAAACACCAGTGCCACGAGCAGAGCCACCCCCTTCTTAGGCCATCCCCTGCGCTGCGCCAGGCTGCAGAAAGCAAAAGAGATTACCGCACTGAAGCCGAGCATAGGAAAATACAGGTAACGGTCGTTCTTCAGGGTGATCAGCGGAACGATCTGGGCCACCGGCAACAAACCGATGAAAAAGAAGGCATACCAGAAGAAGTACCAGCGTTTCCTCCGATACAGCACCATTCCCAGAGCCACAAGACTGAGCACCAGGAGGCCGCTGAGGAAGAACGCCATATCTGGTGCCGTTCTAATTTTAGTGATGTAGTGGGGACTCAGCCAGGCAGGGCAGAAACAATCCCGTAGATACTCGGCCAGCACTGGAGTCATGGTGTAGGCAGTCGTAATCAGATTCCCCCCCGGATACGCCCTGATGCCCGGCGACTTGTTGAGATAGTGCGACTGGCTGAGGATGGCGAGACACCCGGTGGCAAGGGCAATGAGGACATAGGGGATCTTGTTCCGGAGGTTGAACCGTGGCCGGCCGTCTTCGGCGCAGAGATCGAAAAGAAAGAGGGAAAAGGGAAGAATGACCACCACGGATTTGGCAAGAAGCGCCAGAAGGAATGCAATCATTGAAGCGGCATACAGCCGGAGCCCCCTCCCCTCACGGTACCGGATATACCAGATGAAGGAAAGCAGGAAGAACAGCATGGCCAGTAGGTTCTTTCGCTGAGAAATCCAGGCCACTGTCTCCACTTGCACCGGATGAAGGAGAAAGATCCCCGCAGCCAACAGGGAAGCGACTCTCTGCCGGGTGAGCCTCTCCAGAAGATGGAAAAACAAAAGGCCGTTCAGTGCATGGAGCAACTGGTTGGTCGCCTTAAATCCGACCGGATTCAGTCCCCAGAATTCATAATCCAGCATGTAGGAAATGATCTGGACCGGCGCATAGTTTTGCACGTAGAAATTAGTGAACGCCAGCTTCAGGTGCTCGAGCGAGACGCCATGCGCTGCAGTATTCCCCAAAACATAGTTATCGTCATCCCAGTTGATAAGGAACTGGTGGCTGAAAGTATCAGAGTAGACCAGGAACACAGCGGCCACGAACAGCAGAAAGTAGGCGATGGTTTCCCTGTTGCTCCAGATTCTGGAATTGGTTTGTGAAGAATCGACCGTCATGGCAGCACTCCTTTGACTGAACTGTGACCGAAGATCGCTTTTATCATAAAAATAACTTTGCCAGGAATTACGGGAATCGCATAGCTGTCGTGCCGCTCGGTCTTTTCTGCCCAATCGCCGCTCTTGCTCTTGAACCGCTCGCTGGTGGCGAGGAAAAATCCGGCTGCGATAGCTCCAGAGGCGGTGAGCGCACTTCCAGGTCTATATCCGGGTTGCAGCCAGTATGACCTTGTTCAAACTGGCCGAATAAAGCTCCTTCGATAAATTGCCAACGAGGCGTGTCAACAGTAATAACCCATTGATTTCAGGCAATGGTGCCCGATAAAGTATTCATGATGTTAACCCGCTTATGCCGGGCTAGGCAATGGATTTTTGCCTGCCACGGCATAAAACAAGGTCATGGAGATGACAGATGAACTATAGCAAATACCTCCTTGCAAGCCTGTTTCCGTTGGTTGTCACAGCGTGTGCGGCAACTTCCGGGACGATGCTGCAATCTGTTGCAGGTTATCCGTTTCATCACGATGCCTTCGATCTCAAGGTTGCCTGGGGGGTGACGCCAGCAGAAGACGGGGTAGTTATCGCCGGCGTGGTACAGAACGTCAGGTACCTGCAGGTGCGAAATGTCGACATGACCGTGCTGCTCCTTGATCGGGAGAAGAAGGTGCAGTCAAGGGGAAGAAGCTTTCCCAGCCCCGACTGGATCGACCAGGACGAACGTGGCGTGTTTGATCTCCATTTGACAGGTGTTACTCCCGGCAAGGGAGATCTGCTGCAGTTCATAATTAATTACTACGCGATGGACGATGCTTCCAGTTCGTTCTACTGGATCAGCAGCTTTACGGTTGATGCACTGAGCGGCAGGAAAGTGGCAAGCCCTTGAATCATGGAACGGAGATTGAGCCTGTTTAACTGATGCCCCCATGCCTCCCCTGGCCTCACAAAAACAGCAGCAACTTGAGGGAAACGTATCTTGCAGCAAAAGATATTTGATTTGACTCTGCGGATAAAAAACAGTACTTTACCCCGGATATTCACGGAGTCTTTCGTCTATGCTGCGCGCCTATCTTTATCTTCTGTTCTTTGTACCGTTCACCTTATCGTGCAGCATTACCGCCATTGTCGGCACATTATTCGACGCAACCGGCGCCTTTGCCCACAAATGCTCCCGCTTCTGGAGTCGATGGGGTTTAAGCCTTGCCGGGATAAAGATTGAAGTTGAAGGGTTGAAAAATGTCCCCGGCGAAGGGCCGCTGATATTCATGGGCAACCACCAGGGCAACTTCGATATCCTTGCCCTCTCCCTGGCTATTCCCAGGCGGTTTTCCTGGATAGCCAAGAAGGAGCTTTTTGCCATACCGTTGTTCGGCGAAGCCATGCGGCGGGCCGGCTACATTCCCCTGGACAGGAGCGACGGCCGGCGGGCACTGAAGAGCATGAACGCCGCCGCAGACCGCATCAGAAACGGCAGCAGCGTCGTGGTATTTCCCGAAGGAACGCGCACCAAGGACGGCAATCTGCTCCCCTTCAAGCGGGGAGGGTTCCTCCTGGCAGCCAAGGCCGGGGTGCCGATCATCCCCTTCACCATCAACGGCAGCATGAAGATCAATCCCCGCAACCGCATCGAGCTCTATCCCGGCACCCTGCGGATCAGTTTTGCCAGGCCGGTGGCTACTGCCACGGGTCAGGACAAGGACCAGGTGCAGTTGATGGAGCAGGTAAGGCTGGCCATTGCCGCGGGGCTGGAGTGATATGACACCGATTGTTCACTGGATAATGATTGTCGCCGGGCTGGTCGCAATTGGCTGGGGCCTGCAGGCAGCCCACCGTTTGAGATCCCCCTTTGACATCCTCGCGGCTCTGGTCGCCCTTATCGGCCTGATATCCGCTCTCCTGGGGGCACTGCTCGTTGCAGTACCCGGATTTTTTCAGGGATAAGGTGTGTAATGGAAAAAGCTAAAACCATAGCGGTCAACATCGCCGTCATCGCCGTCATCTCGGTCATCCTCCTCTGGGGCAACACCCTCTATCGCCAGCACGTGCAATTCGCCAAGGGAGAGAAGGCACTGGCCGCCGGCGATACCGTTGCCGCCATTGCCGGTTTCGAGTCGGCCATTCACATGTACACGCCGGCAAGCAGCCTGGTAGACAAGGCCGCCGAAAAGCTCTGGAGCATCGGCCAGGAAGCCGAAGGAAGGGGTAATATCCCCAGGGCGCTGATCGCCTACCGTTCCCTGCGCAGTTCCTTTTATGCAGTAAGAGGATTGACTGCTCCCGGCAGTGAGTGGATCAACCGCTGCGAAATAAAAATAGACCAACTACTAAAACAACCTTCAAAGCAGTAAGGGAGCATGCCTTCACAGGGTATCTGCCGCCTGCTGGTAGAAAGCCTGAAACCACATGGAAACACCCATCAGCGACAGCATCGGCCTTAAAATCATTCCCCTCGGCGGTCTCGGCGAGATCGGCCTCAACATGGCCGTTTTCGAATACGGTGATGACATCGTCATCGTCGACTGCGGCCTGATGTTTCCCGAGCCGGATATGCTCGGCATCGATATCGTAATCCCCGACATCACCTATCTCATCGAACGCCTGGACAAAGTGCGGGGCATCCTGCTCACCCACGGCCATGAAGACCATATCGGCGCCCTGCCGTTCGTCCTGCGGCAGCTCAATCCCCCCATTTACGGCACGGCCCTGACCTTGGGCTTTGTCAGGGAAAAGCTAAAGGAATACGAGCTGGACAACAAGGTCGATCTGCGCGTGGTCCGCCCGCGGGATGTGGTCGACCTGGGCGTGTTCAGCGTCGAGTTCATCCGCGTCGCCCACTCCATCGTTGACGGCTGCGGCCTGGCCATCGGCACCCCCGAAGGGGTCGTCATCCATACCGGTGATTTCAAGCTGGACCAGACCCCGGTGGATGGCGAGCTCACCGACTTGGCCACCTTTTCCCGCTATGGAGAGGCGGGAGTCCTGGCTCTGATGGCCGATTCCACCAACGTGGAACGGGAAGGCTACACCCTGTCGGAGAAGCTTGTGGGGGACGCCTTTGACGAGATCTTTCCCCGTTGCCCCCAGCGGGTCATCGTCGCCGCCTTTTCCAGCAATATTCATCGGGTGCAGCAAGTTGTCGAAGCCGCAGCACGCTGTGGCCGCAAGGTACTCCTTAACGGCCGCTCCATGATCGCCAACGTCCAAATTGCCCGAGAGCTGGGTTATCTGCGCATCCCCGACGACCTGCTCATCGACCTGAAGGAGATGAATCGCCTGCCCAAGGAACAGATCTGCATGATCACCACCGGTAGCCAGGGAGAACCCATGAGCGCCCTGACCAGGATTGCCATGGATGATCACAAGCAGATCAAGCTTGAAGAAGGGGACACGGTCATACTCTCCTCCCGTTTTATCCCAGGCAACGAAAAAACCATCTCCGACCTGATCAACCACCTCTACCGGCGCGGCGCCGAAGTTTACCACGAGAAAGTTTCCGAAGTGCACGTTTCCGGCCATGCCAGCCAGGAAGAGCTGAAGCTCCTGCAGAACCTGGTCCGTCCCCGCTACTTTATCCCCGTCCATGGGGAATACCGCCACCTGGTCAAGCACGGCCAGCTGGCCCAGAGGCTCGGCCTGCCCAAGGAGCGCTGCATCCTCGCCGTCAACGGTGACGTTATCGCCTTCAGTAACGGTGAAGGTTGCATTATCGATCGGATCGAAACGGGCCGGGTCTTTGTCGACGGCAAAGGAGTCGGGGATGTGGGGAACGTGGTGCTGAAAGACCGCAAGCATCTTTCCGAGGACGGCATGGTGGTGGTCATCATCGGGATCAATCAGGGGAGCGGCGAGATCATCTATGGCCCCGACATCGTTTCCCGGGGTTTCGTTTTCGAGGACGAAAGCCAGGAATACCTGGATGAAGCCAAAAAGGTTGTCGTCGATACCCTGGCGCTGGTGAACACCGAGGTGCGGGCCGACTGGAGCGAGGTCAAGCTGGAGGTGCGCCGGGTCCTGCGCCGCTTCTTCAACAAGACCATCGAGCGGCGGCCGGTGATCCTGCCGCTGGTTCTGGAAATGTAGGGGCGGCCCCGTGTGGCCGCCCTAAATCAGGCAACCACACGGGGTTGCCCCTACCGTCAAGCAAAAATGTAGAAGGTTATGGACCAACAGAGCGACAAAAAAGAAAAACTTCTCAAGGAAATGAAAGGGATCGGCCTGGGGGCCATGGGGCTGTTCCTGTTCATTGCCCTCGTCTCTTTCAATGGCAGCGATCTTTCCTTCAACAGCTACTCTGCCGTCGGCGAGACCCACAACCTTGGGGGCCGTTTCGGCGCCCAGCTGGCCGATGCCTGTCTGCAGCTTTTCGGCCTTGCCGCTTACGGCATGCCCATTGCCCTCTTCTACATCACCTACCGCATCCTGCGCTATAAAGAAGTGCGCTGGCGCTCCTACAAGTTTGCCGCCTTTTTCATCCTCCTCATCTCCTTAAGCGCCCTCTTCGCCTTCAATCTTGAATTCACCGAATTTCTCGGCCAGAGGGTGCAGACCGGCGGCTGGATCGGCTTCAAGACTGCCGACTTCCTCAAACGTGCCTTCGGCAAGCTGGGAACAATCCTGATCCTCCTGCCGATGCTGGCCGGATCGATCATGGTCCTGTCCCGCTTTTCCTTCATGCTCTTTGCCGACTGGTGGCTGAAATCGATGAAAATCAAGTGGGAACGTCATCGGCAGCGCAAAGCACTGAACAGGGAAATCCTGGACAAGGAAAACAAGCTCGCCCCGGCCGGCGCCCCCGTGATAAAAACGGTCCCTGCTCCTATGCCGGTGCCGGCACCGGTGGCGAAAAAGGAAAAGAAACAGGATGATAAAAAGGCCGCCGCCGTCCAGGAGGCCTTTGAATTCGTCAAGAGCGACGGCAACTACCAGACTCCACCCCTATCCCTGCTGGACATGCCCCAGGTGACGGAAAAGCGCCTGGATAAAGATGCCCTGGCCATGAATGCCAGGCTGCTGGAGAAAAAGCTCAAGGATTTCGGCGTCGAGGGGGAAGTGGTAGAAATCTGTCCCGGGCCGGTCATCACCATGTACGAATTCGCTCCGGGCCCCGGCATCAAGGTGAGTCGAATTGCCGGACTTGCCGATGACCTGTCCATGGCGCTGCAGGCCCTCTCCATCCGCATCGTCGCCCCTATCCCTGGCAAAGGAGTCGTTGGCATCGAACTTCCCAACCGGGACCGGGAGATGGTTTCTCTCAGGGAGATCTTCAACAGCGAGGAGTTCCACCAGCGCAAGATGAAGCTGCCGCTTGCTTTAGGTAAGGATGTCGCCGGCGCACCACTGGTTACCGATCTGGCCAAGATGCCCCACCTGCTTGTTGCCGGCGCCACCGGCTCCGGCAAGTCCGTCGCCATCAACACCATGATTCTCTCCCTCCTCTATACTTCGACCCCCAACGATGTGCGCATCATCATGGTCGATCCGAAGATGCTGGAGCTATCCGTTTATGAGGGGATCCCCCACCTGCTGTTGCCGGTGGTAACAAACCCGAAGAAGGCCTCCCTGGCCTTGAAATGGGCGGTGGAGGAGATGGGACGCCGCTACCGGCTCATGTCCGACAAGGGAGTGCGCAATATCGACTCCTACAATAAGCAGCTGGAGCGGGAAGAAAAGGAGCTTGCGGAAAACCTGGCCAAAGAGACAGTGGTTGTGGAAGAGGTAGAGGAACTTGGTGCAGACGAAGAGGAGGCCATCCAGGCCTTCCTCAACAAAGACGAGGAGCTGGACCACGGTCACCTGCCGTATATTGTCGTCATCGTCGACGAGCTGGCCGACCTGATGATGGTGGCCGGTCGCGAAATCGAAGAATCCATCGCCCGCCTGGCCCAGATGGCCCGCGCCGCAGGTATTCACCTGATTCTCGCCACCCAGCGCCCGTCGGTAGATGTCATCACCGGTTTGATCAAGGCCAATTTCCCTGCCCGTATCTCTTTCCAGGTGTCGAGCAAGATCGACTCCCGCACCATCCTCGACGGCAACGGCGCCGAGTCGCTCCTTGGCGCCGGCGATATGCTGTTCCTCCCTCCCGGCACGTCCAAGATGCAGCGCAGCCACGGCGCTTTCGTCTCTGATGCCGAAGTGCAGCGGGTGGTGGAGTTCCTCAAGAAGCAAGGCAAGCCGGTCTACGAAAAATCGATCCTGGAAATGAGGGCCAGCGACGAAAAAAACGGCGGTGATGAAGAAGAACTCGATCCCCAGTACGATGCCGCCGTCGCCCTGGTGGCCGAGGCAAAGCAGGCATCGATCTCCATGGTCCAGCGACGGTTGAGGATCGGCTACAACCGGGCCGCCCGCATTATCGAAAAGATGGAGCAAGAAGGTATCATCGGCCCCTCAGATGGCACCAGCAGACCACGGGAAGTGTTTATCAACAAGATCTAGATGGTTTGGAGAGTTATCATATGAACGACTGCCGCAAAGACAACCTGGCCCATTTCGCCGTTACCGTCATCAGCAAGGACCGCCCCGGCATCGTCGCCGACATCTCCGAGGTCCTCTACCGCCTGGGCTGCAATCTGGAGGATTCCAGCTGCACCATGCTGGGGGGGGATTTCGCCATCATCCTCATCGTCTCCCACGAGAAGCCCTTCACCAGGGCGCGCCTGAGCGACGAATTCCGCTCTCACTTCGACCGCACCGGCCTCCATGTCCATGTGCGCACCCTCCATGATGATGAGGTCTGCCCGGTCAAGGAAGAGGGAGAGCTTTGCCTGGTCTCGGTCTATGGTTCCGACCAGCCGGGCATAGTCTACCGCGTAACGAGGGAGCTGGCGGACCGCAAAGTCAACATCACCGATCTCAACACCCGCCTCATCGGCACAAAAGAGGAACCGGTCTACGTGCTGATGCTGGAGGCAATCCTGCCACCCGGCATGTCGGTGGAAAACGTGGAGCAGTTGCTGGAAAAACTGAAAAAGGAGCTGAATGTGGAAATCAAGGTGCGCGTCATCACCCCGGTTTCCCTTTAAATACTTATGCCGGGTCAGAAAATACTCCTATATCCCCATCCGGTTCTGAAGAAGCTCTGCCATCCTGTTGGCGCCATAGACGGTGAAATAAAGGGACTTCTGCAGGATCTTCTCGATTGCATGCATGCCGGTCCCGGCTCGGTGGGTGTCGCCGCCCCGCAAATCGGCGTAACGCTCAGGGTCTGCGTCGTGGATGTCTCCAACAGCAGAAACGGTAAAGACAACAATCACGGCCTTTTACAGTTGATCAATCCAGTGATAACCGAACGTAGCGGTGCAGCCATCATGCGCGAAGGATGCATGAGCGTTCCCGATTACACCGGCGATGTGGAACGGGCCACCGAAATTACGGTCCGCTTTACCGATGGGAATGGCATCGAGCGGGAGGTGAAGGCCAGCGGCTTCGAGGCGGTAGCCATTCAGCACGAGATGGACCACCTTGACGGCATGCTCTTTCTCGACCGGATCGCATCCCTGAAGACCGGACTGTTCCGGCGGAAGAACTACAAATAGGACCCCCCTGCTTGCTTAAGCTCGCCCCCCTATTCCATGGGGGGGATTGAGGGGGGTTGGGGACTGATTCATGAAATTGCTTCTCATCGCCGCCATCGTCCTTTACCTGTTCGGCTCCTTCCGCAGGCCTGTCTTCATTGCCGCTCTGACCCTGCAGCTGGTCTATCTCGGTCTCAGGGGCGCCGCTCTTGGCAGGCTGCCGCTCATAGGCCCACAGGATACCTTGACCTTTTTCTCTGCTTCCATCGGCCTCATGGCCATCCCCTTCCTCTATGCCAGGGATCTGCGCTCCTCCTCGACTTTTTCCTGGGGCACCGGCTGCCTGACCGGGCTGTTCGCCCTGATGGCGCTTCCATTCCCCACCCTCAACATGCCGCTGCCCCCGATTCTGAACACCTACTGGTTTGAATTGCATGTGGCACTGGCTTTCTTTGCCTATGCCCTGTTCGGCATTGGGGCGCTGCTGGCAGGAATGTTTCTGCGCTACAGGGAAAAATCCCTGCTGGACCTCCAATATAAAACGGCACTTGTCGGCTACAGTTTCTTCTCCGCCTCCATGGTCTCAGGAGGCATCTGGGGTTATTACGCCTGGGGAACATACTGGCTGTGGACGCCAAAGGAGTTGTGGACCTCCATACTCTGGCTTTTCTACAGCCTCTATCTGCATCTGCGTCTGCAAGGCCCCAGGTGGGAGCGAACAGTCGCCTGGGCTGCCATTATCGGCTTCGGCGTTGCTATCTTTACCTACCTCGGAGTCAGCATGCTGATGAAAAGTTCCCATAGCTTTTAGCAGGCGCCGGATGTGGCGTTGGGGCAACATTCAAAATTCCTCTCAATAAATTTAGCTTATTACCGATATTTAATGCTAACGGAGAAATCTATTGTTCGCCAAAATCTACGCAAAGCTTGCTTCGCTCAGTCTTGGCATCTGGCTGATGGCCGGAGTTATCGTTCTGCTTGCCATTGGCTCCTTCAGCGGTGGCGGTGCCGAATCCGGCTCCATCAACGACATGGCCCTTTTTGCCTGGCTCAAAGGAGCTCCACTTGCCTGGTCCTGGTGGCTCTGGCTTACCATAGCGTTCCTTGCAGTTCTTGTCGTAAACACTCTCCTGTGCAGCATCGAGTCGTTGCGCGGCAAGTTTGGACGGACCAACTTTCTTTCACTTATTGCACCGCAGGTAATGCATGCAGGCTTTCTCTTCATCGTCCTCGCCCACCTCTTTAGTGCTTACGGTGGATTGAAAGGCATTATGCAGGTAAATGACGGCCAGATTATCGGCTTTCCCGATGGCACAGGAGTTGCTGTCACAAACATACGTGGTGAACAGGGCGCCATGGGCATGCTTACCGACTATCGGGCTGAAATCCGCGATAACAGCGGCAACGCCATCGGCGGCATCAGCCCCAACCATCCTTTCTTTTATAAGGAATTCGGCCTGTATATCAAGGATGTGCAGCTCATTCCCCAGCGGATCGCCCTGATCGAGATCCACCGGGAGCCGGGAGCCGGCTTTGCCCTGGCAGGGGCTCTCCTCTTTACGGTTGGGAATCTGGCTCTGCTGGCCACGCGGCGTGGCCGGTAGCAAGCAAGGTGGCCCAGGTTTTCGATAGCTTGTTTGACAGTGACTAATGAACCGTTATTTAGCGGGCACGCCATATTTATAGTTAATTTCCATCCGGAAAGGGTTCTTTTCTGCCCTGGCGGCGTCAATCTGCGGGCTTACTTGTGCGACGTACCGATGTACGTCTCCGCGCAAGCCCTTGATTATCTTGCCAGAACAAAAAATCCCCTCTTTCCGAATCGAAAACCACTAGTTTCTCATCCGGAGTTTCCGGATGGAAATTAGTTAAAGGCTGCACCCGCCTGTTGTAAAACACTTGCCGGTGGAGTTGGAGGTGCCTTATGTCACGCTTTGAACTGTCATTACTGGCAATGTCTCTGTTGGTCTCTCTTACCACGGCCTGCACCTCTCAGGACTCCCCTACCCCGATTAACACCTCCAGGACCGAAGTCGTTCAGCAACGGGACCCAACCCAGGGAAACAGGATCCGCATCGCCCTGGGAGGTATGATTACCCCAAAGGAAGGTCTCGCCTATTATCGTGAATTCCTCGAATATCTGGGCAGACAGATCGGTCAACCGGTTGAATATGTGGATGCAGAAGACTATGCCGAGATAAACAGAAAACTGGAAACCGGCGAACTGGAAGCCGCGTTTGTCTGCAGCGGACCCTATGTTGACGGCAAGGAAAAATTCGGTCTTGAATTCATCGCCGCGCCGCAGGCCTATGGAGAGAAGGTATACTATTCCTATTTCATCGTTCCCTCAAAGAGTCAGGTAACAAGCCTTGACGGCCTCAAGGGAAAATCCTTTGCCTTTACCGACCCCCTTTCCAACAGTGGAAAGCTCGTACCGGAATATACCCTGGCCAGGATGGGGACAACACCTGAGCGTTTCTTCAGTAAGATCTCCTACTCCGGTTCCCACGATAAATCAATCAAGGCTGTTTCCGAAGGTCTGGTTGACGGTGCGGCGGTAGACAGCCTCATCTGGGAATACAAAAATCAGAAATATCCGGAGCAAACGGCAAACACCCGCATCATTTTCAAGTCGAAACCCTATGCACCTCCTCCGTTCGTCGTCCGGCCCGGACTCGATCCGGCCATCAGGGAAAAGCTTCGCCAGGTAATGCTCAATGCCCACAAGTCGCCGGAAGGCAAGGTTATCCTTAGCAAAATGATGATAGACCGTTTTGTCCCTCTCAACGATTCGGCATATGATTCCGTTCGCCAAATCAAGCTCTGGGTAGATAAACCAAAACCAGGCAAACCGAGATAAACACGCCATGAGAACATTAAGCCTCCGCACCAAGATTATCTACCGACTGGCCATCATGAGCCTCTGCTCCATGTCGGTCTTGCTCGTTATCATGCACCGCTATGTGTCACACTCCTTCCGGGCTGACCTGATCAATCGGGGTAAATTTCTCGCCCATACCATCGGCGACCAGAGCGCTACGCCAATCCTGACGCAAAAATTCCTCGCCCTGGGGTTGATGCTTGCCGATGCAAAGGGAGTCAACAAGGACCTGGCATATCTTTTCATAACTGACCGGACAGGCCATGTTATTGCCCACACCTTCGGTGATGCCTTCCCCACGGACCTGAAAAAGGCCACTCACTCTGACAAGAAATCGCTGCACCGCATAAATATGGATGGGCATGATATCTCCGACATTACTTCCCCTATTTTGAGCGGTACCCTCGGCACAATCCATGTGGGTATGTCTGAAGACCGCATCAACAGTGAATTGAAGAAGCTGTTTTACATAGCAGCGACCGTCATAATCGTCTTTTTCCTTACGGCAGCATGGCTATTGTGGCTTTCCCTGGAAAGGATCATCATTCGTCCCATCAAAAACCTGGAATATACCTTCAATAAGGCACAGGAAACCGGCCTGGATGAAGCGGTCACTGTAACTTCCGATGATGAGATCGGCCAGCTGGGCCACTCCTTCAACCAAATGGCGGAACACCTGAGTGTTGTGGACCTGCAGCGTACCAATGTGATTGCCGAGCTGAACGAATCAAATCAGGCACTTGTGCAGATGATCAGCGAAAGGGAGCAGGCTGAAGCACGTCTGGCAGAAAGCGAGGAAAAGCTTCGCCTGATCCTCGATTCAGCCGGGGAAGGGATTTTCGGTATAGATGCTCAAGGCTGCTGCACCTTCTGCAACCTGGCGAGCCTGAGGCTTCTCGGCTATGATAATGCCCAGCAGCTCATCGGCAAAAATGTGCACCAGCATGTTCACCACTCGTCTCAATCCGGCTCCTCTTACCCGGACAAAGACTGCCGCATCTATAAGACCTTTCTTGATGGTGAACAGGTCCATGCCGACGATGAGATGTTCTGGAAAGCGGACCGGACACCCTTTCCCGTTGAATACTGGTCCTACCCACAGATCAAGGATGGTAAGATCATCGGCACGGTCGTCACCTTTGTGGACATTTCCCAGCGCAAGCAGGCTGAGGAAGAGAATAAAAAGCTCCAGCACATGCTCCTGCAAAGCCAGAAATTGGACGCAATGGGTACGCTTGCCGGAGGCATTGCCCATGATTTCAACAATATTCTGGCCGTTATCTGCGGCTATACGGAAATAGCCAGGAAGCGGTGCGGTGACAATGTGAAACTGGCTGACAATTTACAGCAGATCATGATCGCTTCGGACCGTGCCAGGGAGCTGGTAAAACAGATCCTCACCTTCAGCCGCAAGAGTGAAATCTGCCAGCAGCCACTTCAATTGAGCCCCCTCATAAAAGAGACCCTCAAGCTTATCCGCTCCTCCATACCCGCAACCATTGAAATCAAGCAGCAACTGGATGTAGACGCTGTTGCCCTTGCAGATCCCACCCAGATCCACCAGGTAGTGATGAATCTCTGCGCCAATGCCTATCATGCCATGGCGAAGCATGGCGGCATTCTCGCTGTTTCCTTGAAGAAATCCCAATTCAGGGATGCGTTGCAGACCCTTGGCCAGGGCATACCCCAAGGGGATTATGCTGTCATCGAGGTAAGCGATACCGGTTGCGGCATGGACGAAGAGACCAGGCAGAAGATTTTCGAACCATATTTTTCCACTAAAGGAAAGGGAAAGGGCTCCGGCCTGGGTCTCGCCGTCGTTCACGGCATTGTCAAGTCCCATGGGGGCAAGATAACCGTTTACAGCGAACCGGGGGCGGGTTCAACCTTTCGCGTTTACCTGCCGCTTATTGCCGGTCCTGTGAAGATTGAACCGACGGGCAATGAAAAGGCAGTCGGCGCAGGCAATGGAGAACTCATTGTTTTTGTCGATGATGAACAGCAGATCAGGGAGATGGCAAGGGAGTTCCTGACCGAACAAGGGTATCTGGTCGAGCTTTACAGCGATGGAGTCCATGCACTGGCAGGAATCAAAGACAACCCGTCAGCCTGCAGCCTGCTCGTTACAGACATGGCGATGCCAGGCATGAGCGGCAAGGATCTGGCCCATGAGGTACTCCGCCTCCGGCCGGACCTGCCTATAATTCTCTGCACCGGTTACAGCGAGCTGATCAACGGGGAATCGGCAAAGTACGCCGGAATCAGGGAATATCTGCAGAAACCTGTACCCATGAAAATACTGTGCGAGAAAATCAGGTGGCTGCTGGATGAAACTGCAGTTCAGGTCTAAAGAAAAAAGGGGCCGCCAGATAATGGCTGCCCCTTTTTAGTTGTGGTGCTGTTATATCTCTTTATTTGACCAGCTTCATGGATTTTATGACGACCGTTGTTTCTGGTACGTCGGCGAAGCCTTTCTGCGTGCCGGTTTTCACTGCCGCTATCTTGTCCACCACGTCCATCCCTTCAATTACTTTGCCGAAAACTGCATAGCCAAAACCACGGGGCGTATTGTCCGTGTGATTGAGGAAGCCGTTGTTCACCACGTTGATGAAAAACTGGGAGGTGGCTGAGTCGACCATCATGGTGCGGGCCATGGCCAGGGTGCCCCGGTCATTTTTCAAACCGTTGCCGGCCTCATTCTTGATCGGCGCCTTGCCGGATTTCATCTTCAAGCCCTCGGTAAACCCTCCCCCCTGGATCATGAAGTTGGGAATGACCCGGTGGAAGATGGTACCGTTGTAATAACCATCGTTGGTGTAATCCAGGAAGTTCTTGACACTGATGGGAGCCTCCTTCTGGAAAAGCTCCATTTTTACCGTTCCCAGATTCGTCTCCATTACCACCACCGGATTTTTTCCTTTGGTGTCTGCCGCCCCAGCCGTTGCCGACAGGCAGAGCCCCATGAGAATTGCGACTGCAAGTTTCCTCAGCATGTTTATCTTACCTCCTTGGAATTTTGGTCATGGTTTTATATAAGCCAATCTTGCCACCGGGTCAACAGTTGTTAATCTGTAAAAGATAAGTTAAAGATTGACATATCCTATACAGATGACGAAAATAACCGGCTGTTAAGCAGCTGTAATGATCATGCCGATTCAGGAGGAAGAGTTGCAGATAAAATTCGGAACCGACGGGTGGCGCGGAGTAATTGCCAGGGAATTTACCTTCGAAAACCTTTCGCTTGTGGCTCAGACGACCATGGATTACCTGCACCGGGAAAACCTGGCCGGCAAAGGGCTCGTCATTGGCTATGACAGGCGTTTTCTATCACGAGAGTTTGCCGAGCGGGTGGCAGAGATTGCTGCTGGCAACGGCATTACGACGTGGCTGACCGACGGCTATGCCCCGACCCCGGCAGTGTCCTGGGCCGTACATGAACGGCAGGCCGGTGCCGGGATCATGATTACCGCCAGCCATAATCCTGCCATATATAATGGCTTCAAGGTCAAGGAATCCTTTGGCGGTTCGGCCCGCCCTTCCACAACCAAGGTGCTGGAAGAGATGGTAGCTGCCAATAAGGCCGACAACCGGGCTGTTGTTTCACAACCACTGGCAGAGGCGATCAACAGCGGCAAGGTAACCCTTGTCAATGCCAGAGAGCCCTACTTCCGGCAACTTTCCCGCTACGTCGACCTGGAGGCAATCCGCAAGGCGGACATAAAGGCGGTTGTCGACCCCATGTACGGCGCCGGCACCGGCTTTATCCCCGAGCTCCTGCCGGGAATCGCCGAGATACACACCCTGGATAACCCCTCTTTCGGCGGGCAGCCACCGGAGCCCATTGAGGAACACCTGCAGGAACTTTCACTTCTGGTGAAGAGCGGTCTCTACAGGGTCGGCTTGGCCCTGGACGGCGATGCGGACCGCATCGGCGCCGTTGATGAGACCGGTGAGTTTTTCTCATCCCATCGGATATTTACCGTTCTCCTGCGCCACCTTTATGAACGGAAAGGTCTCCGGGGCGGCGTGGTGAAGACTGTTTCCACGACCCGCATGATCGACCTGCTGGCGGAAAAGTATGGCCTGACCCTCCAGGAGACACCCATCGGTTTCAAGCACATCTGCGAGCTGATGCTGGGAAACGACATCCTCATGGGGGGCGAAGAGTCCGGCGGACTCGGCGTCAAGGGACATATACCCGAACGTGACGGCATTCTCATGGGGCTGCTGCTGCTTGAGGCAATGGCCATGAGCGGCAAGGGACTGCGTCAGCTGCTGGATGAGACCATGGATGAGATCGGCCACTTCTACTACCAGCGTATCGATGCACCTATCGACAACGCTGCCAAGGAACGCCTCATCGACAAGTTGAAGGCCGGAGGAATAAAAGCGATTGCCTCCAGACCGGTTGCCGCCGAAAATTTCAAGGACGGCTTCAAATATATTTTTGCCGACGGCTCTTGGCTTCTGATCCGGCCATCCGGCACAGAACCTGTTCTGCGGCTTTATAGCGAGTCCAATGATCCCGGTATTGTCCGGGAACTTCTGGCAGCAGGACGGGAAATTGCCGGCATTTGATCATGAATAAAAAGCTTGACATGATTTTGCGAAACTCGTAATCTCGTCTGACGTTCAGAGGTCTTAACCCCTGAATAAAATTAACACAGCAGTAGGAGAAAGTACGAAATGGCAAATGGTACAGTAAAATGGTTCAATGACAGCAAGGGTTTTGGTTTTATCGAGCAGGATAATGGTGAGGATGTATTCGTGCATTTCTCCGCGATCATGGGCGATGGTTTCAAATCTCTGACAGAAGGCGAAGCAGTTACATTCGAAGTACAGAAAGGCCCGAAAGGTCTGCAGGCAGCGAACGTCGTCAGAGGTTAAACAACAATCTTCAAACGACCAAAAGCCCCGGAGCGATCCGGGGCTTTTTTTTTACCACCGTCGGTGCCTGGCCAGGCTGGTCACTCCTGCCTGCTGCGGTATTATTATTAATATGTAATAGTTGTGGAGCATAACCAATGGCTACTGACAAGATCGTTATCAAGGGCGCTTGCGAGCATAATCTCAAGTGCATTGATGTGGAAATACCCCGTGACCAGCTCGTTGTCATTACCGGCATCTCCGGTTCCGGCAAGTCGACCCTGGCGTTCGACACCATTTATGCTGAAGGGCAACGGCGCTATGTTGAATCACTTTCAGCCTATGCCCGACAATTCCTGGAACAGATGGAAAAACCGGATGTCGAATCCATCGAAGGCTTGAGCCCGGCCATCTCCATCGAACAGAAAACCACCAGCAAGAATCCCCGGTCCACCGTCGGCACGGTCACGGAAATCTATGACTACCTGCGCCTGCTTTTTGCCCGGGTCGGCAAGCCCCACTGTTACAACTGCGGCAAGGAGATAGCCGCCCAGACGGTGAGCCAGATGGTCGACCAGATCATGACGCTTCCTGCCGGAACCAAAATCAATCTGCTCTCCCCCATGATCCGCGGCCGCAAAGGGGAGTACCGCAAAGAACTGTCCCAGTTGAGCAAAGACGGTTTTGCCCGGGTGATCATCGATAATGTTCCTTATGACCTTGCCGATGAGATCGCCCTGGACAAGAACAAGAAGCATGACATCGATATCGTCGTCGACCGGCTGGTGATAAAGGAGGGTATCCAGCGCCGGCTCGCCGATTCACTTGCTACAGCCCTCAATCACGCGGAGGGAATAGTCAAGGTCGCCGTTCAGGAGTACCCCCCTGTTGCATCGGAAGAGCCTGCCGGGAAAAAGCCGAAAAAGGAAAAATCCCTCTGGCAGGACGTTATGCTTTTTTCAGAAAGCTTCGCCTGCATCGACTGTGGCATCTCCTATCCGGAGATGACCCCGCGCATGTTCTCCTTCAACAACCCGTATGGTGCCTGCCCTGACTGTACCGGTCTCGGTACCCGCATGTATTTCGATGCCGAACTGGTTATCCCCAATCCGGATCTTTCCATCCGGGAAGGGGCTATCGCACCATGGGAAAAGAGGCTCTCCGGCTGGTACCACCTGACCCTGGAGGCCCTGGCCAAAGCCTATAAGTTTGACATTCGCACCCCCTTCCGAAAATTGTCCGCCAAGGCTCAGGACATCATCCTCAATGGATCAAAAGGCGAAAAGGTTGAATTCTGGTGGGAGGAGGACGGCGGCCGCAAGCATACCTACCACAAGGAGTTCGAGGGAGTGCTGAACAACCTGGAGCGGCGCTACCGGGAAAGCGAATCGGACCTGGTGCGGGAAGAACTGGAAAAATACATGAATGTCATGCCCTGCCCCACCTGCCAGGGAGCGCGGCTGAAGAAGGAAGCGCTGTTCGTCAGGATTGATGGCCACAACATCTGCGATGTCACCGCCCTTTCCATCAAGGATGCCCTGGAGTTTTTCGCCACCCTGCACCTGAGCCCCAAGGAAGAGGAGATTGCCCGCCGCATTTTCAAGGAGATCAGGGAACGACTCCATTTCCTCGTCAACGTCGGCCTCGATTACCTCTCCCTTGACCGCTCTTCCGGCACCCTTTCAGGAGGTGAAGGGCAGCGCATCAGGCTCGCTACCCAGATCGGCTCCAGCCTTGTCGGAGTCCTCTACATCCTCGATGAACCTTCCATTGGCCTGCATCAACGGGACAACGCCCGGCTGCTTCAAACCCTGAAGCACATGCGCGACCTGGGCAATACGGTACTGGTGGTGGAGCATGACGAGGAGACGATCCTGGAAGCCGATCACGTCATCGACATGGGGCCTGGAGCGGGCATCCACGGCGGACGGGTGGTCGCCCAGGGAACGCCGGCCGAGATCATGGAGAATCCGCAGTCTTTGACCGGCAAATACCTGTCCGGAAAACTTATCATAGAAGTGCCAAAAGAGCGGCGCAAGGCGTCCAAATTCCTCAGCATCATCGGCGCCAGCGAGAATAATCTGAACGAGGTGGAGGTGGACATACCGCTGGGGGTTCTTACCTGCGTTACCGGTGTCTCCGGTTCGGGCAAGTCGACCCTGGTCATCGATACCCTGTACAAAGTCCTTTGCCAACGGCTCTACCGGAGCCGTGAAAAGGCGGGTGCCGTTAAGGAGATCCAAGGACTTGAGGCCCTGGACAAGGTGATCAACATCGATCAATCCCCCATCGGCCGGACGCCACGTTCCAATCCGGCCACCTACACCGGGGTTTTCGCCGATATCCGCGATATCTTCGCCCAACTGCCGGAATCAAAGGTCAGGGGTTACAAGCCGGGGCGCTATTCCTTCAACGTTAAGGGGGGGCGCTGTGAGGCCTGCTCCGGGGACGGCATCATCAAGATCGAAATGCACTTCCTTCCCGATGTCTATGTCCAGTGCGAGGTCTGCAAGGGTGCCCGCTACAACCGCGAGACACTGGAGGTACTCTACAAGGGAAGATCCATTGCTGACGTGCTGGACATGACCGTCTCCCAGGCGCTGCAGTTCATGGAGCATATTCCCAGGATCAAGAACAAGCTGAAGACCCTGGAGGAAGTGGGGCTGGGCTATATCAGGCTGGGCCAAGCCGCCACCACCCTTTCCGGGGGCGAGGCGCAGCGGGTCAAACTTGCCAAGGAGCTGTCGAAGCGTGCCACCGGCAGGACCATCTATATCCTGGACGAACCAACCACCGGCCTCCACTTCGCCGATATTCACAAGCTGCTGGAAGTGCTGCACAAGCTGGTGGAAGGGGGAAACACCATCGTCATCATCGAGCACAACCTGGACGTCATCAAGACCGCCGACCACATCATCGATATTGGCCCGGAAGGGGGAGACCGGGGTGGCAAGATCGTCGCCACCGGTACGCCGGAGGAAGTGGCAAAGGTAACCGGTTCCTATACTGGGATGTTTTTAAGGAAATTGCTGTAAATGAATGAATTCAGCGTAAAATTGGATAGTGAAACCCGCCGGGCTACGCCATGGCTGATTCTCACCACCTTCCTCTGGGGTGGCAGCTTTGTCTTCAACAAGATCGGCTTCAGGGAAATCCCCCCCGTCACCTTTCTGTTCCTTCGTTTTCTGTTGGCTGCGGTTATGATGGCCCTGGTCTGCCTTCCCAGGCTCAAGAAGATCAACCGCGACATTGTCAGGCGAGGAGCCATGGTGGGGATAGCCCTTACTGCCGCAAATCTCTCCTTTGTCATCGGAGTCAGCGGCACCAGCGCCACCAGAGCCGGTTTTCTCAACAATCTGTTCGTACTTGTGGTACCGCTTTTATGTTACCTCATCTGGCGTGACAAGGTTGACCGGCTGACCTTTGCCGGCCTCTGCCTGGCCGTATCCGGCATAATTGCCCTCGCTGCCGGCGGCGGCTTCAGCAGGGGAGATATCTTCTCCACAATCTGCGCCCTTTTCATCGCCCTTCACATCATTTCCGTGTCCAAGGTCCTCCGCAGCAATGACGACGTCTACCTCATCACCCTGTTCCAATTTATCACCGTCACCATACTCGGCGGCTTGCTGGTTCTGATCCTCCCACAGCCTGAGTTTCACATGGGGCCCGTGTCCGCCGGTGCATTGTTTTACTGTGCGCTATTTCCCACCGTCATTTGTTTTACCGTTCAGAATACCTTTCAGCGCTTCACCACACCCACCAGGGCCAGTCTTATTTATACGCTGGACCCGGTCTGGAGCATGCTGGGAGGGTTTGCGCTGCTCGGGGAGCGGTTGGGGGTGTGGGAAGCGCTGGGCTGTGTCCTTATTTTCAGCTCGGTGGTGATGCCCCTGACGGTCAAGCTGGTGGCGGAACGGCGGGCGCTGCGGCTCTATCTGAATCAGGAGCGGCAGACGGAAGAAGCTGAAGCGTCCGGCAGTTAAAATCTCCTGGTAAGGGCCAGATGGAGGGCCACATCAGGGGAGGTATAGACCGCCAAGTCTTCGGAAACGCCGATATCGAGGAAGGTCGTGGGGGAAAAGGCGATGGTCCCCCCCATGATCAGCTGTACTGCACTGTCCCCCAGCTCGGGAAGGCTGCTGTCGCCATAGAAGGGAGTGTGGGCGGAAAGCTGGGTTTTAAAAGCAATGACATCGGCAGGACTCCAGCCGATGCCGATCGTACCGAAACCGACCAGGTTATTCTGCTGCTCCTTCAGTACCTTGCCATCGGTCATGGCCATCCCCCCTGCAGCGCCGAAGATGGTCCAGTGTCCCCATTTTTCCAAGGCATTATCGCGGCTGCCGGTTATCCAGATGGCCAGATCGGTGCTGCCGCTGCCGTGAAGCTTGGCACTGCTGCCAGTGGGGATTTTCAGGCTGGTGCGGAGCGTCGCCGCGCCGGGGCCATTCCCATAGATCTGATATGCCGCCGACAGCCGCACGTCGCCAATGCCGAAACTGGAATCATCCACCCTGAGCCGCTCCACCCCGTCCTTCTCATAGCTGTAGAGAAGCCGGTTACGCGGTGCCTCCTTGCGTCCCCCTTGGGGAAGACCGAAGAAATCGTGCCACCCCTCGATGAAACCGTCGGAAATGCCGCCCCCATGGCCGATCAGCGGCACATCCAGCCCCACCTCCACCCCCTGTGCCGCTCCGTAGCGTAGGGCAACAGTTGTCCGTTCACTCTCTCCATCAAGGAGTATTCCTTCTCGGGTCGCCACATCTATGGACTTGGCATAATTGGAGGCCATGTCTTGGGCAATGGTCACTTCGGCACGACCGGAAGCAGCAATAACGGCATTCCCTGCGGCAGGAAGGCCAAATATCTGTACCAAGGGGCTTTGATTCTGGGTGTAGAAGGGAGTTATTTCGACAGCTGGGGCCTCATCCGCCCCCAAAAAGACAAGACAACCAAAGGCAAGCACAGGGAGCAGGCGATTTTTTTTCATGGAGACCTTTGCATGCTACTGCAGCCCTGACCGCACGCATCAGGGCTGCAGCGAAGAAATCTGCGGCCATTAAAAGAGGAAATTGATCTGAGTCTGGACACGTGCTTCCTGGGGATAGGATTTGTCCTTATATTCAGCTGTATCTAAACCATAGGCTCCATCGATGTCAAGATTTATCCATTTGGTGCCGAAGGTAAGGCCTGCCGTGGCGGTCGGGCCGATTCCCTTTTCGGCAATATTGCTGTACATGCCGCCGCGCAGCTTGAACCATGAGAAATAGTGCCACTCAAAACCACCACCTATGTTGCGACTTTTATAGTTGTCGGAAGACAGCACCGTTTCATTGTCGGTCAGGTCCACGTCAGCTGCCAGCGTGAGCCAAGTCAAAGGATCGATGGATACCCCCATCCTGACCTGAGGCTTCAGTTTCACGTTGCCGCCACTTCCCGGCACGACATTTCCGTTTTTGTCTTTCAGATCGGGGGCGTCGAATTTCGGGGAATTCAGATGCTTGGCGACTATACCCACACTGACCCAATCCTTAGGACGCCAAAGCGCACCAAGATCAACGCCCAGGGCAGTGGAATCCTTGAAATTATCAGTCATGTCGCTGACAATGTCGCTGGATTCAACGTTTGTACCACTTTTGAGTAAGTAGGTTTGGGATTGGTAGACACGACCGGTCAGGATCTTGGCCGTAGCACCGATGCCAAGGGTGCCGAATGCGCCTAAAGGAACGGCATGCCCGTATGATAGCGGAAACTCTATATAGGCAAGGCTCTTGGTCAAAACAGAAGAAGTATTGTTGTCCAAGGTCTTTGTCCCAGGATTGGCAAGAGTTTGTCCCATGGTTATCAAGCTGCTGGTTGCAGCCTGGTTGGAAATACCCGAACCGGCCAACTGGGCATCGGCAGCATTGATTATGTCCTGGGCCTGGGCTGGGGTAAATTGATTGTTGGTAGTCAGCGCCATCTGGATATCCGTTCTCTGCTGCTGGCTGAAAAAGATGTTCGATGCAGCACTGCCGGCGACCGGCGTCGCCAGATCATTAGGGGTGATTGCTGCTGTGGTGGTCCCTGCGTTCGGCAGTATGTTGGTGGTATCCGGCACAGGTTGGGCAAATCCCTCAAAAGTGCCGAAGGCGCCGAAGGCAAAATGTTTGATCTGAAAACCGACCACTGCATTGCCGTTTACTGCCAGTGTGCCCTTTTTTTCCTCTATGTCGCCAAGGATGGAAAGAGCCTTGATGGTGTCCGTCACCGTCTGGGCGGTGGCAGAGCCAGCATTGTACTTGCTGAAGGTGTCGAAGTCGAGCTCGCTGAGCCTGTCCACATTGTCAGCCAAACCTTCATTCACCTTCAGCCCGACACTCGCGTCGACTCTACTGGAAAAGGACTTATCATTGAAAGCAAGTCCTGCCGGGTTCCAGTAAGGCGCATGGGAATCGAAGGTCCGGGCAACCCCGGCACCACCAATACCCAAAGTCCCCATAGGCTGAAATTCAGCGGCCAACGACGTGCCTGACATGATTACGGCCAATGTGCAGGTGCTAAGCCAGATTCTTTTCATAATTCCCCCTTTTTTCATCTGATGCTCATGATAGTCAACGCATCATGGCATATTATCTTAATTAGAATGTCGATAAATATATAAATTTATCTAGTTTCCATCTGGAAACTCCGGATGAGAAACTAGTGGTTTCCGATTCGGAAAGAGGGGATTTTTTGTTCTGGCAAGGAAATCAATGGCTTGCGCGGAGACGTACATCGGTACGTCGCACAAGTAAGCCCGCAGATTGACGCCGCCAGGGCAGAAAAGAACCCTTTCCGGATGGAAACTATCTAATAATTCAACATAGATATTAATCGGCGCGGGGATAATAAACTTGAATTGGCTCTTTGAACTGCAGTATTCTGCAGTGTGAAGCAGATTAACAACAAAGGCAGCGGAGTCCAATTGTATGGAGCTTTACAAGGGCCAGACGAATCCTGGCCGCAGAATCAAAAAAAGCAGCGGCAACAACATTTTCAGGGCCGCCCTCATTTCAGGCGGTGTCATTGCTTTCCTGGCCTTCCTCTCTTTCATGGGCTACTTCTTCTTTCTTTTAGGCACCCTGCCCAAAGTAGATCGATTGGCCGATTATCGTCCCCCCATTGTTTCCCAGGTCTTCGGCGCCGATGGCAGCCTTGTCGGCGAATTCTACCTGGAGCGCAGGACCGTGGTCCCGGTTGACAAGGTGCCGAAAAAATTGATTCAGGCCTTTGTTGCCGCGGAAGACGCAAACTTTTACCAGCACAAGGGGATCGATTATCTGGGTATAGTACGTGCCGCCTTCAAGAATTTGATTTCCATGCGCAAAAAGGAAGGTGCTTCCACCATCACCCAGCAGGTTGCCAAATCGATGCTTTTGACGCCGGAGAAAAAATATTCCCGCAAACTCAAGGAAGCAATTCTGGCCAAGCGCATGGAAGAGCGGCTGTCCAAAGATGAGATCCTCTATATCTATCTCAACCAGATATATCTCGGCGCCGGCTCTTACGGGGTTCAGCTGGCAGCTGAAACCTATTTCGCCAAGAACGTCGAGAACCTGAACCTGGCTGAAATGGCCATGCTGGCTGGGCTGCCCAAAGCCCCCAACACCTATTCGCCCATCAAGCACCTGGAAAAAGCAAAGGAGCGGCAGAGCTACGTACTTGAGCGAATGGTCAAGGAGGGCTACATAACCCAGGCGGAGGCCGATCACGCCAAGAACACACCGGTCCTCATCCGATCCCTGAAAAAGGTGAACAGCGAGCAATCGGCCTATTTCCTGGAACAGGTGCGTATCCAGCTGGAAGAAAAATATGGAGAGGACCGGTTGTATAAGGAAGGTCTGAAAATCTATACGACCATGAATGCGGAGATGCAGAAGGCGGCCTATGAAGGTGTAGTCAACGGACTCAAGGCAGTTGACAAAAGGCAAGGGTTTCGCGGCCCCATCAAATACCTTTCTGAAGCTGAAATTGGTGATTTCTGCAAACATGTGGAAGACAGTATTGATTTACCCTCCCTAAAAGAGGGGGCTACCTATCAGGGGGTAGTTACGGCCGTCAATCCGGGGAAAAGTGAGGTAACCGTCAGAGTTGGTGACCGCACCGGTATTCTCAACCGTAAAAACATGGCCTGGGCAGGCAAGCTCAATCTGCTGGCGACCTACGGCAAACCCGAGCGCAAGGGAAAGACTCTTAATCCCGGAAGCGTCATCGAGGTATCAGTTGTCACGCCTGACGTGAATAAAAATGGCACCATCTTTGCCCTTGATCAGGAGCCGGAAGCCCAGGCGGCACTTATCGCCATGGACCCCCAGACCGGCGGAGTGCGGGCCATGATAGGAGGATACGATTTCAAGAAAAGCCAGTTTAACCGGGCCATGCAGGCAAAGCGCAATCCCGGTTCCGCCTTCAAGCCGATCATCTATGCGGCTGCCATCGACAAGGGGATGAGCCCGGCAACCCTCATCGACGACTCGCCTGCAGAATATGAGAGCGGAAAGGAGCAGGCATGGAAGCCTAAGAACTACGACAATATCTATCGCGGTCCGGTTACCATGCGCGAGGCGCTGACCAATTCCATCAATGTCGTCAGCGTCAAGATACTTGAATCCATCGGCGTCAACACGGCCATAGAATACGGCAAGAAACTGGGAATCAGCTCCCCCCTCGCCGCCAACCTGACTCTAGCCCTTGGTTCATCAAGTCTTACACCAATGGAACTCACCAGCGCCTATGCCGTATTTGCCTCCGGAGGCTTCAGGGTCACCCCTTATTTTGTGACCAAGGTGGTCGATCGTGAAGGAAACATCCTGGAAGAAACTTCACCTCCCCCACTGCCCGTCTTCTCATCAACGACCTCTGCCTTAAACCTGGCCATGCAGGACGTTAAAAATAACAACTCTGCCGCCAGCAGCCCGACGGCAGTCCCGGTTATTTCTCCCGAAACCGCCTACATTATGACCAACCTCATGCAAAGTGTCGTAACCAGCGGTACCGGTCAAAGGGCAAGGGCACTTGGCCGACCGGTGGCAGGCAAAACCGGGACGACCAATGACATGAAGGACGCCTGGTTTATAGGCTATGTGCCGCAGTTGGTAGCCGGTGTGTGGGTTGGCTATGATCAGGAACGGTCCCTGGGCGCCGGCGGCTCAGGCGGCCAGGCAGCAGCCCCCATCTGGACAGAGTTCATGCAGCGTGGTCTGGCTGGAGTATCGGTTACTAATTTTCCTGTTCCCGGCAACGTCACCTTTGCCCTGATCAATCCGCGCACCGGACGATTGGCCAGGGAAGGAAGCGAAGGTAGTGTAACCGAGTGCTTTATTCCCGGAACAGAGCCAACATCATATGATGGAGATGCCACTAACGCAGGCGATGAAATTAATTAATTTTTTCTTTATTTTGTGCAACAGCAGATTTTTCCCCACTGCATAAGTAATTGATTTTTAACTATATTTTACAAATGCTCTTTTGGCGGGCATCCGCAAAAAATGGTCTTTGCCATCCTTTGCTGGACCTTGAAGGGGGAAAACAGAGCTGCCTAAAACTGCTACCCTCTTTAAAAAAAATGTTTTTTTTTAAATAAACCCTTGCAAACTGCAAATATATGACTATAGTATTTCCAATTCTTACTCTAAAGGAGGGTTTATCATGACTAAAGCAGAACTCGTTGAGGCAGTAGCAAAATCCGCAAGCCTGACCAAGGGTGCAGCTGAAAAAGCAGTCGGCGCTTTCATCTCGACTGTTAGCGGCGCGCTGAAAAAAGGCGACAGGGTTACTCTGGTAGGCTTCGGCAGCTTCGAAGTTGCAAGCAGAAAAGCCCGCACCGGTAGAAACCCACAGACTGGCAAGGAGATCAAAATTGCTGCTGCCAAGGTTCCCAAATTCCGTCCTGGCAAAGCTCTTAAGGATGCAGTTGCTTCCAAAAAGAAGTAACGATCTCCCAAATGTGATTTTCTCACATTAAATCTGACTTGTCTGGTACCCATACATACATAATAAGCCATACAAGAACCCCGCCTCTGGCGGGGTTTTTTTATTCCCGATGGTGTCAAAACCCTCATGCCTTTCCAATGCCAGCATCTCGTATATACTCTACAGATGTTGTATTAACAGTCCGTTATGTTATTATGTCTGCAAAATGCCCGCCCCTGCTTCAGGCCCGCTGTCAAGGAGTACTTCATGTGTAAAATCTTTAGTCGATTACTCTTTCTTTCCTTCTTTTTCAGCTGCGGCTGCACCATGTTCGGCGCCTGGCGAACCATACCTCCGCCTGGAGGATGCGACCAGTGCCACACCGTCTCTATTACCAACAACTGGAAAGTAGCTTACCACGCACCCACTCTCACCGACGAGCGAGACCGTGACTACTTCCAGACCGAAGCCTACAACATGCCCGACACCTCAAAACCCACCTCAGTGCTGGAATTGAGCAAAGTAGAAGAGCTTCGCTGTTTCGAGTGCCATAAATCGCCAAATGCTGCCCATAAGGGAAGAAAGGGGCGTTTCCACCATTGAAAACAACTTTCCGCAAGACCAAGATAATTGCCACTCTGGGGCCAAGCAGTTCTTCTGAAAAGATGATAACCCGCCTCATGGATGCTGGTGTCGATGTTTTCCGTCTCAACTTTTCCCATGGCTCCCAGCAAGAAAAAAGAGCTCTCATCACCACCATCCGGGCTCTTTCGGACAGGAAAAAGGTGGCAATCGCCATTCTTGCCGATCTCCAGGGGCCGAAGATCAGGACCGGCCGCATGGCCGATGGGGCCATTCGCCTGGTGAAGGGTGAAAAACTGGATATTACCACCGATGAAGTGCTCGGCCGTCCCGGACTGATATCCACCATCTACAAGGCCTTACCCCATGATGTGAAACCGGGATCGAAAATACTGCTTGATGACGGCATGATTGAACTGAAGGTTGTTTCAATCTCCGGTAACGTCGTTCACTGTAATATTGTCGAAGGAGGGATGCTGAAAGATCTCAAGGGTATCAACCTTCCCGGGGTGGCAGTTTCTGCGCCTTCACTTTCCGATAAGGACCGGGCGGACCTGGAATTCTGCCTTGAGATGGGGGTCGATTTTGTCGCCCTTTCCTTTGTCCGCCAGGCCTCGGATGTGGAGGGTATCAAGGAGATAATCCGTGGCAAGGGGCTCAATACGCCGGTGGTTGCCAAGATAGAAAAGCCTGAAGCCCTGCGCAACTTCAACAGCATCCTTGCCGTGACGGATGCTGTAATGGTTGCACGGGGGGACCTTGGTGTCGAACTGAGTGCAGAGCGGGTTCCCCTGGTGCAGAAAAGCATAATCCGCGCCTGTAATGAGGTGGGCAAGCCGGTAATTACAGCAACCCAGATGCTGGAATCAATGATTGTGCATGCCCGCCCCACCCGCGCTGAAACATCCGATGTGGCCAATGCCATTCTTGACGGGACCGATGCCGTCATGCTTTCCGGAGAGACTGCTTCCGGTGCTTATCCCATCGAGGCGGTGCGGACCATGGCCAAAATCGCGCTGGATATCGAACACGCTGAACTATGGCGTATTCCGGCCATAAAACAGGTACATAGCGATAACGTTCCCGAGGCCGTCGCCGAAGCCTCCTGTCACGCCGCATCGACACTGAAGGCCAAGGCTTTGGTTGTTTTCACCCAATCTGGAAACACTGCCGCCCTCATCTCAAAGTTCCGTCCGCAACTGCCCATTATCGCCTTTACACCATTTCCGGAAATCCAGCGCCGGCTTGCCCTCTATTGGGGGGTTAAAAGCTACCCTGTGGGCTCTGTGGGAGGCACCAGGCAGCAGATAAAGGTCGGCGAGGAAACACTGATGACCACAGGCTTCAGGAAAGGTGACCTGGTCGTTGTCTCCATGGGAGTGCCTTTAGAAGCAAAAGGCTCTACCAATCTGATGAAGGTCCACAGGTTGGGCACTGAAGGCTACTATGAGATTTTTTGAACGGAGGCTGCATGAGAAAGCTTTTTGACGAGATGCGGATAAACCGCCTGGTGCTGAACAATCGTTTTGTCCGCTCCGCCACCTGGGAAGGAATGTGTGAGGAGGACGGGCGTCCTACGGCAAGGTTAGCCGCCTATTATGCCAATCTTGCCAGAGGAGGAGCAGGACTCATCATCACCGGTTATGCTTTCATAAGCCCTGATGGCAAGCAACTTCCCGGTCAGATGGGTATTCATGACGACTCTTTCGCCCCGCCCATGCGTGATCTGACTGCAGCGGTCCATGGCGCCGGCGGGAAAATCTGTCTGCAGATGGTCCATGCCGGAGGGCAGACCTCTGCCAAGGTCATCGGCACCAGACCTGTGGCCCCATCGACGCTACAGACCCCCCAGTTCCCGGAAGAGCCTGCAGAGCTTTCCTTGCAGGAGATAGGAAAAATGGTCCGGCTTTTTGGCGATGCCGCCGCAAGAGCCAAGGAGTGTGATTTCGACGCAGTTCAGCTGCATGCGGCCCATGGGTATCTGATCAACCAGTTCCTCTCCCCCCTTACCAACCGGAGAAATGATGCCTATGGGGGATCCATCGAGAACCGCTGCCGCTTCCTCCTTGAATGTTATGCCAGTGTGCGTAAAGGGGTGGGTAATGAATTTCCGGTGCTGGTCAAGCTCAATGGCGACGATAACCTTCCCGGGGGGTTGACTCTTGAAGATGCGCTCTTTGCTGCCCGCGCTCTTGATCAGGAGGGAATTGACGCCATAGAGGTGAGCGGCGGCACTCCTGCTTCGGGAGATTTGGCCCCTGTTCGGCAGGGCATTTCCACACGCGAGCAGGAGGCCTACAACCTGCCAATGGCTTACCGGATTAAGGAAGCAGTCTCCTGCCCGGTCATGGTCGTAGGTGGGCTCCGATCCTTCGAGATCATTGAGGGAATTGTCCGCCGCGGTGAAGCTGACTACATCTCCATGTCGCGCCCGTTTATCCGTGAACCTGAGCTGGTAAGGCGATGGGAGAAGGGTGACGAAGCCAGGGCAACCTGTATTTCATGTAACGGCTGCTTCAAGCCCGGCTTGAAAGAAGGGCAGATTTATTGTGTTGTGAATAAAATCGAAAGGGAAAACAAGGGAATGTCGTTATAAACTCTCTTTTTCCGAAGCTGCATGGTAAAAGCCCTCGTCGAGGGCTTCTTTGTCAGCTATGCTCACGGGTTGCATGGAATTGGATATCTTTCCAGTTTTCCATGGTGTTGTCCAGCCGCCACTGGCTCCCCGCCAAGTAGGCCAGATTCCCCTCCCCGTCCCGGTAAAGACTCATGGCTTCTTTCTTTTCAAATTCGTCCATTTTCTTCTTTTCCCCTGTCACCCAGCGGGCAGTTACATAGGAAACCGGCTCATAGGT
The DNA here is from genome assembly GCF_000022265.1 of Geotalea daltonii FRC-32. NCBI lineage: Bacteria > Pseudomonadati > Thermodesulfobacteriota > Desulfuromonadia > Geobacterales > Geobacteraceae > Geotalea > Geotalea daltonii. The sequence continues at coordinate 4,284,857 of NC_011979.1, forward strand.
GGCCTTGACCTTGTATTCATGCTCCAGCCGATGCATAACCACGTCGAACTGCAGCAAACCCACAGCGCCGACAATCCAGTCGCTTCCCATCAAGGGGCGAAACACCTGCGTAGTTCCTTCTTCCGCCAGTTGCACCAGCCCTTTTTCCAGAGCCTTCGATTTCATCGGGTCAAGCAGGCGCACCTTGCGGAAGTGTTCGGGGGCGAAATTGGGAATACCGGTATATTTAAGGTCCTCCCCTTGGGTAAAGGTATCCCCGATCTTGATGGTGCCATGGTTATGAATGCCGATGATATCGCCGGGATATGCCTCATCCACATTGGTGCGATCCTGGGCCATGAAGATCGTGGCATTGGCAATCTGCACCTCGCGGCCGAGGCGGATGTGCCTGACCTTCATGCCCCGGGTGAATTTCCCGGAACAGATGCGGAAAAAAGCGATGCGGTCCCGGTGAGCCGGGTCCATGTTTGCCTGGATCTTGAAAGTAAAGCCGGAAAATGCCTCTTCGTAGGGGAAGACCTCTCTCGTTTCCGTTTCCCGCGGCTGCGGTGGCGGCGCGTGCTCGATGAAAGTATCCAGGAGCTGTTGAACACCAAACGTGTTGATGGCACTGCCGAAAAAGACGGGCGTCTGCAGCCCGGCCAGATATGCCTCCTGCTCAAAGGGATGGGCTGCACCTTCCAGAAGTTCCACATCGTTGCGCAGCTCTTCCACCTGCGAGCCAAGCAGCTCATCCAGAAGAGGGTCGTCCAGCCCCTTCACGGTAATGGTCTGGCCAGTACCCCGGTCAGCCTCGGGATCGAAAAAGGTCAGTTCTTTGCTGTAGAGGTGGTAGGTGCCGCGAAATCTTTTGCCCATCCCCACCGGCCAGGTCATGGGCGCACATTGTATGTTGAGGGTGCTCTCGATGTCGTCAAGAAGGTCAAGGGGTTCGCGTCCCTCACGGTCCAGCTTGTTGATAAAGGTCATGATCGGCGTATGTCGCAACCGGCATACTTCCAAAAGCTTCTTCGTCTGGCTTTCCACCCCTTTTACCGAGTCGATCACCATTAGTACTGAGTCTACGGCAGTAAGGGTCCGGTAGGTATCTTCGGAGAAATCGTTATGACCTGGGGTATCGAGAAGATTGATCTCGTAATCCCGGTAGGTGAACTTCATCACCGACGAAGTGACCGAAATGCCGCGCTGTTTCTCCATCTCCATCCAGTCCGATGTGGCATGGCGTGCGGCCTTTCGCGCCCGGACTTCCCCTGCCTGCTGGATGGCGCCCCCGAAAAGCAGCAGCTTTTCCGTTATGGTCGTCTTTCCAGCATCGGGATGGCTGATGATGGCGAAAGTGCGCCTGCTGTCAATTTCCTTCTCAAAATGCTTCTTCATTAACCTGCTCCTGTACCTGGCAACGCAATTAGTGCAGACGAAAGAAAGGCGAAGAGGTTATCTTCGCCTTAGGAAGTACCATTAAATAATGCCATGTCGCCCCTGAAAGGGCAATAAAAAACTGGGTTTGCAGATGGCCCATCCAGAAAACCTCTTCCTTTTATTGTTATCTAAGTGATAGATTTAAATTATGGACAGGACGATGCGCTCTCCCCTGCTGATCGATACCCATTGTCATCTTGCCGACCCGGCCTTTGCCGGCAGGTTGCCTGCCGTTATCCGGGCAGGCAGGATGGCCGGAGTGATGAAATTCATCGCCCCGGCAATCGAGCCGGAGGAATGGCAAAGGCTTCAAGTTCTCCATAAGTCCCATTCGGAAATTTTTCCAGCCTATGGCCTGCACCCCATGCATGCACGGCTATTTTCCCGAAGCGTCCTAGAGGAACTTGAGTCATGTGCGCAATCTGCCATAGCTATTGGCGAGATCGGATTGGATTACACCCTGGCCGTATCCAGGGAAATACAGATGCACTCTTTCCGCCAACAACTCAGGCTTGCTCGAAAGCTGGATCTGCCGGTCCTGCTCCATTGCCGCAAGGCCTTTCAGGACCTGATAACCATTCTGCAAAATGAGGGGGAGGGGCGGATCAAAGGAGTAATGCATGCCTTTTCCGGCAGCGTGGAAACTGCGGTAAAATGTATGGGTATCGGGCTTTACATTTCCATGGCCGGGACGGTCACTTTCGCCAATGCAGTCCGTCCGGTGGCTGTGGCCAGGAAAATGCCGCTCAGCCACCTGCTCCTTGAAACGGACGCGCCTGACCTCTCCCCCGAACCCTACCGTGGCACGTGCAATGAACCCGCTTTTCTCATGGCAACAGCAACTAAGATAGCCGAAATCAAGGGGCTGACTCTTGGAGAAGTTGCCGCCCAGACATCCAGGAATGCCGTCGAACTGTTTCGGTTGCCGGCATTATTAATTTAGATTTTTCAATTACCATCATGAGGTTTATACATGTCGGCTTTGCACCGTTTTTCACGAACCGAATTGCTCATTGGCCCGCAAGGGCTCGCTACGCTTAAGGAAAGCTCTGTCGCTGTTTTCGGTCTTGGGGGTGTCGGCAGCTATGCCGCCGAAGCATTGTGCCGGGCCGGAATCGGCAAGCTGGTGCTGGTGGATTTCGATGACATCTGCCTGACCAATGTCAACAGACAGCTACATGCCATGGACGGCACTGTCGGCAAGGCAAAAGCCACCGTCATGGCTGAGCGGTTGCGGCTGATCAATCCTGAGGCAGAGATCATCCCCTTCAAGGATTTTTATACTGCCGAAAACAGCGACTTTCTCCTGGCAAGCGGCTACGATTATGTGGTCGACGCCATCGATCACTTCACCAGCAAGCTACATCTGATTGTGACATGCAGGGAACGGCAGATACCGATTATTTCCAGCATGGGCGCAGCCGCCAAACTGGACCCGACCCAGGTAAAGGTTGCCGATATCTCTGAAACACATAAATGCCGCATGGCCCGTTCCATGAGGAAGCTGCTGCGGAAGAAAGGCATATCAAAAGGGGTACAGGTCGTCTATTCCACCGAGGAATACCGTGAGCCTGAGGTTAAAGATGGTGGCTGCAAAGGCAACTGCATCTGCCCCAACAAGGATAATCAGCAGTTTTCCTGCGAACACCGTCGGGTAATTCTCGGCAGTATCTCCTATATTCCTTCCATCTTCGGCCTTACCATGGCCGGAGTCGTGGTCAATTCCCTTCTTGATACCAATAAAAAATGACCACTGTTGACCGCTCTCTTTTTCCCGCTATACTTTTCTTTACCTCACTTTTATTGGTGCATGACAGGAGGATACCATGGGAAAAGAATACACGGTACAGGAAGCGCTGAAACTCGCCATTCAGGCCGAAAAGGACAGCATGGATTTCTATCGTCGTGCGGCTGCGGTAACGAAGAATGAGAGAGCCAAGAAAGTTCTGGAACTTTTGGCCAACGAAGAGGTCGGGCACCTGAAGTCATTTTTCGACCATTACAAGGGAGGAGAATTCGGGGATCTCAAATCCTACATGGAGTCACCGCCCAACAAGAAAAATGCCATTTTCCTTGCCCTGGAAAAGGCTATCGATGAGGATACCCACGAACAGAAAGCGCTCGAAATTGCCCTCAAGGAAGAGAAGGCCTGCATTGAACAGTACACCCTGCTAGCCAAGGATATCGTCGATCCCTTGGTGAGAAAGATATTCGAGCAGGTGGTGAAAGAGACGCAAAACCACTATGAGATGATTGAAGACGAATACATGCATGTCATGACCATGGTCCACAGGTCGGATCAGGACATCTACGTGAGGGAATAAATGTATTTATTATATTTAGTGGCTGCAATAATGATGTTGGCCAGCTCCGGCCATGTCCTGGCCGCCGCCCAGGGAGATGTCAGGGGAATAAGCCTCCCCCCTGCCGAAAACCGGATTATCGATGAGAAATGCCTTGGCTGTCATAACCGGCAAAAGATCGATGCTGCTGTAAAACAGCGGAAAAGCATGGAAAAGATCATGCGCCAGATGGAGGAAAAGGGGGTTACCCTGACTGATGCGGATCGCCAGGTGCTGGGGCATTTTTGGCAACAGAACCCCTTGAAAAAAGACAAGTAGACCTAAAACATGATGAGGCCGATATGCTAGGCTCAAGTACGTTTGAGTTCCGAATGAGCGGCAACACAGCAGATTGTTCCGCAATAGTTTTTTCAAAGCCCTGATAAAAAAAGCTCCCCATTCAGCGGGAGCTTTTTTTTTGCCAGATTGGTCATGTTATTAAACGCTGTAGTCTCGGTAGTATCTCTTCACCTTTACCAAGTAATCTCTGGTTTCCCGCGGCAGCGACTCAGCATGCCTGTCAACGTTGCCGGGCCCCCAGTTATAAGCAGCCAGAGCGGAATCCACATTCCCGCCATAACGATTGAGCATATCCTTTAAAAACCTTGTTCCGGCCATTACATTCTGTTCGGCATCGAAAGAATCGGTCACACCCAGCCCCTTGGCAGTGGATGGCATGAGCTGCATTAGCCCTTGTGCTCCCGCATGGGAAACGGCATGGGCATTGAAATTACTCTCCGCCTTTATCACTGCCTTGATCAGACCCACCTCAACCCCATACCGCTTGGAGGCGCGAACGATAATCGTCTCCAGTGAGGAGTTCTGGGCAACTGGCAAAGTGGTGGCAGGATGCTCTTCAGGAGCGATGCTTATCGCATTCGGGGCCTCAGGGGAGGCTGTAGGGTGCTGTCGCTGCTGCTCAAGGTATGTGGACAGGGCTCTGCTGATGGAATCAGCAGTGGGCATTGTACTGTAACCGTCATCGCTGCCTGCCAGAGATACTGCTGAACGCAGCATCTGCAGCCGGAGGATCTCTGCTGCCGTCTCAGCATCGGCGGGTGTTACACTGTTGACGAAGGTGGAGGTTTCGGAAGTTTTAAGAAGTTCGACAAATTTATCTTCTTTTTGCCTGTCACCAGAGTTAAGCCGCACCGGTGACCTAGCTGTTGCAACCTGCGGAGCGGTTTCGATCTGATTTATGGCCATAGGGATATCCTAAGAGCTGGAAAAGGAAGCATCATTAAAAAGAAGCTTCTTTTTCTTCAGCTTCTCGATGAGCGTAGTCCGTTTCAGGTTCAGAAGGTTCGCAGCTTCCTTCTTGTTCCCCCCGGTTTTCTCCAGCGCCTGCAAGATCAGCCGGTTTTCGAAATCTTCCACTGCACTGTTCAGGCAGAAACCGCTGTCGGGAAGGGTCAATTGTTCTGACTTTCCTGCAGATTTGATGCCACGGTATTTTTCCGGCAGATCGTTGAAAAGGATGGTGCCGCTGCCTTTTATTATAACCATGCGCTCCACAAGGTTTTCCAACTCCCTGACATTTCCCGGCCAGTCGTAATTACACAAGATATCCATGGTACTTTTGTCAAAAGATTGAACCTTACGCTGTTTATTCTTGTTGAACTTTTCGAGGAAATTGTTGATCAGCAACGGGACATCGGATTTTCGCTCTCTGAGCGGAGGCAGCATTATGGGAATGACAGACAGCCGGTAATAGAGGTCTTCCCGGAATATCTTAGAGGCTACAAGGTGCTCAAGGTTCTGATTGGTGGCAGCAATGATGCGTACATCCACTTTTTTTGTTCTGGCAGCACCGACCGGCTCCAATTCCTTGTTCTGCAGTACCCGCAACAGCTTTACCTGCAGGTTAGGTTTCATGTCCCCGATCTCGTCAAGAAACAGTGTTCCCCGGTCGGCCATCTCGAATCGGCCGATGCGTGTCGCTACTGCCCCGGTAAAAGAACCCTTCACATGGCCAAAAAGTTCACTCTCCAGCAAGTCATCGGGTATGGCAGCACAGTTGACCGGCACGAAATTTTTGGTCGCCCTGTTGCTTAAATCGTGGATGGCCTTTGCCACAAGTTCTTTGCCGGTGCCTGATTCACCTTGAATTAGGACGGTAGAGTCAGACCCGGCAACTTTTTCGATCATTTCGAAGAGGGAGAGCATTTTTTCACTCTCTCCGATGATGTGATTCAACAGCGAGCGGTTCTTGATACAAGGCTTGGCCTTGAAACTCTGACGTTGCAGCGTCTGGTGCTCAAGCCCCCTTTTTACATGAGTTTCCAGCTCTTCAAGGTTAAACGGTTTTTCCAGAAAGAAAAAAGCCCCTGCCTTGAGAAGATTCGCCGTCATCTCATAATTGGCAAAGGCGCTGTATGCGATGGTCACTATCTCCGGTCGCATTGCTTTCAGTTTTTTGATGAATTCCAGGCCGTTTATACGCGGCATCATGATGTCGGTGATAACCATCTGCACATCGTTGAGTTCTATTTTCTCCAGGGCATCTTGGCCATCGCCTGCCTGGAACACCTGGTAGCCCTTATAACTGAGAAAGGCTGCAACGAAATCCCGGGTCTTCTTGTCATCATCCGCTATGAGTATTCTGGCACTTTCCATTTTTTCCCCATTCGTTCAGGTAAGATGGTGATGAAAGTTTTGACCGCCCCTCTTGCATCGGGCAAAAAACATTATAGTCAACCACTGGTACAATGTCAATAAAATGACTTGGCTTATTTTACCATTGTTGATCGGGTTTTCCGTACATGGGAACCGATGGGAGATATTTCACCCTTCATGGAGCAGCACAGAAAAAACGCTAAACCAATGGCCATCTTCTACCGATTAGGGTAGGAAGGAGCTTATCAGTTCCTTTCGTTTCTTAACCGATTATCAGGAGGACCTCGATGGAAAATGCGTTGCAGGTTAGGAATGAATCTGTAACAGGTGAACTGATCCAGCTTGTCAGCTTCTGTCTTGACCATGAAGAATACGGCGTCAATGTCTTGAAAGTCCGCGAAATCATCCGCCTGCTGAACATTACACGGGTGCCCAACGCCCCTTCATACGTCGATGGTGTTATTAACCTGCGTGGAAAGGTTATTCCCATAATTTCCCTGCGCAAAAAATTCAACCTCCCCGATGCGGAAATCGACAAAAGGACTCGTATCATGGTCATTGAATCAGGGAGCGAAATGATGGGTTTTATCGTGGATGAGGTTTCAGAGGTAATAAGAATCTCTGCCCACGATATCCAGCCGCCTCCGCCGGTCGCCAACAGCACTATCGACCTGGACTGCATGTCTGGGGTCGTAAACCAGGCTGAACGTCTGTTGGTGCTGCTGGACCTGGAAAAGATGTGCACCCATGAAGATAATATGCTGTTCAGCAATGCCATGAATTGATCGGGAGCGGAAAATGCCTATTGATTGCGAAGACCAGGAATTGCTCGATGGCTTTCTTACCGAAAGCACAGAACTGTTGGAAAAGCTCGATGACGATCTCGTCACCCTTGAAAAATCTCCTTCCGACACCGATCTTTTGAACAGGATTTTCCGCTCCATTCATACGGTTAAAGGGGCATCTAGTTTTCTCGGTTTTGACTTGCTGGTCAAAGTAACACATAAAACCGAAGACGTCCTGAATCGGTTGCGTAAAACCGAACTTTCCGTAAATCCGGAGATAATGGATGTCATTCTTGAGGCTGTCGATCTTGTAAAGGTGCTCCTCAATGATATCAAGGGGGGGGAAATTCAAGAGAGGGATATCGATACTACCATTGCCAAACTGCTTCCTTACCTTTCCGAAACAGCAGCGGGCTCGATACTCCCTTCGCCGGATCCGGTGGCTTCTTCTTGCAACACGACCCCTACAGCTTGGGATGAGCCACCTGTCTCGGCGACAGACGAAGACGATCCTTCAATCAACCAGTCGGCCAAGGAACAAGTAGCTGTTGAACAAGCCTGTAGTCCAGCTGTCATCACCCCACCTTCGCAAAAGCCTGTCCCTGCAAAAACCGAGGAACTTGCAGATAGTGCCACCGTGCGGGTTGATGTCAAAAGGCTGGACGATCTGATGAACCAGGTCGGCGAGCTGGTGCTGGAACGCAACCGTATGGTGCAGCTCTATAGCGATTTTCAGGAAGGCCTCGATCCAACCGGCTTCAGCGACGAGTTCGGCAAATTGACCAAACGGCTTAATTTCGTTACTTCGGAATTGCAGATGCAGGTTCTGAAAATGCGCATGATTCCTGTGGAAAAGGTTTTCAAGAAATTTCCAAGGATAGTTCGCAATCTTGCCAGAGAGCTTGGCAAAGAGGTTGAGCTTCTGATCTTTGGCGAGGAAACCGAGCTTGATCGTTCCGTGGTCGATGAAATCGGCGACCCGTTGATCCATCTGATCAGAAACGCCTTGGACCATGGACTGGAAACGCCGGAGGAGCGCACAGCTGCCGGCAAACCGGCAAAAGGCACCGTAGTCCTCTCTGCTACCCACGAAGGGAATCAGATCGTCATCAGCATCAAGGACAATGGCCGTGGTATAAATCCGGACAAGGTTGCAAGGAAGGCCCTTGAAAAAGGCCTTGTTACAGATGAGCAGCTGGCGGCTATGGGCACCAGGGAAATTCTCGATCTCATCTTTCTTCCTGGATTTTCCACGAAAGAACAGACCACCGATCTCTCCGGCAGGGGGGTAGGCATGGATGTTGTGCGCACCAACATCAGAAAATTGAACGGCATCATTGAAATTAAAAACGAAGTGGGACAGGGATCGGAATTCATTCTCCGGCTGCCCCTTACCCTTGCCATAATTCAGTCCCTCCTGGTGCAAGTGGAAAGTGAGATATATTCCATACCCCTTTCTGCGGTTATCGAGACTATCAAGGTTCAACAGAGCGTCTTTCACCAGGTTGGGGGCCAGGAAGTTCTTAAATTGCGGGACTCGGTGTTGCCACTGGTTCGTCTGCACCGGCTCTTTGGTTGCCAGGGGGAATCCCTGAGCAGAGACACCTGTTATGTGGTTGTCGTGGGAGTTGCCGAAAAAAGAGTAGGACTGGTGGTCAGCAGGCTTATGGGCCAACAGGAAGTGGCGATAAAATCCCTCGGCAGCTTCCTGGCAAACCTTCCGGCCATTGCCGGCTCTACCATTCTCGGCGACGGCAGTGTGGCTCTTATCGTGGATCCTCTGGCATTCGTTCAACACGGTGACAATTAATAACTCAAACGCATTTCGAGCAGGCATTTTATGGAACCCACGTTTTTCCCCGAACTTAAAGCTCCCAATGCAAAGATCTCCGATAAGGACTTCGAGATCCTCAGGGATTACATCTATAATCTATGCGGCATATATTTCCATACCAGCAAGAAATACTTTCTTGAGAGCCGTATCGGCCGCCGCATGGAAGCAACGAAGGTCAAAAGCCATGCCGAGTACTACCAGTACATAAGAAGCAGTGTTACCGGCAGTTCAGAATTGCGTCATCTTCTGGATGAGATCACCACCAATGAAACCTGTTTTTTCCGAAATGGCCCACAACTTGCGGCCATGGAAAACAAATTCATACCCGAAATCGTCGAAACCAAATCAAAGATGGGATTCCGCAAATTGAGAATCTGGAGTGCCGGATCTTCCTCGGGCGAAGAGGCCTATACCCTTGCCATGATCCTGCTTGAAAAGCGGACCTCGTTACTCAAGGACTGGATTATCGAGATTGTCGGCACGGATATTAACGAGACCGTCATCGCTCAAGCCAAGGAAGGCATTTATGGCTCGTATTCTGTTCGCAACGCCCCTGACTATTATCGCCGTAAATATTTCAGCATGGAGTCGGCTGATCGTTTCATACTCGCCCCGGAAGTCAAGAAAATGGTCAATTTCTCCCTTCTTAACCTTTACGATGAGAATAAAATGTTATTCATGAAAAGTTTTGACTTTATTTTCTGCGCAAACGTGCTCATATATTTTGACCTGGCTTCAAAGTCTAAGGTGGTGCAGCACTTTTACAACAACCTGCAACCCTACGGCTATTTTTTTGTCGGTCAGTCGGAATCGCTGCATGGAGTAAGCGAAAAATTTAAAACAATCCATTTTCCCGGCGGATTCGCCTATAACAAATAAGGACCTTACTATGTTTGACAACGGCCTGATGGTTAAAGCACAAAACATGGTGGATGCCATCTCCGAGCTGCCCACCATCCCCCATGTCGCCACCAAAGTCATTGATCTGCTCGACAAGCCGGAGGTCGAACTGGACGAAGTTGCAGACATGATCCTTACCGATCAGGTGCTTGCTGCACGGGTGATAAAGATCGTCAACTCACCTTTCTACAAGCCGGCCCACGAAATCAGATCCGTGAAACGCGCCTTGATCTACCTGGGTTTCCGTCACATCCGGGAGCTGGCATTTACCTGCTCATTTATCGATGTCTTTCAGGGCAAAGACGGTGCTTTCGATATCCGAACCTTCTGGGAGCATTCTTTCGGTGTGGGCATCGTTGCCAAGATCATTGCCCAGCGGTTCCGCTACCCAGATACCGAGAAGGCCTATCTCGTCGGTATTGTCCACGACATCGGCGAAGTATTTTTAAGCTACTATAAGCGTACTGACTTCGAGAAACTGCTGGAGTCCATCAAGGGCAAATCACACAGAATGTTTGAGGCTGAAAAGGAATATTTCGGTACCAGCCACAGTGAAATCGGACTCTGCATCGCCAGAAAATGGAATTTTCCCCCAGAGTATTGTGAGGTCATAGCCCTCCACCATGCGCCTGAAGATGCAACCATTGACCCGACACTCGTTTCCATTGTCAACCTGGCAGATCTTTTTTGTTCCGTGCGTCAACTGGATTATGGCGGCAAGTCTTGGGTAACCTTTAACTTGGCCGATGAAAAATCCTGGTCAATACTGAAAAATTACGCTCCACATCTTGCCGATTTCGATGTGGAAAGATTCTGTTATGAGCTGGATGACCGGGTACCGGAAATTCAGGAACTGGTTCAATCAATTTTTCAGGGAGTTGTTGCGGAGTAACCATGACCCCAATGCATCAGGGCAGATTGAAAGTTCTGGTCGTCGATGATTCTTGCTTCATGAGAATGGCGATCCGCGGCATTCTGGCCAAAGACCCACAGATAGAAATAGTCGGCATTGCCGCCGATGGAATCGAAGGCATTGAAAAAGCTATCGAACTGCGTCCGGATATCATTACGATGGATGTGGAAATGCCGCGCATGGACGGGATTGCTGCCCTCAAGCAGATCATGGCCAAGGCTCCCACTCGGGTCCTGATGGTTTCAACCCTTACCTGTGAAGGAGCAAAAGCCACCTTTGAAGCGCTGGAAGCAGGTGCAATCGACTATATACCAAAAAATATCAGCGACTCCTCTGAAGCCCAGAAGGTCTTCCGCGAGGAACTGCTGAACAAGGTCAAACAAGCCGGCAGCTCACTCGTTCAATTCGGCACCAGTGTCAAACGCAGCATTGTCCCCTCCCCTGCCGCCATTACCAAATCCAGATTTTCTAAACGAGTGAACTGCGTCGGCATCGGCGCCTCAACTGGTGGTCCAGTTGCCCTCCAGGAAGTGCTTTCCCGCATACCGGCAAACTTTCCTTTTGGCATTATGGTGGCAATCCACATGCCCAAGGCGTTTACCGGCCCCTACGCCGAACGTCTGAATGCCAAATGTTCACTGGAAATACATGAAGCCAAGGATGGCGATATTCTGCGGCCGGGACTCGTTCTCATTGCTCCCGGAGGACGGCATACATCAATAATCAGGCAAGGAGCCGGCCTGACTGTAAAGACCGATCCTACCACCCTTTTCCCCCAATACCTTTATATTCCCTCTGTGGATCAGATGATGCACAGCCTTGCCGAGGCCAGCAACGGCTCGATGCTCGGTGTGGTGCTCACCGGCATGGGTAGCGACGGGTTCAAGGGGATGCAGTTTTTAAAAACCAGGGGGGGGGTTACACTGGTGCAGGATGAAGCGACCTCAACCATCTATGGGATGCCCAAAGCCTGTATCGATGGGGGTGTTGCCGACGAGGTTCTGCCTCTGGAGCAGATAGGATTTGAAATAGCGAGGATTGCCGGCTGATCTTATCTCTCGGCACTCAAATAGATGCCTTCTCTTGTTGCCTGTGCCCGGCACAGGGAAAACCCCTGCCGTTTCAACCGAAAGAGCAGAAAAGGCGCCGCCGGAGCCAGACAATCTTTGAAAAATAGCCGCAGCTGCTGCTTGTCGTTCACAACCGTCCGGAAATCATTAAGATGCGACAACTGCGTTTCCGGCACGGAAATAAACTCGCCCCCCACAGCCGGCAAAGCCCTGGAGAATACCAATTCCAACGGAATCTCGCGCTTCTTGCCCGGCAGTAAAGTCATGGCAATTACTCTGGCCGTGATCATCCACTTCATGTTTGTTTATCTTTTTCTCTGAACTCAGTTTTACATCCAGTTATTTTTTGCCTTGCTGTCCGCTGAAGGAGAGAACAACTGTCCTTTCAATACCACTTTCCGGCTGGCGCAAGCGCAGACGTAATTCTTTGGCTGTCTCAGCCTCTCCCGGAAAGAAGATGAAGCCGTTGGCCAGATACTCTTCAGGAATTACCTTTCCCTCAAGGCTCTTGGCACGGATATCATCCATGATGCGACGCCCCCTTTCCGGAGAACTTCCTTCACCGGCCCCGCCGATAACCGCTCCTCCTGCTGTCCCGAGGGCTCCGGTTCGCAAAGCGGCCTCACCCACACTCCTGCCGCTGACAATGCCCAAAGCGGCACCAAGGACAGTTCCTGCAGCAGCACCCAGTACCGCCCCTTTACCTGCCCCTTTACCGAAATATGAGGCAAGTTGAGTGGAGCTTTCCAGACGGGAGATGGCCACATTGGTCGGAATTATCCTCCAGTAGCCATTTTTCCCATCAACCAGAAACGTCTGATCAGCCACTATTTCCGCACTTTTGCCGCTCTTGTTGTCCAGCACCAACTGCACAGGAAGAAGGCCGGTTCCCTTCACATCGAAGCCAAAGGCATCCTCTGCGGCATCGCTATCCGCATATGCTTCTCCGCCGACCATTATCCCATCCATTTGCTGGAAATTGGCATAAGCCTCAGGTGGTCTGAATGCCGCATATTGAGTCTTATACCTGGTACAGCCACTGACCGATATTATGAGTATAATCAGGAAAATCCAAAATTGCTTCATCGATTTCCTCCTGAGATACTGCAACTGGAATGCTTATTATACTTATAACAGCGGACAGCTGATGTGCAACCTACCTTTCTTCAGCATCCTCTGCCAAGTATCCGATTTTCCTGTTAAAATTCAAAGCTTGCAAAAACGCCCTGTAAGGGCATTTCTCCCCCTGGTCCAGGGCTTAGGCTGTTCCAGAAGACAAAATAGCCAGGATGACGATTTTGAAAGAAATCGCCATCCTGGCTGCCATTTATCCTGTTTTGCTCCTGATAAAAACTAAGCTGCGGGCATCGCCAATGGATGGTAGACGGAATTCCTCCACCGCGCTGACTGTCAGACCCATCTGCTCCAACTTTCCTTTCGCATGTTCCGCTTCCTCGCGTCCTTCTTTTCCCTTCATGGCAATGATCATTCCTTCAGGCTTCATAAGTCCCTTGGCCATACCGGCAAAGGTAAGGATATCGGAAAAGGCGCGAGAGACAACTGCATCGGCTTTGTTGTCCGGTTGCAGCTGTTCAGCTCTGCCATGGACGGCTTCGAAACCTGCCAATCCAATGAGTCTTGCCACGTTGCGCTGAAAGATTATTTTTTTCTCCACTGCGTCAACTGAAGTAACCCTAAGTGCCGGCATTATTATTTTCAGCGGGATGCAGGGAAAACCAGCACCGGAACCAATATCCACCAGCATGGCATCAGCCTTAACAAACTTGGCCAAGACCAGTGAATCGACAAAATGCTTTATGACAATATCTTCGTCAGACTTTATAGCAGTTAGATTAATTTTCCGGTTCCATTTCTTAAGTTCTTTCGCGTACAGAGCTAATTTTTCCACCTGATCGAAAGACAATTGCAATCCGAAATCCGCCGCCCCGCATTCCAGCATTTCTCTCGTTGCCGTATTCACTGCCCGCACCGCGATTTCAAGGCAATGGAAAGTATGGTTATGGCTGCCGGAGTTACCCCTGGGATACGTGACGCCTGGCCAAGGGTATCGGGCTTGAATTTATGCAGCTTCTCCTGAACCTCTGCCGACAATCCCGACAACCCCATATACTGCATATCCTGTGGAATCTTTGTGTGTTCCAGTTTTTTTGCCCTACCCACCTGCTCAAGCTGCCTGTCGATGTAGCCCTGATATTTTATCTGTATCTCCACCTGCTCCCGCACATCAGCCGGCGTCTCCATGATCTTCTCGTCAATCCTCGACAGATCGCTGCTGGTCACGTCCGGACGTCTGAGAAGCTGCTCATAGGTAAGAGCATTCTGCATCCCTTTCAGGTCAAAATCCTCAAGAAAATCGTCATCAACCTGGGAAGGGATCAGTTTTTCCTGGCGCAGTCGCTGCAACTCCTCTTTAATCATTTCTTTTTTCCTGAGAAATATCCCGTATTCTTCATCCCTGACCAGACCGATTTCGTAGCCCCGCTCCCGCAATCTCAGATCTGCGTTGTCCTCCCGCAACAGGAGCCTGTATTCGGCGCGGGAAGTAAACATGCGGTATGGTTCCTTGCTTCCCATGGTCACAAGGTCATCGATCATCACGCCGATGTAAGCGTCATTCCTGCCAAGGATAAGCGGCTCCCTTCCCTGCACCCGCAAAGCGGCATTGATACCTGCCAGCAACCCTTGGGCCGCAGCCTCCTCATAGCCTGAGGTACCGTTTATCTGCCCTGCATGATAGAGGTTCCTGGCCGGCTTTGTCTCCAGGGAGGCATGGAGCTGAATCGGGTCAACGTAATCATACTCGATGGCGTAGGCAGGACGCATTATTTCTACCCTTTCCAAACCTGCTATCGATCGGTAAAACTTCCACTGGACATCGATCGGCAGTGATGTGGAAAGCCCGCTGGGGTAGACCTCCACCGTATCCAGCCCTTCCGGTTCGATGAAGGTTTGATGGCGGTCCTTTTCCGGAAAGCGGACCACTTTGTCCTCTATGGACGGACAGTATCGTGGTCCTACCCCTTCGATGATCCCCGAGTATAGGGGGGAACGGTCCAGGCCAGAGCGGATGATGTCATGGCTCCGTTCGTTAGTATAGGCTATATGGCAAGGCACCTGCTTATTTAATATCCGCTCAGTTGAAAAGGAAAAGGGAATGGGCTGATCATCGCCATATTGGGCCTCAAGCCTGCCAAAATCGATGGTGCGACTGTCCAGCCTGGCCGGTGTTCCCGTTTTCAGCCTCCCAACATCGAAGCCGAGCTCCCTGAGATTGTCGGACAAGCCCACTGACGGAAGATCGCCCGCCCTACCCCCGCTGTAATGAACAAGGCCGATATGGATCAGGCCCCGCATGAAGGTGCCAGTGGTAAGAATCACTGTTTTGGCCATATGCCGCACCCCGGCTTTGGTGTCTACACCAACGACCGTCTCTCCATCCATAACCAGGGCAGTTACCTCTGCCTGCTTGAGGTGAAGATTTTCCTGCTCCTCCAGAACCCGTTTCATCCTGAGACGATATTGCTGCTTATCAGCCTGGGCCCTTGAAGCACGGACCGCCGGTCCTTTTTTTGTATTGAGGATGCGGAACTGGATGCCGGTGGCGTCGATGTTTTTCGCCATCTCGCCTCCCAGGGCATCAATTTCCTTGACCAGGTGCCCCTTAGCCAATCCACCAATAGCCGGATTGCAAGACATCAGGGCTATGGCATCCAGATTTATCGTTAACAATAAAGTTTCACAACCCATTCTGGCTGCCGCCAGAGCCGCCTCGCAACCGGCATGCCCCCCACCCACCACAATCACGTCATATTCTTTATCATATACTATCAACGTCCCACCCCAAATATATTGCCGATTATAAAACTTAACACCTTTTCAACAGTTACGCCTTTACCAGCAAGCCTTGACGGCATATGTTTCACGTGAAACATATCATTTGCCGATACAGAATTGTTGAAATATCCTGTCTAACACATCATCGGCTGTAGTTTCACCGGTCACAGCCCCCAACGAATCAAGAGCATCACGAAGATCAATGGCCAAGAGGTCAAGATTGACTTCACGATCCAGGTTATCCTTAAAGTTGGCAAGTGCATTACGACAACCAGTCAAGGCATCACGATGCCGCACTTGGGATATGGCAACAAATTCGCGACTGTCATGATCAGGAAGATGGATAAAGAAATCGAAAATGGCCTGCTGCAAATCGACCAGTCCGTGACCGGTATGGGTGGAAAGGGACAGGACAGGCAATTCTGGTTCAAAGGGAAGAACATAAGAGCCATCAATGTCAGACTTATTTTTAACGACCATGAAGCTGAATCCCGAAAGCCTCTCAAGTATCGACTGGTCTTCAGCACTAAAGGAAGATGATGCATCGACAACAAATAGGACCAGATCAGCTGAGGAAAGTTTTTCCAGTGACAGCTTAACCCCTTCCTTTTCCACATGGTCGTCTGATTCACGTATGCCGGCGGTATCCAACAATTTAACCGGAAGCCCGTTAATGGTCATTTGCTCTTCGATAAGATCACGGGTGGTGCCGGGAATGGCAGTGACAATTGCCCGCTTTTCTTGCAAAAGTGCATTGAGGAGACTTGATTTCCCCACATTGGGCTTGCCGGCGATAACAACCGAGACCCCTTCACGGATAATCCTTCCTTCTGAAAACCCTGACAGTAATTCATCCAACATTAGAAGTGAGGAATCGATATTCTGCCCAATATGTTCTTTGGCAGAAACATCAATATCTTCTTCGGGAAAATCAATAAAGGCTTCAAGAAAAGCCAGGGAAGAAAGGAGATATTCCTTCAATTGGAACAATTGTCGGGAAAGAAGGCCTTCACGCTGATGCTGGGCCAGGTTAAGGGACATCTCCGATTTGCTGTGTATGATATCCATAATGGCTTCAGCCTGAACCAGGTCGATACGTCCATTTAGGAAAGCACGTTTGGTGAACTCTCCTGGATCGGCAAGGCGCGCTCCCTGCCGCAGCACAAGGGCCAAAATGCGTCGAACGACCAGATAGCCGCCATGACAGTGGAGTTCAAGAACGTCTTCGCGGGTGAATGAGTTGGGTCCCCGCATAAGGACAACCATGGCCTCATCCAGAATAGCGGCAGAATCGGGATCGAATATAACCCCATAATAGAAACGGTGGCTTTTTAGGCCACCGTCACGACTCCTGCGGAAGATGCGATCGGCAATTGAAAGGCAATCCGGACCGCTTATTCTTATAATGCTTATACCACCCTCCCCAATGGGAGTACTGATCGCTGCTATTGTGTCACGCAGATACATCTCTTTTCACCCGATATTCAACGCCTGCTCAGGCAGGCAAAGACTTATTGATGTACGCCTGCTGGGCAATGGTCAGAATATTGTTGATGAGCCAGTACAATACCAGACCGGCAGGAAAATTGAGGAACATGAAGGTGAAGACGACCGGCAAGGCCAGCATCATCTTTGCCTGAATGGGATCCATGTTGGTAGGAGTCATTTTTTGTTGAATGAACATGGTCACACCCATGATGATGGGAGTTACATAATAGGGGTCCTTGGCAGAAAGATCGGTGATCCACAGCACAAATGGTGCATGGCGTAGTTCAATGGAAAACATCAAGGCCTTGTAAAGGGCGAAAAAGACAGGGATCTGCACAAGCATCGGCAGACATCCCCCCATCGGATTAACCTTGTGGGTCTTGTAAAGATCCATCACGGCGCGGTTCATAGCATCACGATCATTCTTGAACTTTTCCTTGAGCTCGACCATTTTCGGCTGCAGCTTTTGCATCTCCTTCATCGACTTATAGCTCTTGTGGGTGAGGGGAAAGAAAAGCACCTTGAGGATGATGGTAATGATGATGATGGCCAGGCCATAGTTATGGGTATAGGAATAAAAGAACTTGATTGAACGAAGAAGCGGCTTGGCTAAAGCAGAAAACCAGCCGAAATCGATGGCCTCTTCCAGTCTGCTTCCTTGGGCTTTAAGGATATCCAGATCCTTTGGACCATAAAAAAGGCGGTAATCCATTGATGCACTTTGCCCCGGATTGAGGGAAAGTGGTGAAGACGTGACGTTAGTCTGGACATAATTGTCGCTTATCTTAGCTACACGCGCAGAAGCTATGCTGTTTTTGACGGCAATGACGGCGTCCATGAAATATTTGTCGGCAAAGGCAGACCACGAAACATTATTGTCGAACTGCTTCGGCCCTTTCGCGATATCGGAGACCTTATCGGTTATTACTTTATCTCCAGCCATTGTGACAGGACCGTATACTTCATATCTACCATCGCCAGTCTCTGCAACCAGACGATTGTAGTTTATCAGCGAAATGGCTCCTTCAACCCGTGACGAACCGGTGTTGATCAATTCCTGATGAAGATTGATGCCATAACCATTACCGGAAAAGGAGTAGACCTTTTTCAGTATGACACCAGTCTGAGAGGTAACCGTGAACTCGATGGAAGATTTTTCGGTTCCCGCCAATTTAGTGTCCTTGGCTGAGGATTGGAATACCAGGCTCGGTTCCAGCCCAAAGCTTTTTCCTTCACTCAAGAGGGACAGCTTGTCACCATCAGACTCGTTCTTAAGGACGATATCCCGACCGACTGCTCCCGCTTTGTCTTTATAATGCTTCAGTTGAAAGCTTTGAAGACCGCCCCCTTTGGTGGAGAAGACGGCAATAAACAAATCGGTATCCACCACAATGTTACGAGCAGCAAGACCTGCCTGTGGAGTTGCTGCTGCAGGCACACTATCGATGGCAGAAAGTTTCGCAGAAGAAGGCTGGCTCTGCACAGCTGCAACCGGCCCGGCCTTTTCTTTCTGATTGGCTACCGGGGGTGGAAACATATACGAAAAAGCATACAAAACCACTATGGATAAAATAACGGCAATAACAACTCTTTTTTCCATAATTACTCCAATAACCAGAAAGTTATTTAACAGGATCATAGCCACCCGGATGAAAGGGGTGACACTTCAGAATACGCAGCACGGAATACCACAGGGCGGCCAGTAATCCGTGCTTCTCAAAGGATTGTAATGAATAATCTGAACAGGAAGGATAAAACCGGCAGGAGGCTCCCTTGTAAGGGGAGATAAACTTTTGATAAAAACGAATGATGAGAATAGCTGTTTGTCTCAGCATGGCTTTATATACAGGCGTTCCAGAGCATTAGCCAATTCCCTGCAAACCTGCTGATAATTCAGCTGCTCTGCACCTCTCTTGGCAATGATATTGTAATAAGCAACAGCAAAATGTTGTTTATTAAGTCTGTAAAACTCACGAACCAGCCGCCTGATACGGTTCCTGCAGACGGCATTTCCTACTTTACGACTGACAGTAATCCCGATTTTTGTCCAATCAGCTGAGACTAAACCCAAAATGATAAAATGAGCTGTATGGATCTTCTTCCCTGCATCTGAAACATGCAGGAACTGGGATCGCTTCAACAGCCTTTCGTCTTTTGTGAATGAATTTTGGGTATTATTTGGATGCAATTGATACCGCTAGGTTTTTGCGCCCTTTAGCCCGGCGTCGCTTAATAACGAGTCTGCCGTTCTTGGTCGACATTCTGACAAGAAATCCGTGGGTTCTTTTCCTGGAAACATTA
This sequence comes from Geotalea daltonii FRC-32, assembly GCF_000022265.1. NCBI lineage: Bacteria > Pseudomonadati > Thermodesulfobacteriota > Desulfuromonadia > Geobacterales > Geobacteraceae > Geotalea > Geotalea daltonii. The sequence goes on from NC_011979.1 coordinate 4,304,380, forward strand.
CTTGGCTGAAATGTTCTTTTCATCTCTAAAAGCTCCTTATATTTACATGTGGTGATTGGTAATGTTGTTTAAAAATAAGCTGTAAAATTAAACATAATACCCGTGATTTGTCAATGAATTAT